>PNBO01000235.1 GCA_003136095.1 Myxococcales bacterium
TGCGTGCAGCGCATTCGCAACGCCGAGCAGGTGGCCAAGCGCGACGGGCGCGGCCTGCGCGACAGCGACGTAGTGCCCGCCTGTGCCTCGGCGTGCCCGGCCAGCGCCATCGTCTTCGGGGACATCAGCGATCCCAAGAGCGAAGTGTCGAAACTCTCGCGCAGCAATCGCGGCTTCCACGTGCTCGAGGAACTGGGCACCAAGCCGGCCATCACCTACCTGGCCGCGCTCAAGAATCCCTCCGGACGCGAGGGAGGCGAGCGATGATCTCCGCAGCCGCGCCCCTGCCGGAAGCCCTCGCGCCCATGCAGCTCATCGAAGGGCGGGTCACGCCCGCCTCGCTCGACGATCAGGTCTTGCAGTTTCCCGGCCGCCGGCCGCCGCGCGCCTGGTACATCGCCCTCGGCGTGACCCTGACCGCTCTCGCCATCGGTGGATTCTGCATGGGCTACACGCTCTGGTACGGCATCGGTACCTGGGGGAACAACCGGCCCGTGGCGTGGGGCTTCGGAATCATCAACTTCGTCTTCTGGGTCGGTATCGGCCACGCCGGCACGCTGATTTCAGCCATCCTTTTTCTTTTCCGTGCGAAGTGGCGCAACGCCATCGCCCGCTTCGCGGAGGCCATGACCATCTTCGCCGTCATGTGCGCCGGCATCTTTCCCGTCCTGCACACCGGCCGGCCGTGGTTCGCCTACTGGCTCTTCCCGTATCCGAACGAGCGCGGCATCTGGGTGAACTTCCGCTCGCCACTCATCTGGGACGTCTTCGCGGTCACCACCTATTTCTCGGTGTCGCTGGTCTTCTGGTACCTCGGCCTGGTGCCCGACTTCGCGTCGCTGCGCGACCGCACCGCCGAAGGGCTGCGCAAGCGCATCTACACCATCGCCAGCCTGGGCTGGCGCGGCGCGGCCTCGCACTGGGTCCACTACGACAAGGCCTACCTGCTTCTCGCGGGCCTCGCCACCGGCCTCGTCATCAGCGTGCACAGCGTGGTGTCGTTCGACTTCGCGGTGTCGCTGGTGCCCGGCTGGCACATGACCATCTTCCCGCCCTACTTCGTCGCCGGCGCCATCTTCGCCGGCTTCGCCATGGTGGTCATGGCACTCATCGTGGTTCGCAAGACCATGAACCTCGCGAACCTCATCACCGACAACCACCTCGACACCATGAACAAGCTCATCTTGGCCATGTCGTGCATCATGGGCTACGCGTACTGCATGGAGGGGGGCACGGCCTGGTACAGCGCCAATCCGTACATCCAGCACACCTTCAAGAACTACGTCTCGGGCTTCTACGGCTGGGCCGGCATCACCACCATTACCTGCAACATCATCATCCCACAGCTCTTCTGGTTCCGCCGCTTGCGCCGGTCGATCCCGGTCATGATCTTCGTTGCGCTCGCCGTGACCCTGGGCATGTGGATGGAGCGTTTCGTGATCATCGTGATTTCGCTTAGCCAGGACTACTTGCCCTCGGCCTGGCACAAGTACATCCCGACCAAGATCGACTTCGGCGTCCTGCTCGGCTCGTTCGGTCTGTTCTTCACCCTGGTCCTGCTCTTCGCGCGCGTCCTGCCGGTCATCGCCACCAGCGAGATGAAGGCCAGCCTGCCCGGCGCCCAGGCTGGGGACGGAGGTGGCCATGCCTAACCCCACTTTCGCGGTTCTCGGCCTGTTCTCCGACGCGCAGAAGATCGTAGACGCCGCCGACAAGATTCGCCCGCGCAAGCTGGGCCGCCTGGAAGCCTATACGCCCTACCCGGTGCACGGCCTCGACCGCGCCCTCGGGCTGGCCCCGTCGAGCCTCGGCAAGCTCGTGCTCGGCATGGGGCTCTTGGGCGCGTTCTTGGCGCTGGTCTTCGAGGGGTGGGTGAGCGCGGTGGACTACCCACTCGTCACCGGCGGCAAGGCGCTGTTCTCGTGGCAGGCCTTCGTGCCCGTGATGTTCGAGGTCACGGTGCTCTTCGCTACCTTCACCGCGGGCCTGGCCATGCTCTTCGCCTTCAACAAGCTGCCCTTCTTCGGCCACCCGGTGCTGCACAGCCGGGCCATCGAAGACATCACCCGCGACAAGCTCGCGCTCAGCATCGAGAGCACGGGCGATGACTTCGACACCGAGGCTGCCAAACAAGCCCTGCTCGTGGAGGGCGCGGAGTCGGTCGAGATCGTGCCGGTTCCCACCTGGGACCGCCCGCTCAGCCTCGTCGGCCTGCTGCGCACCGGCGCGGCGATCGCCGCGGCTTGCGTGGTGTCTGGCCTTGGCATCTATGCCGCGATCAAGGTGGTGCCCATCGTGCCACCCATGCTCAAAATGCACGACCAACCCAAGCTCAACGCCTTCCGTTCGAGCAGCTTCTTCGCCGACAGTCGCGGCATGCGCCCGGCGGTCGCCGGCACGGTGGCGCGCGGGCATCTGCCCCCGGCCTTCACCGCCCCCGAGGAGGCCGGCGCCCTGCTCAGCAATCCGTTGCCGCTCACCCAGCACACCGCCGAGCGCGGCCGCAAGGTCTATAACGACCACTGCGCGATCTGCCACGGTCCGGTCGGCGACGGCGTCGCGCAACTCTCGCACGCCTACGGGGCCAAGCCCAAAAACCTGCTGTCAAACGAGATGCGTGGCCGGCCCGATGGCTATATCTACGGCGTGCTCGTGCGCGGCAAGAACGCCATGCCGAGCTACGCGCCGGATCTGGACGAAAACGACCGCTGGGCCGCCGTGCACTACGTGCGCATCCTGCAGCGTTCGCAAAACGCCAAGGACGAGGACTTGCGATGACGACGGACCGACCTCGCTCCACCCTCGTGCGCAATGTCCTTCTCGGCCTGACCGTCCTCGGCGGGGCCGGCGCCGCGGCCGTCTATGCCAGCGAAGGCCCCGCGCGCTTCTGGGCCAACTGGCTGGTGTGGACGCTCTTCTTGCTCACGCTCGGCCTCGGCAATCTCTTCCTCGTCGCGCTCGAGCGACTGGTCGGCGCGCACTGGAGCGTGCCCATGCGCCGCGTACCCGAGCGGCTTGCCTCGCTGATTCCGCTCGCCATCCCACTGCTGCTCGTCGCCCTGCTGGCCTTGCCGGTCCTCTTCCCGTGGACATACGAGGAAGCCAAGCACAATCCCATTCTGGTCGCCAAGACGCCCTGGTTGAACGTGCCCTTCTTCGTCATCCGCCTGGCCATCTGCGCCGGCGCGTGGCTCCTCTTCTACCGGTTCTACGTGCGCGGCTCCCTGCGCCAGGACGAGAGCAAGGATCCGGCGTACACCGTGCGCGCGCGCAAGCTGGCGCCGTTTTTCATGGTGGTCTTCTTCTTCACGGTCACCATCGTCGCCTTCGACTGGATCTCCGGCCTCGAGCCCGAATGGTACAGCGACATGTTCGGCGTGTATCTCTTTGCCGGCACCTTCGTGTCCGGCATCGCCGCCATGACCCTGGGCGTGCTCGGTCTCATCCGCCGCGGCCGCCTGCCCGAGGTCAAGGACAAGCACTACTACAACCTCGGCACGCTCGGCCTGGCCTTCACCGTCTTCTACTCCTACATCGGCTTCGCCCAGTACATGCTCATCTGGTACGCGAACCTGCCCGAGGAAGTGGTGTGGTTCAAGCACCGGATCGAGGGCGCGTGGTATCCAGTGGCGCTGTCGCTGACGGTTTTCAATTTCTTCCTGCCGTTCTTCCTGCTCATCGGCAGCGTGGGCAAGAAGAGTCCGCGCCTCCTGCGCATAGCCATGCTCTCGATCCTGCTCGGGCATTTCGTAGATCTGTACTGGCTCATCTTCCCGGCGCTCGGCGCCGGGCCGCTCCTCGGCTGGCCCGAGCTGGTCATGGCCTGCCTGTTCCTGGGCCTTGGCTTCCTGCAGATCCGGCGCGCCATGAGCCGCGGCGCCGACATGCCGGTGGGCGATCCGCTGCTCGCCAGGGGATTGGAGTGGCAGCTATGAGCGGCGAGCGCAAGTCGAGCTGGCGCGGGGAAGCCGAAGGGCTGGCCAACCGCTACGCCGTTGCCTCGGGCGTGGCCGTCACCTTCTTGCTCTTCGGCCTCATCGTCGTGCCCGCGCTCCTGCGCGAGCGGCGCGCGCCCCTGCCCGCACCCTCGGACCAGCCCGCGGCTGCGAGCGTGGGCTGGCTGGATCAGGCGGAGGCGCCAGCGAGCCAGGGCAAGGATCTGCCGCCCGTGGATCCGGCCACGGTCCTGACCGCGAACGCCAAGTTGCTCGCCCGCGGCGAGGCCCTGTTCAAGCAGAACTGCACCTCGTGCCACGGTGACAGTGGTCGCGGCGATGGACCAGCGGTGGCGACGCTGAACCCCAAGCCGCGCAATTTCACCCAGCCGGACAAGTGGACGCGAGGCTTTCGCGTGACCGACATCTTCACGACCGTCACGACCGGCAGTAAGGGCACCGGCATGGCGCCGTTCGATTTCATCCTGCCCGCGGACCGCATGGCGCTCGTCCACTACGTCCGCTCGCTCGGGGCCTTCGACCACGGGGCCGAGGATCCCGCGGCCATCGCGGCGCTCGCCAACCAGTTCCGCTCGCAGGGGGTCCACATTCCCAATCGCATCCCGGTGAGCCTGGCCATCAAGAAGATGGTGCAGGAGCAAGCCTCCGTGCCGCCGCTCAAGCTGCCGGCCGACGACGATAAGTCGGAGGCCGCCGAGCTGTTGCGCCGGGTAATCGCCGATCCGGCCGTGGCCGCGCGCACCGTCGCGGCCACCGCCAATCGCGGGAATCTGGCCGCCCTCGCTCGCGCCTGGACCGCGGGCGTGCCCGGAAATGGCTTCTCCACCGCGCTTACGGGATTGCACCTGGAAGAATGGCACGCGCTCGCCGCCACCCTGCTCGGGGCCGACGTGCCTGAGGTACCATCGCTCGACGGGGGTGCGCCATGACGAAACGACTGGCCGGAATCGTGTTGCTGCTCACCTCGGCTCTCGCTGCCGAAGCCGCCGCCGAAACCCGGCCCGAGCCTCCGCTCGATGTGGGCGTGGACGAGAAGCTGGGCCAAAGCGTGCCCCTCGACCTCGTGCTGGTTGACGAGGAGGGCGAGCGAGTCGCGCTGCGCTCGCTCCTCGACAAACCGACCATCCTGACCCTCAACTATTTCCGCTGCACGGGCCTGTGCACGCCACTCCTCAACGGCGTGGCCGAGATGTTGCAGCGGACCGATCAAGTCCCGGGCAAGGATTTCCAGGTAGTGACTGTCAGCTTCGACCCGCGCGACGACGCCGAGTTGGCCGGGCACAAGAAGGAAAACTACCTCAAGCAGCTCGGCCCCGCCTTCAACAAGAACGGGTGGCGCTTCTTGACCGGCGACCCCATCTCGACCAAACGCCTCGCCGACTCCGTCGGGTTCCGCTTCGCCAAGCGCGGCGACGATTACGTGCACGCCGGCGCCATCATGGTGCTGTCGGCCGAAGGCAAGGTCACGCGCTACCTCTACGGCGTGACCTTCCTGCCCTTCGACGTGAAGATGGCGGTGGCCGAGGCCTCGCAGGGGCGCACCGGCCCGACCATCGCCCGCTTTCTCAAGTTCTGCTACAGCTACGATCCGGCCGGCCGCCGCTACTTCCTCGATATCACGCGCGTCTCGGCCGCCTTCACCATCCTGCTCGCCGCCGGGTTCGGCATCGCGCTTTTCGTGACCCGCAAGAAACGTAGGAAGTCCGACAGCAAGGAGTCGCCTTGAGCGCCGCCGTCCCCGCCCCGGTCGCGAGCCAACCCAGTTTCTATGGGGGCTCGGCGCGCAAGGGCCCCCTCTCGTGGCTCTTGACCACCGACCACAAGCGCATCGGCCTGATGTACCTCGCCGCCATGCTGACCTTCTTCCTGGTCGGAATGACCATCGGCGTGTTCATGCGCCTCGAGCAGCTGACCATGGGCCCGACGCTCATGAAGCCCACCACCTACAACGCCCTCTTCACGTTGCACGGGGTGATCATGATCTTCCTCTTCGTCATCCCAGGCCTGCCGGCGGTGTTCGGCAACTTCTTCCTGCCCATCCTCATCGGCGCCAAGGACGTCGCCTTCCCGCGCCTCAATCTGCTGTCGTGGTACCTGTTCATGAGCGGCGGCGCCATCGCAATCACCTCGCTATTCACGGGCGGCGGGCCGCCCGACACGGGCTGGTCGTTCTACGTGCCCTACAGCGTGACCACCAACACCAACGTCACCATGGCCGTGCTCGGCGCCTTCGTCATCGGCTTCTCGTCGATCCTCACCGGCCTCAATTTCATCACCACCATCCACCGCATGCGCGCCGAGGGCATGAACTGGATGCGCATGCCGCTCTTTCCGTGGGCGCTCTACGCCACCGCCTGGGTGCAGGTGCTGGCCACGCCGATTCTGGGCATCACGCTCCTGCTCGTCATCCTCGAACGTGTCTTCAAGCTTGGCATCTTCAACCCGGCCATCGGCGGCGATCCGATTCTCTACCAGCACCTCTTCTGGACGTATTCTCACCCCGCCGTCTACATCATGATCATCCCGGCCATGGGCGCCGTCTCCGAAATCATCCCGACCTTCGCCCACCGAACCATCTTCGGCTACAAGGCCATCGTGATGTCCAGCATGGCAATCGCCGCAGTTGGCTCCCTGGTGTGGGCGCACCACATGTTCACCAGCGGCATGAGCCAGGCCGCGGTCATCATCTTCTCGCTGCTGACCTTCCTGGTCGCCATCCCCTCCGCCATCAAGGTCTTCAACTGGGTGGCGACCCTCTACAAGGGCTCGGTTGAGTTGAAGGCGCCCATGCTCTTCGCCCTCGGCTTCATCTTCCTCTTCAGCATCGGGGGCTTGACTGGCCTCTTCCAGGGCGCGCTGGCGGTGGACGTGCACCTGCACGACACCTACTTCATCGTCGGACACTTTCACTACGTCATGTTCGGCGGAACCGGCTTCGCCTTCTTCGCGGCGCTGCACTACTGGTATCCCAAGATGTTCGGCCGCCGCTACAACGAGCGGACGGCTATTGTGGCGTTCATCCATATCTTCGTCGGCTTCAACATGCTCTATTTCGGCATGCTGGTGCTGGGCATGCAGGGCATGCCCCGGCGCTACTACGATCACCTGCCTCAGTTCCACGGCGGCCACATCCACGCCACCATCGGCTCGTGGATCATGGTGGCCGGCTTGCTGATGATGTTCGCCAACCTCGTCCGCGGTCTCTTTCGCAAGGTCGATGTTCCGGCCAACCCGTGGGGCGGCGTGACCCTGGAATGGACGATTCCCTCGCCGCCGCCAGTGGAGAATTTCGACGTGGCGCCCGTCGTCACGGAGCCCCCCTACACCTTCAACCCGCCATCCAAGGAGCCAGCGGCATGAGCGCCGAGGCGGAAGCCGGTGCGCACACCGGGCCCCATCGCGACTACGTCGGCGCGAAGCTGGGCATGTGGATCTTCATCTTCACCGAGCTGATCCTGTTCGGCGGGCTGTTCGTGGCCTACGGCATGTACCGCGCGATGCAC
>PNBO01000042.1 GCA_003136095.1 Myxococcales bacterium
CTGCAACCGGTGGGGCTGGCGTCGCTACAACCGGCGGGGCCGGCGTCACTGGAATCGGTGGGGCCGGCGTCACTGGAATCGGTGGGGCCGGCGTCACTGGAACCGGTGGGGCCGGGGCCGCCGCTACGGGGGGTGCTGGCGGGGCACTGTCCTGCTCCACGGTGGTCTGTCCGTCAATTCCGTCTTCGTGCAAAAAGATCGTCCAAGATCCGAGTGCTTGTTGTCCGGCTTGTACAGACACGGGCTGTGACCCTTGCCCCGATCTTACTTGTACCAGTGGAACGCACCTCGAAACAGCCGTGGGAGCCTGCTGTCCAACGTGCGTCGCTGACCCGCCGAATGCGTGCACTCAGGGACAGGAGAGTTATGCCTCGATGCGCGCTTCCATGCTCACCAAGTACAGCTCCCTCGGGTGCAAGAACAGCTCAGATTGTGTCCTCGTGGCGGAGAACAATCTCTGCGTATGGAACTGCAACATTCCGCTGCCCAGTACGATGTCCTCCAGCTTCGTAAGCAATCTCAGTTCAGCTGCGCAAAGCGGGTGCGCGACCTGTCCGACGCCGCCTGCTCCGTCTTGTGAGCAAATGGTCCCCGCGTGCGTAAACGGCAAGTGCATTGCGGCCAATCCTTCGTGAAGAGGGGAGAGGATCAGGCGAGAGTGTGGGTTATGCCTAGCTCGGCATGAACCGCACTTTTCGGGGATCCGCTCCACTCTACGTACATCAGCTTGAAACCTTCGCTGCCCTGGAGGGGGNNAGTTGGTGTGAATCCACTGCCTCGGCGATGCCTTGGGGGAGGCTACGGGATGAGGAAGATGGCGTCCAAGCACAGGTTGACTTTGACCGCCGACGAGCCGGAAGGAACCTGGACGCCGATCCAGTCGAGATTCGGGACGTCGCCGAGGGTCAGCGGCGTTCCCGAGCCGTTCCAGCAAGCGGTGTTGAACGCGGTGAAGGCGATGGACGTGTTCGAAGTCATGGCCGTGCAGTAGTTGGCCGCCTCCGGATCACCCCAGCGATGGACTACAGCCCGCAAACCGCTGGTGGGCGAGCCGTCGAGCTGGATGTTGATGGATCGGAAGGAGCCGCCGAGCGGAGCCGGCGGGTCCTGGCATTCCGCCGCGACCATGATGCCCCAGTTGTCGTTGTAGTCCGACGCCGTCGCACCGGGGGGAAGCGCCGGAATCGTGCCCGTGATACAGAGTCCGTTGTTGGAGGACCAGGTCGTCATCGTGGTACAGGGGGTTGTCGCCGTGATCGGCTGACCGGCGCAGGTGGGGGAGTACAGCGAATCCTTGGCCCCGAGAGAGGCCCAGCCCCAACCGTCCATCAACCCGGTGGCCTGGCCATTCATGAAGGTGACGATCGCGGTGCTTCCGCCGGCCCCCGTCCTGCCCCCGCTGGACATCCATGACACGCCCCCCGTTCCAATCACGCCGCCCATTCCGACGCGGCCACCGCTGCCGACGTACCCACCACTACCGACGTGGCCGCCGGTGCCGACATAGCCGCCGGTCCCCACTGCACCGCCGCTGCCGGCGGGCAGCGACCGCGGGCTGACGCACACGTCCGCGACACACACGAGACCGGGATTGCACGCCCCGGCGAGGCAGGCGCATTCCTCGCTGCCCAGCGCGCAGGTGTCGAGCGATGTGCGCGCCCCGCAGCCGGCGACTGCGACGAGTATGGACGACAGGAGAACGAGCCTCTTCATCGGATGGACCTCCAGGTAGGCACCGCGAAGATTCGCGCTCCCGACGGGACAACGCAAGGGATCACCAGCGCCGAGAGCGCGACCAACGTCACAGGCGCGGCGAGGATGATGACGAGGACGACACCGAAGACCGGGACGGGGAGCGCAAGGGGCGTGCTGTCCGGAAACGCAAGGGGCGTGCTGTCCGGAAACTCGTGGCGCGAATTGTCAAACGATTGCGGGAGGACGCGCGGCTTCGACGGGCGCGATCTCATCGGGAAACTTGGCCAACATGGGGTCTTCTCGCCAGCTCTCCGTTCGTTATCGCGTGCTGTGCAGAAACTGATCGCGCGACTCGACCAGGCAGGGTCGACAACCTGCCCAGCCGTGACCGAACCTATGTAGGATGCCATCATGCCGCCATGCCTGAACCGCCTGCTCGTGCTCATCACACCGAACTTCCTGCTGAAGCTGGACGGAGAAGCGCCACGACTTGGCTTCTACACGACGAGATTCGTCAGGGCAGAAACTACCGAAGAGGCCGAGCTCGTTGCGGTCGATCGGATCAGGAAGGACAAGAATCTCAGCGCCGTCCTCAATCGCAAACCTGATCCACCGATGCTCTTCGCCGACGAAATCGCGCGTGTCTACGCATCCAGCGCTCGGAAGCAGGGGGCCGGCTTCACGTTCTTTCCGATGAGAACTGCCCGAGGAGCGGGACGCCGTCCAACCCGGCGATGAACCCGACGGCAGTTGAACCCGATGGCACTGAACCCGACGGCACTGAACCCGACGGCACTCTCCGACGGCACTTGCGCGCCGCAGGTGAGCGCCGTAGCGTTATCGGACAACCCGAGATGAGATGCGGTGACACGAAAAGGGCGCTCGGACTTCCTGCGCTCCGCCACCCTCCCACAGCCTGCGGTGGTCGCGCTGGGAATCGCAGAGTGCTTGCGGTTCCCGGCGACACTTCAGGGCGGGGCACCAGCACCGTCACCGATTCGCTCACGGTGACCAACACCGTCACGGTCACGGGCTGAGCGAGGCGCCGGCGCGGAGGCTTGACGATGTCGTGTCGTTCCCCGACCTGTCTTGCCACGGCCGTCGCCGGGATGGCGGGCGCGCTGCTCTTCGCGCCGGTCGGGTGTTCGAGAACTCCCCTCTTGCTTGCCACTCGGCACGCGAGTGGGGGCGACGGCCAGGGTGGCGCGGCTGTCGGCGGCGCGGGCGGCAGGAGCACGACTGCGTCTGGCGGCGCGACCACCGTCGGTGACGGCGGCATGGACTGGGCAGCCGCGGCTGGCGGAGCCGGGGATGTCGCGGCGCCGCTGGATCGGGCGCCCGACGTCTCGACGGCCGTGACCGAGCTAGAAGCCTGCCGGGACGCCGTCATCGCACAATGCGAGCGGCTCTACGTCTGCCAGGGGTTCGACGTGGGCGATTGCGCGCAGTTCGCCGCCGACCACTGTCCAGAGTACTACTTCGGCCCGCGCACCGTGCGGACGGCGGAGAACGTCGAGGCTTGCGCACAGCAGATTGCTGCCGCCTCGTGCACGGACTTCCTCATGGGCACCGCGACCCAGTGCATGCTCGGAGGCCTTGGCGCGGCCGGCGATCCGTGCAGCGGCCCCAGCGAGTGCGCCTCGAACCTCTGCACGAGCTTCTTCCCTACGTGTGGAACCTGCGCGAAGCCGCTGGGGCTGGGCGAGTCGTGCGCTGGCAGCGGCGGGCATTGCGCGTCGGGCACTCTCTGCCATCCAACGTCGCGGACCTGCGTGGCCACGCCGCTCGTGGTCGCGCACGCGGCCGCGGGTGAGGCCTGCGACCTTCGGGGCAATCCGCCAGTCGGTTGCACGGGCGATCTGGTGTGTGCGCTCAACGCGCGAACCGGCACCGCCGGGACCTGTGTGCCGCTCCCCCGCAACGGCGAGCCCTGCCTGGCAATGGGCGATCCGATCCAGTGCGCGGCCGGCCTGCAATGTGGGCCGGTCACCACCGACGGCGGACCGGTCATGATGTGCGGCGATCTCATGCCTTGCGGGACGGCCTACTGCGATGCGAGCAGCTTCTGCTATCAGACCACCGCAGGGCCAGTCGGCTGCCGGCCTTGCGCCGGGATCGGCGAAGCTTGCTCGAACGCGACGGGGAGCGAGCGCAGGTGCGCGCCCGACGCCCGCTGCGCCAACGCCTCCGCGGCCGGCGACGGCGGCATCGTCTATGACGGCATCTGCGTCGGACCCGCCCAGGTCGACTTGGGCGGCGCCTGCGACGGCAATACGCCCTGCAGGAGCCCGCTCGTGTGCCAGGCGGGCGTCTGCGCGCGTTTCGATCCCGCGACGTGCTTCCAGACCAAAGACGGCGGCAGGTGAGGCCTGCGGGCTAGCCGCCGCAGTCGCCTGTGGAAGACATGGGGGCCTCGTTCAGCAATAGACTCGATGGATCGGGAAATTGTGCGGCTTCTCGATCGCGGTTTGCGCGGCCGTCACGTGGCGACGTAGCAAAGGAAACCAAACATTTGAGCGGCATCCGCCACCTGGTCTTCGTGGCCGAGTGCCAGGGCGCAGGCTACGTCGCGTTCTCCCTCCCCGAGAACATCCTCTCGACGGGACGGCACGCGCCGCTGGATCTCCTGGGTCCCATGTGACGGCCCTGGCCAGGTGGGCACGCCATCGTGCGAACGTCCTTGCGGCACCGAGCGCTTCCGCGTGACATAGAGTGGTCTACGAATCTCGGAATTCAAAAGCGAATGGAGCAATCGACGATGGCGACACCAGGCAAGACGACGAAGCTTGGGCAGACCGGGCCAGAGGTCTTTCCGCTTGGCCTCGGGTGCATGGGTATGTCGGGGATGTACGGCGCGACCGACGATGCCGAGAGCGTCGCCACCATTCAGGCCGCCATTGATGCCGGCGTCACCCTGATCGACACCGGCGACTTCTACGGCATGGGGCACAACGAGTTGCTCATCGGCCGCGCCATCGCCGGCCGGCGCGACCGGGTGCAACTCTCTGTGAAATTCGGGGCCCTGCGCGGGCCCGATGGCAATTGGCTGGGCATCGACACGCGCCCCGTGGCCGTGAAGAACTTCTGCGCCTACAGCTTGAAGCGCCTTGGCGTCGAGGCCATCGACGTCTACCGGCCCTCGCGCCTCGATGCCAAGGTACCCATCGAGGACACCATCGGCGCCATCGCGGAGCTCGTCAAGGCCGGTCACGTGCGCCACGTCGGGCTCTCCGAGGTCGGCGCGGAGACCATCGCGCGCGCCCAGCGCGTCCACCCCATCGTCGACCTGCAGATCGAATACTCCCTGGCCAGTCGCGAGCCGGAGCGCAGTATCTTTCCCGCCCTCACTCGCCTGGGCATCAGCGCAACCCTCTACGGCATTTTCTCGCGCGGCCTGCTCACCGGCAGCAAGCCCCGCGGTCGGGGGGATGCGCGCGGCTACTTCCCGCGCTTTTCGCCCGGCAACCTCGGCCAGAACGACGCTGTCGTCGCGAAGCTGCAACACTTCGCCGCCGACCGTGGCCTGAGCACCGGACAGCTCGCCCTGGCCTGGGCGCGGGCGCGTCAGCCCGGGTTCGTGCCGCTCGTCGGCGCCAAGACGCGCAAGCAGCTCGCGGACGCGCTCGGAGCCCTCGACAAGCCGATGTCACCAAGCGACGCAGCCGCGCTCGAGGCCTTGGTGCCCGAGAGCGCGGTCGCGGGCACGCGCTACGCCGCCGAGCAGATGGCCCAGCTCGATAGCGAGAAGTAGAGAACCGCGGCTCGCGACCCGAGGGCTGCCTGAAGTCGGCGGCCTGCACCACAGGTACGAATACCTTGCTGCCTGAAGAGCGCGTCTCCCGCGGCGTGCCTCCACGGGGGCGGACGGCACGCATCCGCCCAGATGCCGATTCCGCCCACAGCACCTCGACCACGCTGGCCGCGCTCTGCGGCTGCGCGACCGCGACCACAACGCCAAAGCCCGCGCTCTGCTCGAAAATTCCTCCCGCCTCAGGCCGGATGACAGCTTGGCGAGGGACGAGAGACCAGTCGGCCAGCTCGTCCCGTCGCGCCGTCTAGTTGCACAGCGACGCGAGCGGAAGCACGCAAGTCCCGGTGGTCGTGCCCCTCGCCGAGAGCACACAGCGCGCCGGCGCCAGACAAAGCGGGCCAACCTGGGAATCGCATGCAGCGCCTTCTTGGACCTTGGCCAAGCAGGTCGCATTGGTATCGGTGGTCGTGGCGGGGGCGCTCGGTGTGAAGCAGTCTCCGGCGACGCAATCGGCGCGCGAGGCGTCGGGCAGCGTGGCGCAGGCGGCGGGCGCGTGGACATAGGCGATCGTCTCACAGGTCTTGGCGCCGGCCGCGCCGAGGCAGGCGAGGCCCAGGTCGCCCACACAGCCGGGGTTGGTCCCGCCGCACGCCGCTTCTACGGAAGTGCTGGAGGCAGTGCACACCCCGGTCTTGGTCGGATCGCTCGCGCTCGCTCCCACGCAGGAGGAGAAGGCATCGCAGACCGTATCGCTCGTGCACGTGACATCTCCGAGCGCAAGCCGATCGCGGCAAAGCATGTCGCCGCTCGATTCGGTCTTGCAGGACTGGCCGGGCGCGCATCCCGACGTGGCACACGAAGTGCCGTCGATGGGTTGGTCGGCGCAAGTGCCGCACGCGGCATTCTTGGTGCCCGAGCAGAAGCGGGAGGCGCATTGGCCGGCGAAGGCGCAGACGGCGCCGTTCGGGAGCTTGCCCGGTAGCGCACAGTCTGGCGGCGGATTGGCCCCGTTGTCGAACAAGTCGACACAAGACCAGGTGGCGAATTCGGCGGCGCATTTTTCGAGCTGTCCCGGGGATGTGCCGGTGCCCGGTGCGCTGACACTGTTCATGCACGCCAGCTTCTGCCGGGCGAGGCAGGTCGCCATGTCGCCGTAGTTCTTCAAGACGTAGACCCCGTCGGGGTACGTGGCGGTCCCGCCCTGGCTGGCCACGGTGTCGGCACACACTTGACGGCGGCTGCACTGGGCTTGCGCGAGCACCGTGCACGCGCTGTCGGCGCTCACGCCACTATCGCCGCAACCGAACAGTGGGATGGTCAGCGTAGTCGCGATGGCGGCGGCCCAGCGCCCGCGGCCGTCCTGACGGATGAGGTTGACCTTGGGATTCTGTTTGGTCATGGTGCTGTCCTCGCTACATCCGGTAGAGATTGTGCCCAGCCCATTCGAGGGCCCGCGGGTGATGCATGAGCGCGTCGGCGGCCGCCGGGTGGCGTCGGCACCAGGCCATGAACGTCTCCGCGGCCGGACGGTGCTTTGTCATGAACTCATCGAAGAACGGCCAACCGCGATGGGTCGCGGCAAATGCGCCTATGCCCTCAGCGGGATGGGCGATGGTCCAGGTTACGAATTCGTGCGCCTTCTCCGGGTGATGGCCGTCCCACTCGAACACGCGTCGGGCGGCCTGCGGATGGGCACGTGCCCAATCGCCCAGCTCGCGAGATGCTTGCGGGTGAACTTCCGCCCATCGTTCGAGAGGGACCGGACCCGGAGGCGCTGGCGCCAGCACTGGCGGCGGCACCTGCGCAGGGGGCGGTCCTGGCGGCGGCGGTGCTGGTCTCGGGTGGGCGCAGCCAATGGCTGCAAGCGCGATGGCAAGAAGACAGGATTTCAAAGCACAGGACCTCTGGGGCATTTCTGTTCTCCTGGATGGGTATTTCGCAAGCCCCCTCCCTTTGCAGTCCGCATGCCATCAGACGGCGGGGCACAAATCCCACAAGATCCCTGGTGTCCGCTGGTCGCGATGATTCACGAGGGAGGTGAATGTGAAACGTCTGCGTCACATCGCTGGCCGAGTGCGTGGCGATTTTGCCACACTTGCATGACGCACTTCGAGCCACAGGCTGTGCGGGATGACTGGCGACGGGTCTAGCCCTGACCATCGGACTGCACCACCACTCCGAGCGGCTCGCTGCCTGGGCGGCACCGCTTTGGGCGTGAAGCGCCGGTGGTCGGGATCCGGCCACGGGTCTTACCGAAGGTTGTGATCTGCTGGTCGATGGCTGCACGAACGGCGCCAGCCCACCGATCGATGCCCACTCTGGCGCACCACCGGCGTCACCGTCCTGTCACTGGCCGTGGATGGGATCTTGGCGAGGGCCGCATTGGGATCGCCTTCCATCATTCGCGCTGACCAAGGGCGCGACAATTTGCCGCCCCGACCGCGGCAGACTGTCGCGGCTCTCACCCCCTCCGGAGATGATCTGCCGGGAAGAGATCGTCTTGTTGGGAGGAGCAATCCCTAATCGCGGAGGCCTCTGCGGAGAGGAGATTCACCGTCCTGTCAGGAACATGAACGGCTCGGTGGTTTCCTCTGCCCCGCCATCAGGTCCACGCCTGTGGTCGACGGCACCGAGCGAGAGACCTTCTGAGCCGGTCGTACTTCGGAGCTTCTGGCATGCGCCTTGCGTCGCGAATGCTCGGCAACTCCCAGAAGACGATGAAACGCGGGAAAGAATTTCTTGGCATGCTCCGGACTGTCTTCCTCCTCACAACGACATTGCTTGGCGCGGGCGTCGCCGCGGCGAACGTAGGCGGTACGCATTCGCATCGACAAGAAGCTACCCATGCGGTCTCGGACTGCGGTGATGAGGGTGTTCGCTTCACCTGCCAACGTCGCCAGCTTCCCGAGGTCAAGGCCGCCATGGCGGCCTATCTCAAGACCCTGGCCATCCCGGAGGATTTGGTCGTGCTCAGCGAACGGCCAGCCCAGGGCGTCCTGGTCTACACGCTGGCCACGCCCGCGCACGACACTTCAACGCTGGACCTGGCCAACCGAGAGGCGATGGGCATATCGGGGGGCCAGGTAACCTTGCCCAGCGGGTCCGCCTCGGCCGCGCAGATCGCTACGGTTTCGCAAAAGGAAATCCTGCTCGCCTTGCTCCAACATGGACGCCTGACCGAATTCAAAGGCGCGAGCTGCGATGTGGCGGCGCTCTCGGATCATGTGGCACTACGACAGAACATCGTCGCATGGGCCGAGGATCTACGGTGGGGATGGCCCGACGGCGGGCCGGCCGAATGGAACGAGACCTACTGGGACAGTGGCACCCCCAAGCGCGGGGTGCCTCTCAAGGATGCAATCGACGACGTGTTCGTGAACCAGAAGGCGTACACCATCGG
The DNA here is from genome assembly GCA_003136095.1 of Myxococcales bacterium. Classification (GTDB taxonomy): domain Bacteria; phylum Myxococcota_A; class Polyangia; order Fen-1088; family Fen-1088; genus Fen-1118. Next base: position 8,847 of record PNBO01000042.1, read on the forward strand.
TTGCTACACAGCCACCAAGCTGGTCGTCGTCAAGGGCGTGCTCGATTACTTCGACCGCGTCCGCGGCTCGCCCGCCCTCGCAGGGTTGATCCAGTCGCGCCTGCTCGCGGACCAAGACCCGCTGTCCGACATCGAACCGGGGCGCGCCTGGAGCTTCGAGCCCGGATTCGATCCGAAGGAATCGCGGCCGGGAAAGCTGCTTTCCATCGTTGGCGACGTCCTACCCAAGAACTTCGTTCCCGGCGACTGGGTCTACTTCCTCAATACCGACCCGGTATCGAGAAAGAAGATTGGCTACGAGGGATCGAACGCGATCTACCTTGGTGGTGGCCGTTTCGACGACTACTACGGTGAGAACAACCACGTGTTCACCTACGCCGAGAAGCTGGACGAAGTCTTCCAGTGGCGCAACGGGGTGTTCAGCCGAACCCGCGACGTCGCCCGAAGGCAGCCGTTGACCGCACAGGATCTCGAGCGCCTGAGCGCATCCCCGCAGCACGGCGGCATCGTCGAGGACTGGCGAATCGCACCTGACTTCTTCGCGGTCCCCTCGCGGCACAACCCGCTTGGCCGATCCCCGGATCCGCGGAGCAGCTCCGAACCACGGCGGCTTTCCGCCGCCGGCCTCGGCGAGCAGCCGTCGCCAGGCCTGCCACCTTCTGGCACACGCTGAAGGTTGTCCATCGCCAAGGCCCAGCCGCAGCCGCCCACGTGGCGGTGGTCACGACGCAAACGTTGCAGCTGCGTGCAACCAAGCTCGACACCATGCTACCGCTTGTAGATGCCGGTGCAGAAGAGAACGTTTTCGTGCCGCTCGCAGTAGGCCGACTTGGGCAGCGCCTTCTTCGTGATCGGGTCGGTCCACCTGTAGTCGTGCCAGAACTTGCCCTTGCTCTTGCCGAGCTCGACCCGCTCGCTTACGAAGGCCTTGCCGTCCGGGTCGAGCAGATCGATGAGGTCCTTACCCACCATCTTGGGGTTCTGGCCGTGCGCCCAGACCTTCCCGTTCAAATCGTAGACCACGACGTAGAGAGCACGGTCGACGAAGGGCGCCACCTTGTTGGTGAAGTCCTGGTAGGCCTGCTCGTTGCCCACCTTCTTGGCGTGCGCCACCGCCTTGGCCACCATGGCCTCCGCCTCTTTCGCGGTCCCGAACTCCGCCTTGGGCTTGGGAGCCGCCAGCGCCACGCCAGCGAGGAACATGCTCAATACCGCAGGGAATGTTGCTCGCATGGCACTGATCCTGGGCAGATCCAGCCCAGGCTGAAGTCTACCCAGCGTGTCAGCGAAGGTCCTCCAGCCGCGGCAACTCCTTGCCGGGTTCACCGTGACCGGGGAAACACGATGGCAAAGGACGACTCGCTCCGGCGCACGAGCGTGACCTGGCCGCTGCGGTAGGCGCGGCGATAGATCTTGAACCAGGGCTGGGCGCGAACGCTGGGGTTCTTCTCGACGAGCTCGGGCACGTAGAGATCGAGCTCCAGGTAGCGGCCGCCAACCGCGCCGGACACGGCCGGCCCGAAGGCATAGGGCGCAATCTCGGGGGAAGGCTCCAGGTCGTTGTGCAAGGCCCCGCCATAGCTGACCACCATGCGACTGCCCGGGCGGGCCAGGGCCACGCGGATCTGCACCTCGAGCTGGTCGCGGGTCAACCGCAGCAACCGGTCGAAGTCGACCTCGGCTCCGCCCACCATGGCCTGGTAGTCCTTGCATGCGACCTGCAAGATGCGCGGCTCCATCCCGGCATGCTTCGCCCGCCGGAGCAGCGTCACCACCTCGTCCTCGGTGCGGGCCGGGCGCCGCGTGGTCTTCTCAACCTGGGCGACCGCCTTCTTCTCCACCTCGCCGCAGGTGCCGGTGGTGATCCAGGTTTCCACCACCAGATCGGTGGCGCCGGCTTCGCGTAGCGGGGCCAGCATCTCGCGTGTGAACCGTTTGAGCGCGGAGGGGATGCGCGCCGTGGCCTTGGTTTGATGGAACTCGCCGACAGCCACCACACGCGGCTCGCTCTTGAGGACGGCCCGTAAGGCGGCCGCGGCGGTCGGGTACAAGGTCGCGGTAGGGGCCGGCAATAGCGCCACGCTCCCTGGCGAGCTACCCGCAACCTGCATCGGAGGCACGGCTCCACCGTCGCGGGCCGGTTGTGCCGACGCCGCGGCCAGCCCGACCACGCCGACCACGAGCAGCCCTGCGCAGAACATAACGGAGCTCATTGTAGCTAGTTTCCTCGGGCCAGGCGTCTGCCTCGCCAGCGTGCCTCGATCTTCCAAATGGTGAACCGCGCCGACTCCGGGTAGCATCGCCGCCATGGCGACCATCAGGCGCATCGGGGTGCTCACAGGCGGCGGTGACTGCCCGGGGCTGAACGCGGTCATTCGCGCCGTCACCAAGACGGCCATGCACGAGCACAAGCTGGAGGTCGTGGGCGTCGAGGACGGCTTTCTCGGGCTCATCCAAAACCGCATGCGCACGCTGCAGTGGAACGACGTCTCGAACATCCTCAC
>PNBO01000214.1 GCA_003136095.1 Myxococcales bacterium
AGCGTGGCCTTGGACATCTCGTTGGCGGTGCGCGCCTGCGCGGTCACCTGCGTGATGTTGCTGGTCAGCCCCGCCAGGTACATCGTGGCCTCCTGCGACGAGGCGAGCAGCGTCTGCCCGTGCAGCGCCGTTCGTTCCAGGGTTTCGTACATGCGCTGGAACGCGGTGGTGGTTTCCTCCACGCTGGCCGAGAGCGAGGTCGCGGTCCGCGAGAGTTGCTGGATCTGCTCCGCAATTTGCCCCATGCTCGCCGATGTCGCGCCGGTCGCCGTGGACTGCGTTTCGGCCCCCTTGCCGAGTTGCTCGCCGGAAGTCGATATCTTCTCGGAGGCGCTGGCCACGATGCGCGAGGCCTGCAAGATGGAACGAATGGTGGCGCGCAGATTGGCCGCCATCTTGCGCATCGACACCAAGAGCTGGCCGACCTCGTCGGTGGAATGCGTCTCGCCGATCTCAATCGCGAAATTCTGCGCGGCCAGGCTGTTGGCTGACTCGACCGCCAGGTTGATCGGCGCGGTGATGCTGCGAACGATGACCGACACCAGGCCGGCCGCGGCCAGCACCGCCACGAGCACCAGGAGAATGGTCCGGTAGCGCTGGTCTTCGCGCGCGGTGATCTTGTCTTGCAGCTCAGCACGGCGGGTGGCGAGAGCGTTGTCGAAGGTTGCGAACAAGGCATCGAGCGCCGTGGCGGCGGCCGCGCGCAAGCTCGTAACAATCGCGCCGCCGGCCGGATCCCGTACGCTCTTGGTGTCACTCGCGAGTTGCTGGGCAGCGGCCATGGTCTTGCGTCCTGCCGCCGACCACTCCTCGAAGGGCGGCCTCACCGTCGGGACCACCCGCGGGGAAAGCAGTGGAACGCCGCCTTGCATGATCTCGACCAGATCGCGCTCGACATCCGCGATGTTCATGGCCAGGCCGTCGATGGCACTCAGCATCTCGGCGCGCGCGGCGATGGTCAGCTCCGCCTCCACCCCCGGCGCTCTGCCCAGTTCGGCCATGTGCTCGATATGTCGCGCCGCCTCGGGCAGTCTGCGCAAGATCGCGTCGTCGAGGTGGGCGGCGCCCGGGGCCAGAATTTCGGTTTCGCCGGCCACCAGCGCGAGTTGCATGAACCAGTCCGCCACGGCCTCACGCAACTGGCGGTTCACGTCGCCCTTGGGGTCGTCCCCGACCTGGGCCACGAGGACGCGCAGCTTGGCCAGCGTCTCCGCCATACGCAGCCGCGCCAGGCCTGCTTCCACGCCGCAGCCCGAGTTGTTCAGGTTCTCGAGCTCGGCCACGGCCGCGCCCAGCGCGCGCCGGGCGCCGCTCGGCGGCTCTTCAGGCCTCGCCACCCCCGCGCGCCCATTCAAGGCGATCTGCTGGCTCAAAATCCGCCGGAGCTGTTGCGCGTAGCTCTCCACGCACTGCTCCCGTTGCATGCGCGCGATCTCGTCGCTGCTCTTGCCCACGAAGTCGCGCAGCAGCAGCCCCGTGGGGAGCAAGAGCACAATCACGATGATGACCAACTTCCACCACAAGGAGAGATGGCGCAGCACCGGCGCGCCCTCGATGCGGCCCAGCCACCAGCGGCGCCGGCGCTCGCGGACAGCGCCATTCGCACCGGCCCCGTCCGCGGTGTCGGAACGTGCAGCATCGGAAGTCGACGAAGCCTTGCTCTCTTGCGTGCTCATGCCTCTTCACCTCTCGTGGTTGTCCCTGCCGCCGCCGCTCCCGCGCGCAACATCTGATCGGCGTCCATCAGATGTACCACCGCTTCACCCACGCGGGCCAGGCCCGTGGCGCCCGGCAGCGTCGCGCCCTCGGGCGGCGGCTCGATGTCGGAGGCGGGTACTTTGAGAACGCGCGCCACGCGGTCAACGATGAGCGCGAACAGGCGGCCCGCTACCTCGACCACGAGGAGCCGCGACCTCGCCGTCAGCGGCGCGGGTTCGAAGCCGAAACGCCTGCGCGTGTCCACGGCGGGCACGATGTGGCCGCGCAGATTCACGACGCCGCGCACGTGGTCGGGCGCCTCGGGCACGCGGGTAACGGCCAAGACGCGCACGATCTCCCGGCACTGGAGGATCGGGATGCCGTATTCCTCGTCGCGCAGGATGAAGGTCACGTACTGGCGAATCTCGTCCGGCGTGTGCGTCGGTTGGCGCTGACCTTCGGAAAGCAAGGCGTCGGCAAAGGCGAGCAAGGGCTCGGCCGCGGCCGCCACGCCGTCCGCCTTGGTACCCACGTTTCCCTGGTCAGAAGACATCGTAGGCGGCCTCCGCTTTCCCCTCGGTGGAGCGCTCGGGCTGGAGCGCCTTGCTGATGCGCCTGACCACCTCCATGCAGTCGAGGATGGGCAAGACGCGCCCCTGCGCCAGCACGGTCGCCCCCGCCACCATGGCGCATGCGACCAGGGTTTCGTCGAGCGGCTTGACAACGATCTCCTGCACCCCCGACAGCCAGTCCACCAGCAGCGCGCCACGGTTGTTCCCGGCTTGCAGAACGATGGCGTAGGGCCGCGCCCAGGCCTGGGCCAGGCCCTGACAGCCGAGCAGGCGGCCGGCGTCCACCGCGCGCGCGAAATCCCCGCGCCAGGAAATCAGCAGAACCCGGTTGATCTCTTGCAGATCCTTCTCCCGGCTTTCCATGGTGTCGAGAATGAACCCCGCGGGGACGGCGAAGGTCTCGCTGTCCACGCCGAAAATGAGCGCCTTCTGCAAGGATACCGTCACCGGCAGATCGAGCGCGAACACCGTCCCTTGCCCCCGGGTCGAGCGCACGTCGATGCTGCCGCCCAAGCCCTGCACGGCGCCAGCCACCACGTCGAGTCCCACGCCGCGACCGGCGAGGTTCGTCACCGCCTTGGCCGTGGAAAGCCCGGCGCGGAAGATGAGGCGCTGCATTTCCCGCTCCGAAAAACCGCTGGTGTCGATCCCCTGCGCGTTGGCCTTGGCCGCGATGGCCTGCAAGTCCAGTCCCCGGCCGTCGTCGGCGATGCGCACGTTCACCCGCCCCTCGCGCAGCCGTGCGCTGAGCAGGATGCGCGCCCCGGCCGGCTTGCCGGCGGCCACGCGCTCCTCGGCGGATTCGATGCCGTGGGCCACGGCGTTGCGCACCAGGTGCACCAGTGGCTCGAAGAGCCGGCTGATGATGGCGCGGTCCACGGCGGTTTCCCCGCCCTCGATGTCAAGCTCGATGGGCTGTCCGCGCTCGCGCGCCAGATCACGCACGTAACGGCCGAAGCGGCGAAAGAGCGTCGCGATGGGGGCCAGTCTGACTCGCAAGAGCTTGTCGCGCATTTGGCGGGTCGTGCGGCCCAGGTCGACGAGCAGACGATCCATGAGTGCGACGTCCCCGCTCTCGAACTGCCCGCGCGCGAAGCGCCCCTGCACGCGCAGGAGCTCGGTCTGACCAACGATGGTCTCCCCGGCTAGTTCCAATAGCTCATCGACGTCCCCGTCCGCGATCCGCGCGCTGCCCCGACCGCCATCGCCGTCCGCCACGGCGGGCACGGCCGCGCCGGGGCTCACGGCCGGCAGCGGCGCTTCCCCCCCGGTCGGCACGGCCGCAGCGGGCCGGTCCAATGCCTGGGCTGCGGCGGCCCGCTCGACGAAGGCGTCGGCCCGACCCGCCGGCAGGTCGCCCGCCAGCGCCGACTTCACCAACGCGCCCAACAGATCGCAACCCTCGATGAGCAATTGCACGAGCCCGGCCGGGTCCGCCGGGGGCTCGTCGGACACCCGGGGACAGATGTCCTCGAGTGCGTGCGCCACGCGCTCGATGGGGGCAAAACCCATCATGGCGCCGTTGCCCTTGATGGTGTGCAAGCCACTGCGAATTCCCCGCAGCAATGATTTTCCGTCCCCGCCTGCGCGCCATACCTCCTCCAGCTTGAGCAGAAGCGCCCCCACCTCCTGCGTGAGCGGCTGCGTCTCGTCGACGAAGTCCTTCACGAGGGATGAGAAGATCTCTTCCACGCTTGGCCTCGCGCCTACCCGGTCTCGCGTTCCCCAAAAATCGCCGCGGTCACGTCTTGCCGGGAGCTCGCCCGGCGCAGGAATTCGTTCTCCAACGCCAAGCCGAGTTGGAAGGCGGCCAACTCGAAGACCTCGATGTCGCCGATGGGGCGATCGCGACCCCCGTTGTCCATGTACACGGCCGCGATCACCCGCTCGCTACCGGGCACCGGCAGAACGGCAATCTCGCCGGTGCGCGGGCGATCCACCGCCTCGACGAAGGCCTGCGGCAGTTTGGCCTCGTCGTAATCGATGCGTCGCGGCCGGCTGTCGGTCAGGCAGGTCTTGAACACGCCGTCATCGCCGATGGGGACGATGAGCCCCTGCGTGGTCTTGGCCAGGGGCGCGCCGCGTTGGTTGTTGCCGAAGGCCCCCAGCGCGACCAAGCGGTCGAGGTGCGGCACGAAGAGCACGCCGCGATCGAGCGACTCGGCGACCGCCGACATGAGGTTCGACGAGACCGAAGTGCCGAGCAGCCCGGAGCGCAGATCGGCGATGATCCGGCGCAGCCGCGCGAAGCTGGTGCGGATGCCCTCGGCGATGGCGTACTCGCTCGACATGTGCTTGCGCTGCCGCGCCACCGACTGCATGCAGGCGACCACGGTCTCGGGCACCGCCGAGGTCGCCGACAGCACCCCGGCCCGATACATCTCGCGCAGGGGCGCGCGGCCCCCGAAGAGCGCAATGACCGAAGCGCGGGGCCGCGCGCGGCAGAGCGCGGTGAGCGTGGCTAGGCCGCTTGGCTGGTAGCGCAGATCCACCACCACGATGGGGGGCGGCTCGCCGAGGAGAGAAGCCCCGGCATCACGCAGGGCGATGGCGAAAATGTGATCGCCGGTACCCGCCAGGAGTTGGTTGAGCCGCTCGCACAGCTCGCCGTCTGGGGACACGATCTGGAAGCGCATGCGCTCGCTCGCCTCGGGGGGAGCCGGCTCGTGCGGGATGGCCTCGCTTGCCTCGCGCTCGGTGGTCAAACCGGCGGGGAGCATGCCCCTGCCGCGCGTCTCGCTCTCGAAGCCAGGCGCTTCGAATTCACCGCTTGCCACGAAATGTTGCTGCGGCAACTCCTCCTCGGTCCGGTCGGCGGTGGGCTCGGCGACCACTTCCTCGGGCGTGGGCGCGGGCGCGCCGCCTTCTTCCATGCGCCGCAGCACATCCATGAGCACGGTCTGCGTATCGAGGTCGACCTTGGGCGCGCCCGTGAAGCGGGTGACCTCGATGAGCGGGGTGAGATCGTCGATGGCGAAATCGAAAGACCCCGATTTCCAGGCGCAGATCTCGCCCACCACGCGTTCGATTTCCCGGGCCATGACGTCGCGAATGGCTTCCGGCGTGGTGGCGCCCATGCGCACCAGGTAGTGACCGACGGTGCGGCGAGGCCGGTCATTGTTCTGGGCCGCCAGGGCCGCCGCCAGCTGCGTGTCGTCGATGTCGCCCGCGGCCATCAGGAGCTCGCCCACCCGGAGCGTGCGCGGATTCCAGGCGCTCACGATGCGGCCGCGCTCGAACCCGATGATGCCCTCCTCCTGCTCGTTGTTGACCGTCAGACTGCCCGAGTGCCCGCCGATGCGTATCAACTGCATCACGTCGGCCACGGCCACGTCTTCGATCATCCCTTGGAAGCTCATCGCGTCCTTCGCATGGGGCGAGCCCCGCCTGCTATCCCTTCTTGACCAGCTTGATCAGCCCCTCCAGGGTACGCAACTTGCGGGCGGCGCGCGCGTAGACACGCGAGGCGAAGAGGGCGGAGGCCGCGTGCGCGCCCAGCAGATCGAGAAGCTCGCGATCTTCCTCGTCCAGCCCTACCTTGTGCTCGAACAGCTTGGTGAGCACCAGCGCGCCCAACGTGATGTCCTGCACGCGCAACGGAACGACGACCAGCACCGGGGAGCCCTCGGCGGGGCCGAAACGCAACATGCCGTCGAGGAGCGACGCATCGATGAGCCGATCGCCGCCCGCATAGGTCGCCGCGCCGGACCAGGGCGCGTCGATCTGGCCTTCCTGCATGCGGATCTCCAGGACGTCGGCTTCGTCGTCGCGCAGGAACAAGGCGAACTTCTCGGCGCCGAGCAGGTTGACGGCGATCTCGGCGATGGTCGATTGCACGTCCGCGGGATCGAGCGTCGCGTGCAACTGGTACGTCGCCACGTAGAGGGTCATCAGGCGTCCCACCTGGTGCTCGACCTCGAGGAGACGCGCGGCCAACTCCTCGCGATCGTTCTCGGCCTGGGCCAGGCGCGCCTCGCGCCCCGGGATCTCGGCGGAGCTTGCCCGCTGCTGCACCACCGACTGGCTGGCCTCCTCGATGGCCGCCTGGGCGTCGTGGATGAGCTGGCGCGCGCGCATGAGCGTGGCCAGGGGATCGCTGCTGTCCGCTCCCTCGTAGCCAGGCTTCTGTGGGATACCGGCCATCACATCACCATCCTTCATGGCGAGGCCTGGCTCGTGGTGAGCCGCCCGATGATCTTGAGCAAGTCCTCGCGCTGAAACGGCTTCTTGAGATAGGCGACGGCGCCTGCCTTCAGCCCGCGCGCGACGTCCTCTTCCTTGCCCTCGGTGGAAACGATGACGACGGGGATGGCGGCGAAGTCCGAATTCTGCTTCACCTGCCCCAGGAATTCCAACCCCGTCATGCGGGGCATGTTGATGTCCAGGATGATGACATCGATGTCCCGATGTTCGGCCAAGCGGGCCAGACCTTCGCGCCCATCGTGCGCGGCGATCAGCATGCAGGGCCGGAGCATGACCTCGTACATCTTGTGAATGAGGCGCGAATCCTCAACCACTAGCACCTTGCGAGTCTTGACGACGTT
>PNBO01000406.1 GCA_003136095.1 Myxococcales bacterium
TGGCTCTTTCAGATCGTGCTGGCTCTCTGCCACCGCGTGTCTGGGATTCCTGGCACCGTGCTGCTCAAGACGGCGTTCGTCCTGGGCGCCTGGGCGGCTCTCTTTCGCGTGGCCGTGCGGCGCGGGGCGGATCCCGCGGTCGCGGCGCTGTTCCTGGCCCTGGCGGCGTGGGCCGCGGAGCCGCGCTTCGTCGAGCGCCCGCACCTGGTGACCTTTCTTGGCCTGGCGCTGCTCCTTCTCGCGGTCGAGCGGGCAGAGGTCGGCAAGCCGCGCATGTTGTGGTTGATGGCGCCGGCGGGGCTGGTGTGGGCCAACGGGAGCTCGTGCTACTTCCTCGCGCCCACGCTGCTGTTGCTTTACGCCTGGGCGGCGCGACGGGATGGGCTGGCCGTGGATTCGCGGCGCGCGCTGCTGGTGGCGCTGGCGATGGTTCCGCTCATGTTCGCGACGCCCTCGGGTTTTCGCTGCCTTTCCTACATCGCGAATCACTTCCGCATGCCCTACCTGCGGCCGCTGCAAGAGTACCGGCAGGCGCAGTGGCCGCTCGACGGGCCGTTTTTCTTCCTGGCGGCCGGGCTGGCACTCTTGTGGCTACCGTCGCGCCTCGTGCCCGGGCTGCCGCGCCTCCTGCCCGCGCGGGTGGTGCTCCCTTGCGCGGTACTGGGCATCGTCGGCGCCTTTCGCATTCGCTTCGTGGCCGAGTTCGCCATGCTGTCTGGCCCCGCGCTCGCGGTGGCCGCCACGCGATTGCTGCCGCGCGAGCGGTGGCAGAAGGTGGCCGCCGGCACCCTGCTCGTTGGCCTGGCTCTGGCTCCCCGGGTGGCCGCCGTCGCGGGTGGCGGACGCGTGGTCGAGCTGGGGCTGGAACATGACCTCGTGCCCTTCGCCGCCATCGACTTCGTCGAGCAGCACGGGCTGCGCGAGCGGATGTACAACGATCTCGAGGTGGGCTCGTACCTGACCTGGCGGGGCTGGCCCAAGTACCAGGTGTTCCAGGACCCCCGCATCAACGGCTATCCCGAGGAGTTCCATGCCTTGCTCCGCCGAGCGGATCTTTNNCCGCGCCGAGTGGCAGAGCTTTCTCGACGGCTTCGGCGTCACCTCGGCGCTCATCACCTATCCGTCGGTCAACCCGCGCGGGGCGCTTTTCGATCCCGCGCGGTGGGCGCTGGTCTATCGCGAGAACGACGGCCTGGTTTTTTCCCACCGGCCTTCCCCCAAGGGTCTGGGGGAGATCCCGCTGACCTTCTCCTACTCGCCGTCGAGCGGTCTTGTGCCCGTGCCCATCGCGGCGCCGCCCGCGGGCGCGGCGGTTTCCCCGTGTGAATGGCAGTGCGGTCTGGGCGACTATCATCGATTGGCGGGCGAGAATCCGGCGGCCCTCGCCGCCTACGAGGTCGCGCTGGGTGCCGCGGGCGATGCGCCCTGCGCGGCGGAGGCGCGCGTGGCCGCGGGCGCGCTCGCCCTGCAACTCGGCGATCCGGCGAAGGCCGCGCGGCTGCTCGACGGCGCCACCTCCGCGGTGGCGCGGACCAACCACGGCTTCGCGCTTCTCGCTCTAGGCCGGCCGGCCGAGGCGCTGGCGGAATTCGACGGCATTCTTGCCGGCGACCCGAAGAACGACGAGGCCACCTTCGGCCGCGGGCTGGGTCTGGTCGGGTTGGGGCGCAACGGCGAGGCCGTGGCCGCCTTCGATGCCCTGCTCGGGCGTTCGCCCCACCACGTGTCCGCGCCCGCGGCCCGGCGCGAGCGGGAGCGGTTGCGGGGGCTCCTGGGTGCAAAGTAGGCTGCGAGGGTACAATCGGCGGGCGATGAGACTCTCGCTGATCCTCGCTCTTGCGATGAGCGCGCCGCCCGTGGCCGCGGCCGAGCGCGAGATCGCCCGTCGCGCGTTCGGGCCGGGAGAATTGCGATTGCTGGTCGACGGTGATGGCCTCGGCCACTTGCGGTACGCGGAGGCGGGACGGGAATCGGCGGTGCCCTGCGATCGGCTGGTGGGAGCCTGGGGGCTGTGGGTGGGGGACGTGGATGGGGACGGGCAGCTCGACGCTATCGTTACGCTGCGCAAGTCGGCCAAGTTCGACCCCGTGATCGAGAACCGTCTCCACGTCTACGCCATCACCGACGGACACTGCGTTCCCATGTGGCGGGGTACGCGTCTCGCGGGGCGTTTCGAGCGCATCGCGGTCGACAACGACCGCCTGCTGGCGCTCGAGCGCGTGCAAGCCGGCCGGCGCGTGGCCTGGTATCGCTGGCTGGGCTTTGGCTACCGGCTGGAAGAAATCCTGTGGCAGGGGCGAGGCATGCCCGGGCCACGTCTGCTGGCCAAGTTCGACGGAGGAAAAGCGAAATGAGGACGAAGCAAAAGATGCGGTTGGCAGCGGCGGTGCTGCTGGCCGCCGGGTGCATCGGTAATTCGCGGGCGCAGCCCACACAGGGGAGCACGGCTCCCGCCGGTGCGCCGACCGGCGCCTGGAAGCTGTCGCAGATCGGGAATCTGGCTCGCCTGCCCGGAATGAAGGCGGATCACAAGGATCTGCTGGCGAAGCAAGGCTTCTTCCTGGTTCCTCAGGATCCGCAACCGCCCAAGGGCAAGACGCGGCGGTCGGGCGAGGGGCGCGCGGACGGTGGCCGCACGCAGGCCACGCATCTCTTCCATGTCTACGAGCGCAACGACTACGTGCGTTTCCCCAGCTTCATCACCGTGGACCTGGCGATCGACACGACGCATGCCTTCTTCGATGCGGTTCTGCGCGATGTGGAGCAGTACCAGCTTGCGCCGATGCTGGGCCGCGCGCTCAAGGCGATGCTGGCGGAGGCAGAGAAGGTCCGCGCCGGGGCCACCACGGATGACGGGCGCGCGGCAGCGAAGCGCATGGCGACGTTTTGGGCGGTGGCCGCGCGGTTGCTCGACGCCAAGGCCGCGATCCCGGCCGCCCTCCGCGACGACACCGGGAATGTCGTCAAGGCCGTCGAGGCCGCGCAAGGCCCGTTGCCCGTCGAGATCACCCGCGCGCCCTTCGATGTCACGCAGACCCGGCCGCGCGGACACTACACGCGCAGCCAGGGGCTCGAATGCTTCTTCCGCGGCATGAGCTGGCTGGGCATGGCGGCCTTTGCCGTCGAGGGCGGCAAGCCCGATGTCGAGGGTGCGGCGTTGCTGGCGCGCGCGTGGTTGGGCAGCAAGGCCGGCCGCGAGGGCCTGGGGCGCGTGCTGAAGCTGACGGCGTTTTTCGCGGGTGGGGCGGACGCTACGGGTCTGGACCAGGTGGCGGAGGTATTGAAGCGCGTGCTGCCGGACGCCGAACGCGCCACGGCGGATCAACTTGTCGCCGTGGACGTGAAGGCCAGGTTCCAGAAGGAGTTGATTGCCGCCCTGGTGGCGCCTCGTATCGGAGCCACGCTCACCGAGCGCAACGTGCGCGTGCTCGGCCGACGCGCCTTCGAGGATGCGGTGGCGATGCAGGGCCTGATTCCGCCCCTGATGAAGGTGGCCGACCGGGCGAACCTGGCGGATGTAGTTTCGGCGAGCATGGGCGCGCGGGCGGCCGCCTCCGTGATGGGTTCGGAGGTCGCGAAGGGCGCGCTGCTGGCCGGGGTGCCGGCGGGCGCCCGCGGGCTCTTCGAGGCTGGGGTCGGCGAAGGCCGCAAGAGCCTGGCCGCGGTGGACGGCGAGCGGTGGTCGCAGGATGCGTACCACGGCTCGCTCCACGCCCTGCGCACCCTACTCGATCCGCTGGCGGGAAAGGTGCCGCCCCTGCTTGCAACCGAGGCGTGGCGGCTGCGTGCGTTGCAGGCCTTCGCCTCTGGCTGGGCCGAGTTGCGGCACGACACCATCCTCTACGGCGAGCAGGAGTCGGCGGAGTGCGATGCGGAGGATCTCGAGCCGCCACCCTGCTGGGTCGAGCCCGTCCCGGAGCTCTACCGGCGGCTGGCCAGCATGGCCCGCATGCTGGAGAAGCGGCTACGCGAGGCTGGCGTCAACCCGGAGCTCAAACCCGAGGCAAAGCCGCGCGGACCGGACGGCGAGCTCGACCCCACCGAGATGCGCAAGCCACCTGCCGAGAAGACGAAGATGCTACTCACCTTCCTCGACACGCTGGCCGAGAGCGCCGAGCTGGAGCTCGCAGGGCGAAAATTCGACGAGAAACGGCGGAACTGGTTGACCACGATCGGTGGGCACGTCGAGTGGACGCTGACGGTCTTCGCGAACTCGGATCAAATGAACGATCGCGATTCGGACATGGCCGTGGCCGCTGACGTGTTCACCTGGCGTCCGACGGAGCAGGTGCTCGAGGTCGCCGTGGCACGGCCCGATCTGATCTACGCCGTGATTCCTTCGCCCAAGGGGCCGGTGTTGGCGAGGGGCGCGGTCATGTCCTACCGCGAGCTCATGCACCCGGCGGCGGAGCGTCTGACCGACGAGGCATGGCGAAAGATGATCGCCTTGGGCAAGGAACCGCAACGCCCGGCCTGGGTGGCGCCGCTCTACGCTGCGCCCGTCGGGCCAGTGAAGTTCAATACCACGCAGGGGCGTTGCGGCCCCATGTCGGGGGCCTTCATCGAGTGTCTGTGAACGCTACCCTCGTTGCGGCGTTCTTCCTGGTCGGGGCCGACACAGGAGCCACGGCGGACGGGTTCACCGTTGCCGTCGGTGGCGATGTGTCGCTTGCGCGAGGCATCGCCGGGCGGGCTATCAGCGAAGGCTGGGATCGCGTACTGGCGCCGCTGCGGGACGCGCTGGCAGGGGCGGACGCTCGCATCGTCAACCTCGAGTCGGCCACCGGTACCTGCGTCTCGGCCGGCAGCGTCCAGCGCCCGCGCTTGTGCGGAGACTTTGCCGCGCTCGCGTCTCTGGTCCAGTCCAGCATCACCGCCGTGACCCTGGCGAACAATCACGCCCTCGATGCGGGCGAGTCCGGCTTGGCGGCAACCGTCGGCGCTCTCCGTGCCGAGAATGTCGTCGTCCTGGGCGCGACCTCCGTGCGAACGGGAAAGCCCGTGGCCGAGCCGCTCGGTCCCCTGGCGGTCATCGCCGCCAATCTGTCCCACCCCGCGTGGCCACCCGGCCGCGCCGTGCCCATTCCCACGCCCGACGATGTTGGCGCTTCTGTGCGTGCCGCCCGACAGGCCGCCCCGCGCCGGCCCGTCCTGGTGATCCTGCACGGTGGCCGCGAAATGGATCCCGCTCCCAGCAGCTTCGAATGGATGTACGCGCGTTCCGCGGTCGACGCGGGCGCCGCCGCCGTCGTGTTCCACGGCGCGCACGTCGCCCGTTCGGTCGAAACCGTCGCTGGCGTTCCCGTTCATCTGGGCCTGGGCAATCTTCTCTTCGACCAGCGGGCACCAGGCGCAGCTCGAGGGCAGGTACTGGTGCTTCGCTTTCGACCGGGAGAGCCGGCTGAGATTGTCGAAGTCCGTTGCCTGGAGGCCATGACGGCATTGCGTTGCCAGTGCCCGAATGGGACGGTCCAAAGGTAAGATGCCCGCGTGCCGCGCTCGCCGATTCGCAGACTGCTGTTCTTCTACCTTGGCCTGCTCTTGGTCGCGGGGCTGGCGGCCGAACGGCTGGCCAGGCTGGCCAAGGCGGCGCCGACGGACTTCGATGACGCGTACACATATCTGCGCTACGCCAACCACCTGCTGGCGGGCGAGGGCGTGGCCTGGAATCCCGGCGAGGGCTCGGTCTATGGCGTGACCAGCCTGCTTCATCTCGCCGTGCTGACGGCGCTCCGCTGGTTGTTCGCGGGCCTGGCGCCGTCGGGTCTGCTGGGCGCGGCCTCGGGCGGCGCGGCCATTGGCCTTGTCGCCGCCCTGGTCGCCATGGTCGCCCTGAATGCGCGGCACCCGCGCCTGCGCGGCAACTGGATGTTCTGGACGGCGGTCTTGCTGCCCCTGATAGCTTATCGCGAGGCCTTCGGCTTTCACGCTGGCACGGGCATGGACACCATGCTCTCGGCGCTGGCCAATGCCTTTCTGGTTTTCGCGACCCTGCGGCTGGCTGAATCGCCGAAGGTGCCGACGGTGCTGTGGGCGGCGCTAGCCGCGGTGCTCGCCGTGCTGGCCCGGCCGGACAACTTGCTGTGTGCCGTGTTCTGTCCGGG
>PNBO01000131.1:0-5528 GCA_003136095.1 Myxococcales bacterium
GAGAGCGCCTACCTGCTCGAGATCTCGGCCGGTCGCATGCCGCCCGAATGGCTGGAGGAAGCCATCGCCTCGCCCGATCCGGATCGCGCCCTCGCCCGCTTTTCCGACCTTGCCGTGCGCACCTCGTTTGGCCTCTTCACGCTGCTGCACGAGGATCGCCAACTCCTGCGCATGCTCGCCGGCCTCTTCGGCACCAGCGAGCGGCTGTCTCGCCACCTCATCACCCACCCCGANNNNCACGACGTGGCCGGCAACCTGGAACACCAAGAAGTCTCGTCGCAACTCGGCCGCCTGGCCGAGGCCTGCCTGGCGGAATGCACGCGTCGGGTGGCCGCCGAACTGGCCCCGCGCTTCGGTCGCCCCGACGCGGAGCTGACCATTCTCGTGCTCGGCAGTTGTGGCGCGCGCGAGATGCGCTACGGCTCGGATCTCGAGTTGGTCTTTCTCTACGAGCGCGAGGGCACGACCGCGGCGGGCGTGGAACACCAGGAGTGGTTCGCTCGCCTCGCGCAACGCCTCATCAGCGCGCTCGGCGCGCTGCTCGAAGAAGGCCGCCTCTACACCGTGGACACGCGACTACGGCCCTCGGGATCGCAAGGCTTGCTGGTGACCAGTTACCGTGCCTTCGCCGAATACCACCAGGAAAAGGCCGCGCCCTGGGAGCGCGTCGCACTGCTGCGTGGACGCGTCGCCTGCACGCTGCCCGGCCGCGCGGATAGCCCACCCGCCAACTTCGCCACCGAGCTCGACACCTTGACCTACGAGCACGGGTTGGGGCAGGCCGATCTGCGCCACGAGCTCCTGCGCATGCGCAAACTCATCGAGGACGAACGCGCGGGCGGCGGTCCGCACCACCTGCGCTTTTCCCCCGGCGGCCTGACCGATCTGGAGTTCATCGCGGCCTGGTGGCAACTGCGCGAAGGCGCCCGTGATCGCGGTCTGCGCACGACGAATCCGTTGCAGGCGCTCAAACGCCTGGTGGAGCGCGGAACCCTCGACCGGGGCCTGCTCGACCACTATCACTTCCTCGCGCGCGCGAGCCTGCGCCTGCGCCTGCTGCGCGACTACGCCGACGACCGTCTGTCGCCCCGTGACGAACAGCCCCTGGCGCGCAGCCTGGGTCTGAGCCAGGCGCGGCTGGCGAGCGAGCTGGCGGCACGCATGGCGGAAGTGCGAGCGGCGTTCGCGAAGGAACTGATGCGGGATTGATCCCCTGCCGAAAAGGCCCGCTTCGGCTTAGGATTCGCCTGCCACCGGCCGATACTTGCCCTTGCGGCGCTCTTCCATGCTGTTGATGTCCAGGGCGGCGCTTGACGCAATCGCGAATCGGACGGCCACGACCCGGCCGAAGAGGACACAGGCGCAGGATGATCGACAGCAAGGAGCTGCTTCGCAGGTTCAAGGCCGCCGGCTGGCAGGGACCCGCGCAGGTGCACGCGCTCTTGGGCGAGGCGCCCCAGCCCACGCGTGATGAGATCGAGCGCATGCTCGCGGTGCTGGTGAGCAAGGGTCTGCCCGGCGACTCGCACGACCAGGCGAACCGCCTTTTCATCTTCCGCACCGAGGCCGAGAAGGTGGCCGACAAGGCCCTCTTCCTGCCCTACGTGCGCGCCTTGCGCGGCGGGGACCCCCAGCTTGCCGCGGTGCTGGTTCCGCTTCTGCCCAAGGTCAATAGCGTCGAGGGGCACGGCGAGCTCTGCAACCTGCTCCGGGAGACCGACGCGTCGTTGCGGCGGGCGGCGGCCACCGTGCTCAAGCAGATTGGCGGCACCACCGTCTTCCAGACGCTGTCCGGCTACTGCGGGGATTCCGGTTTCCAGGGGCGCCTGGAGGCCATGGAGATTCTCGTCTCCATCGGCCGGCAGGCGGCGATTCCGGCGCTTTCCGCCGTTGTCGAGGTGGGCGGCGTCGCCGAGAAGCTCGTGGCGCTCCAGTACCTCGGTAACGCAGAACTGATGACCAAGGACATCCGCGGCGCCCTCAAAGCGATCGGCTCCGCGCTGGGCCATCCCATGGAGAGAGTCGCGATGCAGGCCGTGGCGTCGTTCGGGGCGCTGTGCGGTGAGGATGAGTACTTCGAGTCCATCGGCCCCCTGCTCGACGCCAAGGGCCTGTCCACGGCCAGGGCCGCGCTCGACGCCATCCAACGCTTCAGCTCGCCGCGCGTGATGGCCTTGCTGGCGCGCAAGCTGCACGCCGGACCCAACGTCATCCGCATGGCCGTGCTCGGGGCCGCCGAGGCCATCGGCAACGACCAGGTCCTGCCGCTGGTCATCGAGGGGCTCAATTTCAAGAAGATCGACGTGCGCACGCGCGCGGCCGAGGTGCTCACCAGCCTGGCCCTGGCCAACAAGGTCGACCTGGCGCGTACGATCTTGTGGCTCCTGCGCAGCAAGGACGTGAACGTGCGGCGCATGGCCGTCGACATCTCCAAGAAAGTCGGTGATCCGACGGGCGAGCTGGCGCCCCGCATGCTGCGCCTGCTGCGCGACGAGGACTGGTGGGTGCGCGAGCGCGTGATGGATGCGCTGGTGGTCATGGCGGGCAAGCAGCTCACCCGCCACCTCGTGGCCTACTTACAGGATCCGTCGGACATCGTGCGGCGCTATGCCGCCGACGCGCTCCTGCGGCTCAAGGATCCCGCCTCGCTCGGGGCGCTGGTGCGCGCGGCCCAGGGCGATAGCGACTGGTGGGTGCGCGAGCGTGCCATCGAAGCGGTCGGCGCCATCGGCATGCGCGAGACCATCCCCTACGTCCTCGACCTGCTGGCCCGTGAACCCGACCTGCGCCGCTCGTGTATCGAGGCCCTGCAGGCCATGCACGCCGACGAGGCGGCTCCGCACGTGGCGGCGCTGCTCGGCGAGTCGGACGCGGACATGAAGTTGGTCATCCTTGGCTGCCTCGAGGCGCTCGACGAGCCTGGACAGGCTCCCGCGGTGGCGTCGCTTGTCCAGGATCCCGACCATCGCGTGGCCTCGGCGGCGAAAACCCTGCTCTCGCGCTGGAAAGTGAGCGCCGGACATGCCGGCGCGGCCCAAGGCCGGGGCACCCTTTCGCTGCTCGAACGCATGCTGGTCGCGCTGGCCGAGGCCGAGGGCGATGACCTCATCCTCTCGTCGGGCATGCGTCCCTACATCAAGAAGATGGGCAAGGTCGTGCCGCTNNGAGGACCTCAGCA
The DNA here is from genome assembly GCA_003136095.1 of Myxococcales bacterium. Classification (GTDB taxonomy): domain Bacteria; phylum Myxococcota_A; class Polyangia; order Fen-1088; family Fen-1088; genus Fen-1118. The sequence continues at coordinate 3,179 of PNBO01000131.1, forward strand.
TCCTGCGCGACGTGGATTTCTCGCTGGATGTGAAATCCGAGGGCCTGCGTTTTCGCGCCAACGTCTTCTACCAGCTACCGGGCATGTCGGCGGTCTTCCGCATCATCAAGGACAAGATCCCGGTGCTCGAGGATCTGGGTTTGCCCCCTATCGTGCACACCTTCGCCGAGCTGAAGAATGGCCTCGTGCTCATCGGCGGACCCACCGGCTCGGGCAAGTCCACCACCCTGGCCGGCATCATCGACCACATCAACCGCACCTCGGCCCGTCACGTCGTCACCCTGGAGGATCCCATCGAGGTGATCCACCCGCAGAAGAAGTGCCTCATCAACCAGCGCGAGCTGGGCACGCACACCATTAGCTTCGAAAAGGCCCTGCGCGCGACCTTGCGCCAGGATCCCGACGTCATCCTGGTGGGCGAGATGCGCGACCTCGACACCATCCGCTTCGCGCTGACCGCCTCGGAAACCGGCCACCTGGTACTGGGCACCGTGCACACGGTTTCGGTCGACACCAGCATCGACCGCATGATCAACGTGTTTCCCGGCGGCCAGCAGCCGCAGACCCGCGCGCTGCTCGCCGACACCCTGCGCGCGGTGATGTGCCAGTACCTGCTCAAGCGCAAGGACGATCAGGGCCGCGTGCTCGCGGTCGAGGTCATGCTCAACAACGATGCCATCGCCAATCTCATCCGCAAGGGCAAGACCTTCCAGATCCCGTCGGTCATCGCCACGCAGCGCGAGGCGGGCATGCAATCCATGGATTCCGATCTCGAACGTGTGTACAAGGCCGGCCTGGTTTCGGCCGAGGACGCCTACATGAAGGCCGCCAACAAGAAGAACTTCGAGCTGGTCATCTCGGGGCCGGACGCCGCGAGAATCGTGGCCGATGCCAAGGCCGCGCAGGCCGCGGGCAAGCCAGCCGAGGGCGGGGAGTCATGAACAGCGGAGGTAGCGCGTGGCTCGGCTAGACTCGTTCCTTCGCCTGGTGGTCGAGCAACACGCGAGCGACCTGCACTTCCACGCCGGGGTGGCCCCCATCATCCGGCACGATGGCGACCTGGTGCCGCTCAATTTCCGCGTCCTCACCGAAGCCGACGCGCGAAAATTCCTGCTCGAGATCCTCTCGCCGGCGCAACGCGAACGCTTCGAAACCGAGCGCGAGATCGACTTCATCTACGANNGAAGGCGTGGGGCGCTTCCGCGCCAACATCTTCCAGCAAACGCGCGGCATCGGCTCGGTCTTCCGCATCGTGCCCAACCGCCTGCCCACCATCGAGGAGCTCTACCTGCCGCCGGTGGTCAAGAAGTTCACCCAGCTCCAGAACGGCCTGGTGCTCGTCACCGGGCCCACGGGATCGGGCAAGACCACCACCATGGCGGCGTTGATCCACGAGATCAACAAGACCTCGAGCCGACACATCATCACCATCGAGGATCCCATCGAGTACGTGCACACGCCCATCCAGAGCGTGATCACGCAGCGCCAGGTCGGCAAGCACGTCGAGAGCTTCGCCGGCGCCTTGCGCTCGAGCCTGCGCGAATCCCCCGACGTCGTCGTCGCCGGCGAGATGCGCGACCTGGAGACGATCCAGGTCGCCCTGCAGGCCGCGGAGACTGGCGTCCTGGTCTTCGGCACCCTGCACACCAATTCGGCTTCCAAGGCCGCCGATCGTGTCATCGACGTGTTCACCGAGGAATCGCGCGAGCAGATCCGGGGCGTGGTGTCCGTCATGCTGCGCGGAGTGCTGGCGCAGATATTGGTCAAGCGCGCGAGCGGCGAGGGCCGCCAGGCGGCCCTGGAAGTGATGCTGCAAACCGTGGGCATCTCGAACCTCATCCGTGAGAACAAGTGCTACCAGATCGATGCCTACCTCCAGACCGCCGACCCCGGCAGCGGCATGCAGAGCCTCGACAGCTGCCTCTTCCAGTACATCCGCGACGGCGTGATCACGGTGGAGGAAGGGCTGCGCGTGGCCAATTTCCCCGACGTGCTCAAGCGCATGGCCGCGGAACTGCCGGAGGACGCGTAGAATCTCCATGGAGGAATCCAAGCGACAACTCCTGGCCGACGGCCGCGCCGCCGAGAAGCGCGGCGATCTCAAGGGCGCGGGCGATGCCTACGCGCGCGCGGGCGCGCACGAGGACGCATCTCGCGTCTACCTCGCGGCAGGCTGCTTCGCCGAGGCCGGCAAGTCGCTGCTGCAACTTTCGGGCTACGGATCTTCCAGGTCCGGGCCGGCCGATGCAAACCACAAGAGCCTGATGCTCAAGGCCGCCATCTGCTTCTCCCGCGGGGGTGACATTCCGCGCGCGGTGGAATTGTTCGTGGCGTGCGGCGAGCGAGGCCG
>PNBO01000131.1:5586-20421 GCA_003136095.1 Myxococcales bacterium
CGCCTGGCGCGCGAGGTCGGCAGGCTGGATCGGGCGGCGGAGTACTTCGAGGCGGCGAACATGCCGTTCGAGGCGGCCGAATGCCACTTCTCCGTCCGCAACCGGGATCAGGCGCTGGACAGCCTGTGGCGCGTGACCGCCGCCCACCCGCGCTACCGCGACGCCTGCGTGATCGCGATCCGTGCCTGCGCTGATCGCTCGATCCTCACCTTCGAGCTCGAGCACCTGGTGGCGAAATTCATGACCACGTCTCCCGCCAGCGACCAGGAAGCAGAGGCCTTGTACTCCCTGGCCCTCCTCTTCGAGGGCAACCGCTCGTTCGACAGCGCGGCCGCCTGCTACCGGCAGATTCTCGCCGCGCGGCCACGCTTCCGCGACGCCGCCCTGCGCCTGCGCGCCTCCACCGACGAGGAGCACGGCGCCTCGGCCAAGGACTTCCAGCGCATCGTCAACGAGGAGCAGAGGTTCCGCGACGCCGTGAAACGCCACGAGACGCCGCTGGCCACGCCGGTCCTGCGCGCGGGCCTCATCGCGGAGGACGAGGTGCCCGACGTGCCGCCCATTCCCGACTTGCCCGATCTCCCCTCGCTGCCCTCGCTGCCCTCGCTGCCGGCTGGGCGACGGCACGAGACCCCGCCGCCCCAGCCGGTGGTCACGCCCGCGCCGGTGGTCGAGCTCGGCTCACCCAAGGAGGGCATGGTCATCAATGGGCGATACCGGCTGGAAAAGAAGATCGGCCAGGGCGGCATGGGCGCGGTCTTCCGGGCACACGACCTGGAGCTCGACGAGGACCTGGCCATCAAGTTCCTCGCGGCCGGCATGGTCGACGAGGAGATTCTCGGGCGCTTCAAGATGGAGGTGTCCCTGTCGCGCCAGTTCAGCCACCCCAACATCATCCGGATGTACGACATCGGCAGCTATGGCGAGAACAAGTTCATGACCATGGAGGTCCTCGAGGGGCAGGATCTCGGCTCGATCGTCCGGCCCGGCTCCCTGCCCATCGACGAGGGCATCGAGTTGCTCATCCAGGCCGCCAATGCCCTCGCGGTGGTGCACGACCACGGCGTGGTCCACCGCGACGTCAAACCCGACAACTTCTTCCTGACGAAGGATGGCGTGCTCAAGGTCATGGACTTCGGCATCGCCAAGCGGCAGGCGACCAATACCGGCCTGACCCGGGCCAATGTCACCGCCGGGACGCCGCAATACCTGGCGCCCGAGCAGGCCAGCAACTTCGGCGGCGTCACCCACCTGGCCGACGTCTATGCCCTGGGCTGCATCGCCTACAAGATCTTCACAGGCAGCGTGCCTTTCGACGGCGAGGACGTCATGCCCATCCTGCTCGCCCACCTCGCGACGCCGCCCGTCCCGCCGCACGAGCTGAACCCCAAGATCCCGCCGGATCTCGAAGCCGTCATCCTCAAGCTGCTGGCCAAGAAGCCCGAGCAGCGGGTGCAGAGCTGTCGCGATCTCGCCACNNGCTTGACTCGTGCATTCTCCCCGTTCTACGGAAGCTCTTCGCGCACAGCTGGAATGAGGACTTGGCGAGGCACAGGAAGCTATGTCCACGGCTCGCTCTCCCATGCTAGTCTCTGAACAATTGTCGCGCGCCTCGCTTCTCCCAACAAGGAGCCCTGGTAGGGTTTTCCGCGTCTCCCGTGCGGAGCACCGCCGGGTAAAGCCCGTCGGCATTCGTGTGCTCTGTCGCATCTTGTTGGCGGTTGTCTTCATCGGGCCCGGTGTGGCCTGCCGCTCGGGCTGCGATGAAACCTCCCGTCCAGCGACACCCCGAGCTTCCGCGTCCATTTCATCGACGAGGTCCGAGCGGCCGCCGCCCGCGGCACCGACCGCGAGCGCCAACCTGATTTCCCCACCCGTGACGCTCTTGACTCTCGACAAGACCGCCTACAACACGAAGCTCGATCTGGCGGCGGATGCCATTTATCTGCTGACCATGGATGGGGCATTCCGGCTGGTCCAAGGCCAGGCACCGCAGGAAATGAAGCTGGATCTCGGCGGCAGCGCGGTGGCCACGCCGTCGGCGATCATCTTCTGGTCGAAGGGCTTTCTCTGGTTGGCGCCGAAGCAGGGGGGGCCACCCGGCCGCCTCGCCAGCGTGAAGGACCAACCTCTGTACATTGTTGCGGTCGACGAGCGTTTCGCGTGGGTCGGCCCCGACGAGCAAGGCCATCACGCAATCTTTGTCCTGCGAGACGGTACGCCACACACGGTCTATATAGCGTCGGGCATGGTGGCTGCGGCGACGATGGTCGAGGACCGAGTGGTTTTCATCGAGCGGCCAGGGACCGAAAGCTGGCGTCTGGGCTCTGTCGCCAGGGGTGGGGGACCTCCCACCTTCACGGTGACCCGGAAAGGCCGCTACCCCGCGATGCTCGCCGCAGCCAGCGACGTCTACTACTACTACTTCGACGACAAAGACACCTCCGAGGTGTGGGCGGTCTCACCGGATTTGCAGACCGAGCGGGTGGTGGCGAGCAACGTCACCTGCTCGCCCTTGGCCGTGGCGGATCGGGTCTTCTGCGCCAACTTCGAAGGGCTGTTTGAGATCTCACCCACCAGTGGCTTATCAAAGCTCGTATACCCGAAAGTCGCTTTGTCGATCACGGCCATCGGCGTGGATCAGAATCGCATCGTCTGGGTCAGCGACGTCGGTCGCGAGAAGCTCGATGTCAATCTGATCCTCCGGAACGCGATTCCGCCCGGATAGTCACCCGCACCCGCTCGCACCGATCGAGGCGGCCAGGAGCCCCAGGAGAATCTTCCGCATGGGCACATCCTACGCCAAGCGAACAACCGGCCCCCCAAAGGGCGCCCGGTTGTTCGCTGCTCGGTTCGTACGGAGGCGGCGGGCTCGGCCGCCGGGGCCGCTGCAGGGGTTTCGTCTTGAGCGCGGGCAGAGCCAGCCAAGGCAAACAACACGAGTTGAATACGTCGAATATTCGCCCTCGTCGCCCTCGTCGTTCCTTACGGTGGACGATGATGACGGGGCTGAGACCTCAGGCTTGCGATTGCGAACCGGTCCCCTGCCCAGGTCCGGCCAAGGTAGCAACGCGCGGCGATGGCGAACACGCCGTCCCGGACGCTCGTGAATTCGACGTCAACGGCCGAGGAAGCTCATCAGCCAGGTCATCGCCGCACGCTTCGTGCCGCTACTTGTCATGAGCCCGGTGTTGCTTCTCCACGTGGTTCCGACAATGTAGCCCCAGTAGGTCATGCCCTTCATCTGATCGAGCTTCCATAGCTCCGTGACGACAGCCGATATCTTCGAGGACTGCGTGTTGTCGTCGGCTTCCCCGACGTCCATCTCCGTGATGTACACGGGCAGGCCGGTTCCGCTGATGATGTTGTTGGTGTAGGTTAGCACCGTGCTCGCCGAGACCTTGCCCACATCATGGCCTTGATTGCCAACCGCGTCGATGGGCCCACCAGCCTTTACGACAGCATTCACCAATGTTTGGATTCTGCCATTCTCCGATGAGTACTCGATTGTGTTGTAGTCATTCACTATCAAAACCGCGCCCGGACACGAGGCGCGCGCCCACTTGAACATTTGGACGATCCAATCATAGCCGCTGGTGCCTGCGCCGCCTATGCCGCCAGTGTATCCAGCTTGGTTGTGCAGTGGCTCGTTCACCACGTCAATCAAGGCAACCTTGGGGTATCGCGTGCAGAATGCGGATATCCAGGCCGGCACGGCTGTCTGTGCGTTGCTACTGGTCACCCAGCTCGGCTGCTGCGCACCCCAGGTGAAGTTATGTTGTTTGAAGATGATATTGTTGTCGGTGCAGTACTTGTACATGGCATCGAGCGAGTTCCAGTTGAAGGAACCTGACGAAGACTGCACCGAGCCCCATTTTCCGGCATTCTCCGGACTGAACTGATCCCAGTAGGTCTTGAAATCCGACCGAATCTGACCTTGGGTATCGATGTTGCCGAAGAACTTCTTGGTTGCCGGAGGAGGACCGCTCGAGCCGCCGATGCTCGAGGTGCCGCCGGTGCCTTGTGTCCCGCCGGCGGCAGTCTTGCCGCCGGTACCTGTCGCGCCGCCCGCGCTCGTCGCGCCGCCGGCGCCAGTCCTACCACCCATGCCCGCGGTCCTGCCACCAGAGCCAATCGCGCCGCCGCTGACGGATGTGCCCCCTTGCCCAGTCGTACCACCTCGCGGGCTTGCGCCACCCGAAGCAGTGGTGCCGCCAGTTGATGAAATCCCGCCGCTCGAGGTCGTGCCGCCCGAGCTCGTGGTCTCGCTGGTCGAGGTCGTGCCGCCCGAGCTCGTGGTTCCGCCAGTCGAGGTCGTGCCGCCCGTACTGGTGGTCCCGCCGCTACCCACGCTGCCCCCCAATTCAGGCTGGCCGCCGGTGCCCGTGGTGGCGCTAACAGTTCCTCCCGTCTCACACCCAGCAAGGGCCAACAGGACGACGATAACCGGTGTCAGCACTATTGATTTCATGGATGTTGTTCCTTTTCCTTGGTACGGGGCTGTCAATTGTGAAGACTGTGCTTATCGGGCAATCTAAGCTGCGCTGCGGCAACGCGAAAAGGCACTCAGTCACAAATGAAGCTAGGCTGAAACTACATTCCCCTAAGTTGACAATATGATCACGAAGCGTGTTTCGTACGACCAATTTGTGCTTCTCGTGATCGATTCATCCCACATCGGGGGTCTGGTGGGAGTGATCACCCCGGAAAGACTGAGATGGTCGGGAAGCCGGCGCTGTAGGTGGTCAGCCTAGCAGTACTGGTTGAAAAAGGCGGAAGTGCCCGGGTTCCCTCACTGGTCGACGATGGGAATCGCGGGATTTTCGCGAGATTCAAGGGGTTTTCGGCGCCGATCCGCATACCAGTCATGGGAGAAGAGCGCCAAGGTAACCCTGTGATTTCAGCATGTTGCAGGATTTTCGGTAGCAAGGGCTGACTGCGCCGCGATAGACGGGCCTCGTCTTCTCGCAAGCAATGAGCCGGCTCTCTCTCTCTCCGGGCCGCGCCAAGTGCTTAGTCGCAGCCACGATTCTCTGTCGGTGAGAGCTCGTTTCCCTGAACATGGGAGTCGGCAATCGCTATCATGCGTCATTCGGCCATGCTCGCCCTGCTCCCGAACCTGCCCGACACGCTGCGCTCGGCTCTCCCTACGCGCGCCGAGCTCGCCCTCGAGAATCTCGACCTGCGGTAGATTCCATGGAAGAGACGATGTTGCGAGAGCGATCCATGGCCGAATGGCTGAGAATGTCCTGCGCGCCAAGAGTGAACCAGAGGAGGATGCGACGATGAAGGACTTCAAAACCATGATGGCATTGCTGTCGTTGTGCGCTCTGGCCGACGCGGCCTGCGGTGGTTCCGGGATGCGCCTGCGGCCGAAGGGCGATGCCGCGGCGACATGCTCCGGCTCGAATTGCACGCCCGATGCCGGCCTGCTCGCGGATGTTCCTGGCGCCGGATACTCCGACGTCCAAGTCGCTGTCGACCAGCAGCCGATCGCCGATGTGGCGTTCCCCCCCGACGTGACGTCTTACGCCGATACACCCTCCTCCCCCGACAGGGTCCTCTCCACCGACACGGCCGCTTCCGCCGACACGAGGTCTCCCGCCGACATGGTCTTCTTCTCCGACGCGAAATCTGAAGCCGACTCGGCGTCTTTCGACGTCACGCTCCCGGCCTCCTGCACCTGGCGCGGCAACAGCATCGCCGCGGGGAAGTTTGTGAACGCGGACGACGCGTGCAACATCTGCCAGTGCCGGAGCGACGGGACCATGGCGTGCACGACCGACCCTTGCCCGACGGGGATCGATGCCCTGCCGTCGCTCTGTACCTTGGGCTCGACGCTGACCTTCGGTGTGGTCGGGAGTGGCGCCTGCGGAGGCAATGTTCGCATCGACACGTTCACCTTGGATGCCACGTTGGGAATCACGGTATATCGCGTGTACAACGGTTGCGGCATCGACAATCAGCAATTTCGCAGTTGTACGGCGCCGCTACCGGTGTGTGGCGCGAACGGATTGGTTTCGCTGGCCACGATCGCGCTGGATATGAGTCGCTCCGACGTGAAGGCGGCGTTCGCCGCCGCCGATTCCTCGGTCTACGGCGGAAGCCTGGGGAATATATGGAGTATCTCCCAGGAAGGCGGCGAGAGGATTCGAGTGGGCAGCGACTGTCCCCCGCAGACGACGGACTCATGTCACGCGCCTCCGGTTGGGATTGCGCGCCTCGCGGACGATCTCGCGTCTCTGGCCTCCTCTGCGCTCGCCTCCGCAGCATGCGCGGGGCTTTGAGCCGCGAAGGTTTTCCGAGCGCGCAGGTGGTTGTGAAGACGCGCGACCGCACCAGCTCGGGTTGCGGCCGCGATCTAGGATGCGGTGCGGTAGAAGCGGAAGGGAACATGAATCACCTACGCGCCGCTATCTTCGCAGCCCTCGACCCCAACGGGGATCTGGTGTCGTTCCTGCTCCCTCCCAGCAGAATGTTGCGCGGGTCGTAGGAGCAGAAGGTGAAACAAGCCCGATTTCACGAGGGTTGCCGCAACGGGCCAGGTCCCATCACTGACCCTAGTTTCGGAGGCCTACTCGGTACCCGCTCGGGGCTGGGCGGATCAGCGTAGTCGGTGTCGACGATGTGGGCCGTGCCCAGAAGCTCGGCTTGGGGAGGAGGACGCGCGGGGTGCGGCCCGGGGCCTCGCTGGGGATGCCGAGGTGGTCCGGGATTTTGCCTATGACGTCTGGCTCCGTGATCGCGCGCCCCACGGGAGGGGTTCTCCCACCAGAAATACCCCGTGGATTCACTTACGCCCTCATCCCGACGAGACCGCTGCCTCCCTGATCAACAGGCAGCGGGAGATTCCCCATCAAGTCAGCCACGCGCCAGATTCCGTTACAAGAAGGCGCCCCAATCGACAGTATTCTTGAGAGGTCTCATGCGAAACAGACTTATCGGACTCGGTTGCGCGGTCGTACTCGCCTCGACGATGGCGACCACTGGCTGTAAAAGCAGCTCCAATGGCGGGGGAGCGGGCGGCACAGGCGGCAGCCCCGGCAGCGGCGGACGGGCAGGCACTGTTGGGAGCTCCGGCGGAGGTGCGAACGGAAATGGCGGATCCTTGGGCAGCGGCGGGAGCGCCAGCACTGACGCCAATAGCCAACCGGCCGATGCGGGCGCGTGCGCCAATGTGACGCCCTGTGGTGGTGACGTGGTCGGAACCTGGACCGTGACGTCGTCGTGTCTGCACGTGACGGGTGAGCTGGACCTGATGTCGGTTGGTGCGGGTTGCCCGTCCGGGCCGGTCACGGGGTCCCTCCAGGTGATCGGAACGTGGACCGCCAACTCCAACACGACGTATACGGACAACACGGTCACGTCGGGCGACGAGCAAATCACCTTGGCGGCCTCGTGCCTGGTGATTTCGTCGACTCCCGTCAACTGCGATGGCGCGGCTAACCTCCTCGCCAGCGTCCTAGGCTACTCCGAGCTCAATTGCCCATCCGCTGCGAGCGGCGGGTGCAACTGCTCGGGCACCGTCAAGCAGACGGGCACGATCGGGTTCGTATCCATGGCCCCGTCGAAAAGCGGCAACTACTCGACCTCGGGCAACGTGGTCACGATCTCGGGAGACTCGGGCGACACGCAGTACTCGTACTGCGTCTCCGGAAACACGATGACCATGACCCCGCAGAGCAGCCGCCCGACCATGACGGGCGCGATCGTGCTCCAGAGGAGCGGCAGCTCGGGTTCAGGCGGCGCGACGGGTAGCGGCGGGCAGGTCAGCTCGGGTGGCACGACAGGTGGCGGCGGGCAGGTCGGTTCGGGTGGCAAGAGTGGCGCAGGCGGTGCCACTGGCTCCGGCGGCGCAGGCGGTGCCACTGGCCAGGCCGGTGCGGGTGGCAAGATCGGCTCAGGCGGAACCACTGGCTCCGGTGGCACGAGCAGCTCGGGCGGAACCGCTGCCTCTGGCGGCACGAGCGGCGCAGGCGGGGCCACTGGCTCCGGCGGTACGAGCGGCGCAGGCGGCACCACTGGACCTTGCGATATCTATGCGGCTGCCAACACGCCCTGCGTCGCCGCGCACAGCGTGGTGCGGGCACTCTACGGCGCGTACAGCGGGAAGCTCTATCAGGTCAGGCGCTCGGACAACACCACGAAGGACATCTTGACCCTCGCGGCTGGTGGCATTGCCGACACAGCGCCGGAGGACACCTTCTGCGCCGGTTCGACCTGTGTCCTCACCGTCGTCTACGACCAGTCTGGAAAGGGAAACGACCTGTGGTACCAGGGCTCGACGCAGGTTCCCGCCTCAACGTCGAGCAGCCCCGCGAAGGCGACCACTGACTCGGTGACCGTCGGCGGCCACAAGGTCTACTCGGTCTATATTAGTCCAGGAAACTGCTATTGGCACGACGGTTCCGCGTCGGGCATGCCAACCGGTGCCCAGCCCGAGGGGATGTACATGGTGACCAGCAGCAGGCACGCCAACGCGGGCTGTTGCTTCGACTATGGCAACAGCGAAACCGACCGAAGTGCCGATGGATCCGGCGCGATGGATTCCCTCAACTTCAGCACGACCACGGCCTGGGGCACGGGCGCGGGATCCGGTCCGTGGGTGATGGCCGATCTCGAGTACGGACTCTTCGCCCAAGGCAACAACGGCAAGAATTCGAGCGATCCAACCCAGACCGCCCCGTTTGTCACCGCCGTACTGAAAAACAACGGGACGACGGAATACGCGCTCAAGGGCGGCGACGCAACCTCCGGCAGCTTGACCACGTACTACAAAGGCGCCCTCCCCGGGGGATGGAGCCCGATGAAGAAACAAGGTGCGCTCATCCTCGGCTGTGGCGGCGACTGCTGCAAGCCGAGTGGTGGCGCCAACGCCAGCTCGGGCATCTTCTTCGAAGGAGCCATTGTTATCGGTTATCCAACGGATGCGGCGGAAACCGCGATTCAGACGAATATCGTCGCTGCCGGGTACGGCAAGTAGTTCGCGGGGGCGCACCTTGGCCGTGGGTTCATGGGTTCCCTCCTCCTGGCGGGCAAGGGTACGGCCTCAGGGGACGTCTCACCCACAAGCAGTAATTCCCGGGTAGCAAGCTCCTGATCTTCGCTGTCCTGCGCCACCCGGTCCTCCCGTGGTAGCCGCGACCGAACCCGCCACCCTGCACGCCATCACCCCTGCCGAACCATTCCTTCCCCTCGCTGCCCGAGAACCCCTCACCGGAGCTCAGGGAACAGGAAAACACGAATGATCTTGAGGATGCCGCCCTTGCGTACACGAATCTCGGAAATGTCCGCGCGCGCAACTGGATGCAGATGACGAGTTGGCGAACGACGCGGGTCGGAAGCCTTGCGAGCAGTCGCCCATCCCGGTGCGAGCCGTATCATGGACCATTTCTGGGGGAAACAGCAGCTGCTATGAGTATACTTTGCCAACCGGGAGGATCTCACCGATGAGAACACGACGATTGACGAGGACCCTGGCGCTGGTTTCGACGCTGGCTGTGGGCCTTGGGGGTTGCGGCAAATCGGGCTCAGGCGACAGCGGCGCGGGGGGAACGGCTAGCACCGGGGGAGCTCCTGGCAGCGGGGGAACGACGAGCCCCGCGGGTGGCTCGGGCGGCGCCGCCTCCGGCGGGAACACCGGTGGACGCAGTGGTTCTGGTGGTAGCACCGGCACGGGCGGAGCTGGCTCAGGTGGGATGACCGGCGTGGGTGGAACATCGGCATCAGGAGGCTCGCGAGCCACGGGTGGTACGCAGGGAACGGGCGGTACAGTCACGCAAGCGGGAACCGGCGGCGCGAGCCCGCAAGGTGGGGCCGGTGGGACGCGCGCTGGAACCGGCGGCACGAGGGCCGGTACCGGCGGGACGCCGGCCGGAACCGGCGGTGCGCCGGCCGACGCCGCGGGAATCACGGAAGCCGGTACGACCGGCGGAGACTGCACGGTCGGGACGTGGCCGACAGCCGATCCATCGGCCGCCGGACCGTTCGCTACGGTGATTGAAAACCCCATCGGCCCGACGGCGGGCGTGGGTGTCGACGGTGGCGCCTCGCCGCAGTTCACCTTGTTCCGGCCCAAGGACCTGGCGCAGGGCGGACTTTGCCATCCGCTGATCACCTGGGGCAACGGCACGAGTGCCAATCCGACCATGTACAAGGTTCTCCTCAATAACCTGGCCTCGCATGGCTTCGTCGTGATTGGCTCGAACAGCCCGAACGTCGCCCAAGGAAATCCTGCACCGATGATCGTGGGCGTGACCTGGGTGTTGCAACAGAACGACGACTCGACGAGCGAGCTGTACCACCGCATTGACACGACCCACATCGGCGCGACCGGCCACTCGCAGGGTGCCATGGCCACCAGCCAGGCAGCTACGGACAGTCACATCACGACCAGTGTGCCGATTTGCGGGGCAATGACCGAGAAGAACCTGCACGGACCGGCGATGTTCTTCTGCGGCGGGCAAGACACGCTCGTGGGATGCAGCGGTGCGCAGAACGCACTCACCGCCGTCACTACCCTGCCGGCTATGTTTGCGGAGTACGTGTCTGCCGATCACGGCTCTTGGATGAGCTTCACCGGCAACAAGCCCAGCGCCGTCGAGACGGCAATCACCGCCTGGATGCGCGTGCATCTCATGGGCGATGACTCGCTTCGGTCGTGGTTCTACGGGGCATCGTGCAAGCTCTGCACGGACAGCGCTTGGATCATCACCCAGAAGAACATGGACCAATAGGGTGGGGCTGTGCCTGGCACAAAGAATCTATCAACTTGCCAGGTCATGGCTAGCCTGCTCATCCGTCGACAACTTCATTGACTACGCGGCCCTCCGGTAGGGTGGAAGCTGCAGACAGGACTGCAAGATCAACAGCATTCCGTAGCCGCCGATGGGGCCGCGGCCGGAAGGTTCGCTGCGATGTGGCTTGGCGGCCGCCGTGGCCACCACGGCGCACAGTGGATTTTTGTTTTTGCATTGCGTGGAACAATACGCCTAGTCTCGCGTTTACCGAAAATGAAAACCCTCTGCCTTCGCGCTATTGGCGGTCTTCTCCCTCTCACGTTCGCGCTGGCGCCGCAGTCGGCTGCGGCGGTCGATCCCAGCCCGCGCGAGCGCCTACAGGCCGACTTTGACTGGCGCTTCCATCTCGGCGATGAATGGGGCCAGGCACAGAATCTAGCCAAGGCCGGCAGCGGCTACGGCCCGGCCAGCGTGGACTTCAGCGACGCCAGCTGGCGGCCCGTCGATTTGCCGCACGACTGGGCGGTGGAGCTGCCGTTCGATCCGAAAGCCGACGGTCTGCACGGCTTCAAGGCCGTGGGAGAGGGCTTTCCGCAGAACAGCGTCGGTTGGTATCGCCGTACCTTCGAATTGCCGAAGAGCGATGCCGGCAAACGCATTTGGCTGGAATTCGACGGTGTCTTCCGAGACGCCACGGTGTTTGTGAACGGATGGTTCGTAGGCCGACATGAGAGCGGATACGGCAGCTTTCGCTACGACGTTACCGACGTCGCGGCTGTCGGGGGAAAGAACGTCGTCGCGGTTCGTGTCGATGCCTCCCGCTTCGAGGGCTGGTTCTACGAAGGGGCGGGCATCTACCGCCACGTGTGGTTGGTGAAGACCTCTCCGCTCGCCATCGCTCCCGAGGGCGTGTTCGTCTACAGCCGATTTGGCCGCAACGTCCCGGTCGGGCCGGCCGAGATCCATTTGCAGACCCGTGTGCACAACGCCGGACGCGCGACGGCCAACGCCACGGTGACCTGGACGATCTTGGCTCCCGACGGGAGGACGGTCGCTTCCGCCCAGCGTTCCGCGAAGGCCGGTCCTGCAGGAACGATCGACGTCGAGCAGACGGCGCGGGTGAGCGCGCCCGAGCTATGGTCGCCGGAGAAGCCGAGGCTCTATCGGCTGGTCACCTCGGTGGCGAGCGCAGGCAAGGTCACGGACCGCCTGGAGACGGAATTCGGCATTCGCACCGTGGCGTTCGATCCCNNCTGCCTGATCGGCTTCAGTATTTTCGAGTGGCAAAGTTGAAGGAGATGGGCGGCAACGCCTATCGGACGGCGCATGCCCCGCCCACGCCAGAGCTGCTTGAGGCCTGCGATCGCCTCGGCATGTTGGTCATGGACGAGAACCGCATGCTTGGCAGCGATTCGCTGCACTCGCAGTGGCTTGAGGAGTTCATGCGACGTGACCGCAACCATCCGAGCGTTGCGATTTGGTCCATCGCCAACGAGGAGTTTTCGGTTCAGGCGACGCCAGCGGGCAGTCGGGTGGCAGCCACCATGCAAGATGCAGTCAAGCGCCTCGACCCAACCCGCCCGGTCACTTACAACGCGCCCGTCGGCAACGAGTTCACTGGCATCAACGAGATCATCGAGGTGCGCGGGTGGAGCTACCATGTCGGCAAAGACATGGATGACTACCATGCCGCCCATCCGAAACAGCCGAACGTCGGAAGCGAACAGGGCAGCACGGTCTCGACCCGTGGAATGTACCGCAACGACCCCAAGCAAGGCTATGTGAGCGCCTACGACGACAACACCACCAGCTGGTCAAGTACTGCGAAGGGCTGGTGGAGCTTCTTCGATGCACGCCCTTGGCTGTCGGGTGGGTTCATCTGGACCGGGTTCGACTACCGTGGCGAGCCCACGCCCTACAGCTGGCCCTGCACCAGCTCGCACTTCGGCGTGCTGGACACCTGCGGATTCCCGAAGGACAACTTCTGGAATTACCAGTCGTGGTGGACGGAAAAGCCCGTGCTTCACCTCCTGCCCCATTGGAATTGGCCCGGAAGGGAAGGCCAGGAGATCGACGTCCGTGCGCTTTCCAACTGCGACGAAGTCGAATTGTTCCTCAATGGCAAGAGCCTCGGGCGGCAAACCATGAAGCGCGCTTCGGAGCTGCAGTGGAAGGTCGCCTACCGCCCTGGCACACTGTCCGCCAAGGGAACCAAGGCCGGCCAAGTCGTCGCCGAGGCCAAGATTGAGACCACGGGCGCGCCCGCGGCGGTGCGGCTTGTTCCGGATCGCGCAATCCTGGCTGCGGACGGCGAGGACATTGCCGTGATCACGGTTTCGGTCGTCGATGACCTGGGCCGCATTGTTCCGGCGGCAGCGAACGCCGTGGCCTTCAAGCTCGATGGCCCGGGCCGCATGATTGGGGTGGGCAACGGGGACCCCAGCTCGCACGAGCCCGACAAGTTCATCACGTCGCCGAGGATGCGCACGCGTCCGCTCGATGACTGGCGCTGGAAGAAGGTCGCTGATTCGTACGCCCCGGATCTTCCCGAGGTCGCTGCCAGCTTCGACGATTCGCGGTGGGCCAAGGCCGACGTGCACAGCGAGCGCGGACCGCTCGGCCCGAACGACCGGGCGGTCTTCCGTACTCGGTTCAGCGTTTCCCAGGCGGAGCTCGCCGCACCCGGTGTCGAGCTGTGGTTCGGGAAGATCGACGGCGACGGCACCGTCTTCCTCAATGGCCGCAAGGTCGCCGGGACCGGCAATTCGCACGCCGCCTCCGTCTACGATGGCAAAACGATCCTCCGGCCTGGCGAGAACTCGGTGGCCGTTACCATCGCCAACTGGGGCGACGCCGCGGGCCTCAACAAGGGGGTGATGCTGCGTTTCGTCGATCCACCGCAGCCATCCGAATGGCGGCGCAGCGTCTTCGCCGGCCTGGCGCAGGTCATTGTTCAGAGCACCGGCACGGCCGGGACCATCAAACTTGCGGCAAGGTCGAGCGGGCTGGCACCGGCGACGATTTCACTGACAACAGGCGGCCGTGCTACGCGGGCGCGGTTGCCGTAGGGTGCAAGCAGAACTGGGGCAAAAGCTCGCGCTGGTTGTCCCCGATGAGATCAGGGGATGAACGACAGGTCGTCGATGACGATATCGACGGGGTAGGTCGTCCCCCCGCTGCCCGACCACGGGAGGGTCCAGGAGATGTGCGTGATGTCCCCCGGGGTCGCAACGTTGGCCTCGGGGCTGCCGCCGGTGAAGTCAGTCCACAAGACGGTCACCATGGTCGGGGTGTCCGTCACGGCAATCGTCTTGGTCGGCGACGAGCATCCTTCCTCCGAGTACTGGCCGGTGCCGGAGGTGGGGACGCAGCGACCGGGGTCCGTTGTGTTTCCGCCATGGGTGTTGATCCATCCTGCGGCGCTCGTGTCGTTCAGCGTGCCCACGCTCAGCGTCAATTGGTTTGATCCCATCGAACCGGAAATATTGAAGGAGAGTCCCTTGTACATCGAGACGTCGAGCCTGTTGCAGTTGTCGAAGTAGAGTCCGAACCCCGAGTAGTCACCGACGGTGCCGCTGATGTGCCAGTTGCTTTGGCTCACATCCGAGGTAATCGCTGCTGGGTAGACATACTCGCCACCGGTCAACCCGCCCCAACTGCCGAAGTGAACTTCATTGGTGTTCGTCGTCCCGCCGTCGGGGGGCGCGTAGGTGAAGTCCGTGATCAGAGGCGTGGTCGGGGCCGGGCAGAGCGTGCCATCGTTCCCCGCGATGGGGGCGGCGTCCGGGACCTCTGCAAGCGAGACGTTCATGACGCCGAACTCGGCGATGGCCGGAACGTCCTTGGCCGAATCGATGACCAGCGCAATCGCCTCGGCGGTCGTCGCGTTGAGTTGCCACAGCTGGCGTTGTCCGATGACGGTGCCCTGAATCTTGCTGCCCGACGTGGTCAGGGGCGTCTTGTCCCAGATGCCGTTCTGCTTCAGCTCCACGTGATACCCCGTCACGCGCTCGCCAATTTCGATGGGCTCGCGGATGCTGATCGTGTTGAAGGTGAGGGGCGAGCCCGGGGTCACCTCGAGGCGCGCCGAGGTTGT
>PNBO01000131.1:20522-23238 GCA_003136095.1 Myxococcales bacterium
ATTGATTGGGGTGCCAGAACCAGTTCGGCATGCGATCCGAGACGTTGCATTCGAATGGGCACCAGATGTTGCCGCCACCGCAGTTCCAGGTATCGAGGCTCGAGGTGCTGCGGCTCGCCTTCCCGTTCTCGTTGCCAATCCACTCCAGGTCCGGCACCGCACCGGTCTGCACGATTTCCGGACCCGCCCAGACGAGGATGTTGGGCTGCAGCTGCTTGGCGAGCTGGAAGACCGATTTCCAGTCCACGTTTGACGTTGGTGCATTGAACCCATCGAGCTCGATTTCGTAGACCGGGCCATAGTTCGACAGCAGCTCGGTGAGCTGGGTCTTGAAGTACGTCTCGTAGTCGGCTTTCGAGCTCGGGTAGGTCTGGTCCCATGGCGCGAGATACATGGCAACTCTCAGTCCGGCCGCGTTCATGGCGTCTGTGAACAGCTTGACGACGTCTCCCTGGCCGTTCATCCAAGGGCTGCTCTTGACCGAGAAGTCGGTGGTCTTCGTCGGCCACAGGCAGAAACCGGTGCTGTGCTTCGCTACCAGCATCGCTTGACGGATCCCGGCGGCCTTGAGCGCGCTCACCCACTCGGCCACCGCGGTCGCGTCGAGATTGGTCGGATTGAAGAGCGAAGGCGTGTCGACGGACAGGTTGCCCTGCTCCGTGCCGTCGAACGTGGCCATGCCGAAGTGGATGAATGCCGTCAGCTCGCTGCGCTGGTACGCGAGCTGAGCCGGGCTGGGGAGCGGTTGCACGGCGGTCGGACCACCGGGCGGAGTTGGGCAGGCTTGCATCCCCGGGGGCGAAGCGTCCGGGCTGGGCAAAGCGTCCGGGCTGGTGGCGTTGGACCCGCACGCTACGCCCAAGGTCACAAGTGCGGCGACTGTGAGCGTGTTCGAGAATCGGCTACGGTTCATGCGGCGGCCTCCCTGGTTCGCTTTGGAAACCCCGAGCGTCGGGGACCTGTGGTTGCTCACGATTTATCGACCAGGATAGTGTCCTGACCGACTTCGGGAGGTCAACTTCGAACTCACCGAGCGGCCGGCTGGACCGTGACGCGAACCCGCCCTTTGCCTGCGAAGGCCGAACAACACCGCCGCAAGGCCCACGATCAGCCACGCCCCCGGAGAGCTGCCGGAGTTGCCGATACGGCAGCCGCAGCCGGAGGACCCGCCTCCAGTCGGGACAGCCGAGGACCCTCCGGTACCGCTATTCCCACCACCGCCAGAGCTAGCACCCGAAGTTCCCGTCGAACCACCGCTTGCGCCGGCCGCTCCACTGGTCGCGCCTCCGGCCGAGGTCCGGCTGCCGGTCGCATTGCCGGCCGCGCCACCCGTTGCCTTGGCGCTTGACCCGCCACTCGCGTTTCCCGCAGCACCGCCCGTTCCACCGGTCGCGCCTCCGGCCGAGGTCCCGCCGCCGGTCGCATTACCGGCCGCGCCACCCGTCGCCATTCCGCTTGACCCGCCACTCGCGTATCCCGCCGCACCGCCCGAAGCGCCAATCGAGGCATCGACTGGATTGCCTGAGGCCCCGCCGCTGCTGTTGCCGCCCGCGACGCCCCCGGCGCCGACAACCGCCCCGCCTGCTCCAGACGCGCCGCCAGCATCGCCGCCGTTGGTTCCGCCAGCCCCCCCGGTTCCCGTCGAGCCTACGGATTGGAACTTGAGCCAATTGAGGTGGACAGCACCGCCAGCAACAACATAGAGGCGAGCCACTCCGGTCACGGGTTGGCCAAGTGTGCAGTTCTGCGTGGCCCAGGCATTGGACGTCGAGCTGACCGAGCACTTGCCCAGCAGCGTGCCGGTCTGAGAATCGCCATGCAGCTCTAGAGTCGTGTCGCTCTGGGACTTCACGCGCAACTGAAGGCTGGAAACGCCGTCGTCGGTGTAGTCGACGTTCTCGAAAAAGACGTAGCCGCCACTGCTGAGGGAGAGCGACTGTCCAAGGGTCGAGTCGGCACTGTCTTCCTTGGTTGCGCCCGACTGCCCGTCGTAGTCCTCGCCCTCAATCTCGACGAGCGCATTGCGGCCGGTCAGTGGGCGCTTGGTTCCGAGAATGATGAGGGTCCCTGCCTGCCTGTTCAACGCGAACGACGTGCTAAACGAGGTGTCGACCGTCTTCTTACTGACCGGTTGGACGAGTGCGAGGTGCTGCGCCTTGCGCAACGCCTGCCATTGATCCTCGGACGGAGCCGTCGGCTTGTTCTGGCTCAGCCAGATGCTGTAGGGGTTGCTGTGCGTCTCGTCCACGAGGAATTGGGTGACGTAGATCTCTTTGCCCGCGAGCGCTGAGGGCAAATTGTTTACAGTCACTGTGACATTGTCCGAGCCTGTCGTTTTGATCGTCGCGTAGTAGTTGTAGACGATGATTTGGATCTCATCCTCGGCGTCGGACTTGGTCGCCATGCCATCGACGCCGTCGCCGCCCACGCCGCCGGCCGACTGCAGACGCTTGGGGCCAAGGTAGTTCAGCATCTTGAAGCCGTTGAAGGCGCCCTTGCGTATGCCCTGAAACGTCATGAGGCCGAACACCGAACCAAACGGCAGGGTTCCGCCCTGCTGCATGATATACGAATCGGCATCCTTGCCGTGCTCGCCGAAGACGTCCGACACGACCCAGTACGAGAAGACGTCGAGTGGCGGCGTGTCGCTATTGTTCTTGTCGGAAAGCAACTTAACGCTCTTGAGGATAAACGGCGCGTTGGCATGGCTGTCCAT
>PNBO01000008.1 GCA_003136095.1 Myxococcales bacterium
TTCAAGTCCCGATGGGGTCACCACCGACGGCGCTCGCCGTCAGGCGCTGTGCGCCACGCGGGCGAGGATTCGTTCGTCGAAGTCCGGAGCGATGGTGCCCGCCGCCTTGAGCGGCCGGATGCCGGGGAGTCGTGGCGGCGCGCCGGGTCCGGCCTGCTCGCCTAGGAACGAAGCGAGCTGCCGATCGGCGTCGCGCACGTGGTACTCGACCCAGTCTTCGAGCATGAAGAAGATCGCCGACTGCGCCTCTTCGACGGAGCTCGTGCCATCGAGGCCCGCGGCGACGCGCTTGGCGACGCGGCGAACTTGGTCGTGAAAGGCGGTGTGAAACCGCCGGCTGCCGTAGCCATGCTCGATCATGGCCAACTCTTCAGCGGCGAAGTGGTACTCCAGATAGGAAACCAAAAAGGTCACCGCCCCCCGGAAGAGCCCGGGGCTGCTGGCCAGCTCGGCCGAGTAGAGGATGTCGTTGGCCATGGCGAACACTGAACGAAGTTGTCCGTCGATGTCCGCGTTCCCGGTTCCGAGATGGGGGGCAATTTCGAATCGGTGCATGCATGCCTCTTGGAGCAATGGGCCTGGGATCCGCGGCGGGGTAGCAGACGCATGATCCCAAACCCGGCCAGCACTTCTTCGGTGGGTAGGAGGGTTGGCTTGAATGGTTTGGTGCATTTTTTTGCAAGGCGCACCGCTCCGCTGGCAGAGGGGATGCCGCGCCAGGCGAATGGCGGACGGGAAGGCTCCGTGCGGCCCCATCAGCCCTTCCAAGTCGCGGTTTTCTCCGCTTTTCGTGCTAGTTTGGCGCCCTCGGTTTGCCTCATGGGGGGCCGCTGCCGCCTGACCGCGGCAATCGCGTCCACCTTGCCATTGACGGGAGCGCCCAAAACAACTACGAAAGGCGCTGCATCCGAGGTTTCAACCAGCCCTCATTCAGAAGCAAGGAAGGGCGAACGCCATGAAGACCATCACCGAGTTCTCCGGAGTTCTGCTGCAGCGGGCGGCGGAGGTGCAGCGTGCATTCCGGGAGGCAAACCCGCAGGTGGCCGCTCCCGCGGTCGAGCAAGTTCCGCCCAGCGCAGAGAGCGCGGACCCGGCCGCGGCCGACGCGGAAGCCGCCGCCCCCGTCGAATTGCCGGCGGAAGCCGCCGCCCCCGTCGAGTTGCCGGCGGAAGCCGCCGCTCTCGCCGAGTTGCCAGCGGAAGCGGGGAGCGCCGCGGATGGCGTCGAGGAGGCTTCTGCCGCCGAGTCGGCTCCGGCGGACGCAGGCGGCGCGGCCGAAACGCCACCAGCCGAGGAGGTGGCTCCGCCTGACCTGGGCACCGGGCCCGAGGCCGAGGCCGTGGGCGCCGCGCTCGATGTGCAGGGCGACCGTCTATCGCGCTTGATGGAAGCGCTCGACGTGGCGGGCCGGCGCGCGGGGCAGGTGCGCCTGGTGCGGGTGCTGCAAGGCGAGACTCCACCGCAGGGCGCGCAGAAGCGCGGAGACTACTACTACGCCGTGGACCTGGCGCCGCGGCCGCAGAGCCAGCAGCGTGATGCCTTCGAAGGGCGCGACGGGGATCGCCGGCGTGGACCCGGTGGACGGGATCGCGGTGGCCGCCCCGGCGATCGCGGTCCGGGCGGAGCCCGTGGCGCGGGCGGGCCGCCTGGCAAGGGCGGCAAGTTCAGCAACGATCGGCCCTCTCGCGATGGTGACATGCGCGAGGGGCGCGGCGAGGTGCCGCGCGCCGGGGCGGGATGGACCCTGACCCGGGCTCCCGAAGACCGGCGCGTCCGCTCGGACGAGCCCGGCGCGGATCGGCGCGATCGCCGCCCCCCACCCCGTGGCCCGCGCTTCGATGGTCGCGGCCCGCGCCCGCCGATGGGTGCGACCGGTGATCGTCCCCCGCGTGGCCCGCGGCCCGACCGGGCAGGCGGCAGGCCACCCTATTCGGGTCCTCGACCGCAGGGCGGCCCGGGGGAGAGGCCGCCGATGTCCGCGCGGCCCGAAGGCAGGGCAGCCGGTCCTAGCGGCCCGCCGAACGGACGGCGCGGGCCAGGGCCCATGCGGCCCGACGGCGCCGGCGGTCCGCGGCGTGACGACCGGAACTGGTCCGGTCGTCGGCGTGGGGGCTGGGACGAGCCCGCCGTGCCGGAAGCGCCGGAAGTCGCGGCCGCGCCCGCTCCCGAGGCCACGGCGGCAATCGAGAACCCGCCGGCTCCGGCGACCGAGGCCACCGCGACCGAGCCGGCCGAGAACGGCGCTCCGCCATCTTCGACGGACAACGGTTCCTAGCCAACCCCAGGGTACAGGATCCGAACTACTTCCGGCTCTGTTCCTTCTGGGTCCGCTGTGCCCTCGGGGGGGAGGTCCTGCCGCCGGTCGCCAAGGGTGCCTTGGCCGGTTGCGATTCGGCCATCGCGGGCAGCAGCGTTGGCTCGCCGGTGTAGATCATCACCTGGCGCCCATCGCTCGCCTTGAGGTTGAGCACCGACACCGAATCCGCGGGCGCGGCCCTGGCGGCCGCTGGCCGGACCGCTCCGGGCAAGCCGCTCGTCGGGCTGGCCGGGCGGGACCCGGCGGTTGGTGACAGCGGTGCGCTGGCCGCCTGCCCGGCGGCAAGCTCTGTGCTGGCGTGAAGCGGTTCGCGGCCAAGGTAGATGAGCGCCAGGGCGGTTTCGTCGTCGGCTTGGGGGGCGCGCGTGAGGGCGCCCTTGCCGTTGGGAAACATGATCGCGGCGGGATCGTCGCTGTGGCCCAGGCCGAGCACATGGCCGAGCTCGTGGGTCATCACGGACTGCAGATCGTACAGGGCGCTGGCCGCGTCTCCCGGCGGGGTGAACTTGTGGTCGCACTCGTTGAGCTCGAGCGTCGCCGCGGTCACGCTGCCGTCCACGGGACTGGCGCCAAATTGCGTGCGTCCGAGGTCGATGGCGTCACCTCGCCACTCGTCCCGGCAAAATCGGATGGTTACATCCCGCTCCGCAGCGGATGTGAAACGGAAGCGGGGCTGGCTGGCGGGAATGCGGTTCCAGGCGCGGACGGCGCGCTGAATGGCCAGCACGACATCCAGCGGTTCCAGCTTCCGGCTGCCCGCCGCGGCATCGATGCCGACCGCGATTTCCGCGCGTGTCCAGTGCACGACCGAACCGGCCTGCGTTTTGAGCACTTCCGTGCGCGCCGACGCGTCACCCGCGACGAGCAGCACGATGACCCCTGACACGTAGTGCGGTAGAAGGCGCATGGTCCTGCCCCGTCATCGGCAGATTCAGCCTCGGGGTGAACCGGGCCTCGGGCGCGGTCCGTGCGAAAACTACGGGACTTTCTCGCGACATCGATCTACGAAAGAGTCGTGAAGAA
>PNBO01000251.1 GCA_003136095.1 Myxococcales bacterium
CTCTCCCCGCGTTGCGGGGCGAGGCTGGAAGTGGGGGGCGAGGCGGGAACTCCTTACCACGCGACGAAGGTCGCCAGCACGCCGGCCAGAGAGGCTTGGCCCGAGGAGAGAAGTTGCGATAGCGCGGGGGGCAGCGCCTGGATGGCCTTCTCGTTGGCGGCGGTGTTGCTGGTGCGTAGCGGCCAGTAGCGCTGGCTCTTGTGGTCGGGGTTGGCCAGGAAAGCCAGCATCTGCGCCGGCGGTGGGCCCAGGGCGACGAGCATGCGGCTGGCGGTCCACATCAGGGACGGCGTAGGGGCGCCCGCGCCCAGGCGGCGGCGGATCAGCTCCAGCCAGAAGGCGCGCATGCCGTCCGTCGGGGTCGGGCACTCGAGAGTCACCGTCTGCTTGGCCGACTCGGGTGGCTTGCCGAGCGACTGCTCGCACGCCAGGGCCAGCGTGGACAGTGCGTAGGCAGCGCCTTCGTTGAGCCCACCGATGGCGACCCGGAGCTCGAAGAAACTCGACCCGGCCAGCAGCTCGTCGAGCGGCAAGGCGGGCGCGCTCTGTTCGAGCGTCTGTTTCAGCCAGTCGACCTGCGCGGCGAGATCCTGCGCGGACAGCCCACGCGCCGCCTCGGCGACGGTGGTCGCGGCCTCGAAGAAGGGGCCGAAGACCGATGGGAACAGCGGCAAGGCATCGAGCAGTTTGCGCGCCTCCAGGCGAACCGCGATGACGAGCGGAAAATTGCGACCGACGGCGTCCTCGCCCGGCCGGAACCCGCCCACGAAGGCCTCGCCGGTGGGCGCCACCAGCACGAAATGCACCGCCTCGTCGGGCAGGTGGATGCGCTCGGNNTGCAGGCACTCGATTCCCTGCGCGAACCACTGGTCCATCCCCGCCTGCTGGAATTCTCCGGCATTGATGCGGACGAAGTCGCGCTCGGAGGGGATCTTGCCGTACAGCCCGACGGCCGGTTCCTTCATACGTGGCAGCGATGCGAACGCCATGTCGGTCCCCCTACTTTCTGCACGAACCGCCGCCCGCGGTGATGCCGCGGGGCAGGACGAACTTGCCGAAGATTTCGCGGATGTTCTCCGGCTTGAAATCGATGAGGATCTTGGTCTGGCCGTTGGCCGCCGTGTAGGTCAGCGAGACGAAGTCCCCGTTCTTCGACGGGCTGGTCCCCTGCCCGAGCAAGTAGAAGAGCGCCCACTCGCTTTCGTCGCGCGGCCCGATGGCCTCGATCTCCTCGGTCTTGACGAACAGACGCAGGTTGGCGCGGCGAACCGGCCACACGAACTCGTCCCAGCGATCGACCGAGTTGAGCCCGGTGATCTTCTTGCTGCCGAGGTCGAAGATGATCTTCGAATACTGGGCCGACGGCCGGATGTGCACGCCGACCGGCATCGAAACCTTGGTCGGCTCCTTGGCGAAGATGCGCGCCGTCAGCTCCGCGGCATGGGTCAGGAATTTCAGGAATTCCTCGCGATAGTGGACCCCGGCGCTGTCCTTGAGACGGAACGCTGTTCCCACCCGCTCGATGTCCGCCGCCAGCGAGTCGCTGAAATACTGCCAGAGGGTTCCCGTGGCGGGCTGGAAGAACTTCTCGATGTCCGCGATCTTGGCCTCGCCCGACGGCTTGCCACTCGCGAACGGGTACTTTCCCGCGAGCAATTGATCGAAGGCCACGAACACCGTCTCGCACCACTTGCGACTGGCGGAATCCGCGCTGGCCCCGACCACCGCGACCTCGGCGCCGCGCAGGGGCGGCATCAAGATCTTCTCCAGCATGCCCTGTTCCCAGCCCTGGTCGTCGTAGCGCGCGATGAGGTTCGACAGGTTGGTCCGCTGGGTCTTGATCGTGGTCTGGAAGGCCTTGGCGTCCGGCATGCCCTGCTCACCCATGGCGCCGGTGAGCTCGGTGAGGATCTGCCCGTACTGCTCGAAGCCGGTGGGCTTGACCGAACCGAAACGCATCAGCCCCTCGAAGGCCGCTTCGATCTGCTTGACGCCTGGATCGCGGTTGTCCTCGTCGTCGGCGGGCTTGGCCCCGCGCGGATCCTTGATGCCTTTCTTGGCGGCCGCGCCCTTGAGCATGCCCAGCGCCTTGTCGGCCAACGACTCGTCCTTGATGGTGAGGTTCTCGCTGATGTTCTTCCAGGTCGACTCGAAGGGCTTCTCGGCGGTCAGCCGCTTGATGAGNNAGTAGTCCGCCTGAATCTTGGCGATGGCGCGCGCGTCCCGGGCCTTGCGCTCCTTACCCAGCACCCACGAGCTCTCGTCGTCGTCCTGGGCCTTCTCGAGCTGCCCCAAGCGCTTCTTGACGGCCAGGTAACCGGCGGGCGTGAAGGCGCCGCGCACGGCGATCTCTTTCTTGTTCTTGCCCTGCTGCGGGCTGAAGAGCACCACCGCGCTGCCCAGCAAATCGATCGACTTGAGGTCACGCGGCATGCCGGGGTCGTTGATGATCTCGGCCAGCGGATCGTCGCCCGAGCCGATGAGGATGACCCGCGCGTAGTTGATGAATTTCTTGTCGCGGTCGATCATGTCCGCGGGATCCGTGATGCCCGCGGCGTAGAACTTCACGAGGTTTTCGAGCACGCGCGGCGCGCGGCC
>PNBO01000413.1 GCA_003136095.1 Myxococcales bacterium
GCCCAGTCGCTGGTCGAGCACATCCAACACGTGTGGGGTACTAGAAGCACGCACGCCGACTTCGTGACTATTGTTCCCGCGCAGATGCGCATGGGCGAGAGCTGGTACCGCGGCACCGCCGACTCCATCCATCAGAATTTCCATCTCGTCGAGGATTTCCGCCCCGACGTCGTGGTCGTATTCGGCGCCGATCACGTGTACAAGATGAGCGTACGCCAGATGGTGGATTTCCACCTGGCCAAGGGCGCGCTCGCCACCATCGCCTGCCTGCCTGTGCCGGTCAGCGAGGCCTCGCAGTTCGGCATCGTCGAGACCGACGTCGAGGGACGCGTCACCGGGTTCCAGGAGAAACCCACCCACAACGTGGTGACCATTCCCGGCAACCCCGAGATGGCCCTGGCGTCGATGGGCAACTACACCTTCGCGCCGTTGCCGTTGCACGAGGCGCTCGAGGCCGATTCGCAGATGGATACCCACCACGACTTCGGCAAGGACATCCTGCCCGCGCTGCTCAAGACCAAACGGGTGTTCTGCTACGACTTCTCCACGAACCGCATCCCCGGCGTTACCGAGAAGGGCGAGCTGGCCTACTGGCGCGATGTGGGAACCATCGAGGCCTACTACGAGGCCAACATGGACCTCAAGAACGTGCAACCGCACTTCAACCTGTACAACTGGGAGTGGCCCATCGTCAGCGTCAACTATCCCGACCCACCGTCAAAGCTTGTCTTCGACGACGAACGCCGGCGCGGCATGCTGGTGCAGTCCATCATGTCGAGCGGCTGCGTGATCGCCGGCGGCTTCGTCAAGGACTGCGTCCTCGGCCGCAACGTGTGGATCGATGAGGGCGCCGAGGTCCGCGACTCCATCCTCTTCGACAACGTGCACGTGGGCAAGGGCGCCCGCATCCAGCGCGCCATCATCGACAAGAACGTGCGCGTCGCGCCCGGCGATCACATCGGTCACGACCTGGCCCGCGACGCCGTCCGCCACCACGTCAGCCAGGGCGGCATCACCGTGGTTGGCAAGGCCCGCGACACCTGGTTGACCAGGGCGAGAAACTTCTGATCGGCCGCCAGGCCGTGCAAATCCAGCCGGGCCACGCTACATTCCGGCCTGCCAATGAAAAAGCGTTCCCCCCTTGCCCTGGTCGTGCACGGGCATTTTTACCAGCCGCCGCGCGAGAACCCGTGGACCGACGAGGTGCCGCGCGAAACCACGGCCACGCCCTTCCCCAACTGGAACGCGCGCATCCACGCCGAGTGCTACCGGGCTAACGCCTACGCGCGCATCTACGGGCCCAAGGACCACATCGCCTCCATCGTCAACAACTACGCCGGCCTGTCCTTCGACGTCGGCCCTACCCTGGCGCGCTGGCTGGAGCGCCACGATGGCCAGGTCATGCGCCGCATGTGCGAGGGCGACAGCGAGCAGCGAGCTCGCCTCTCCGCGGGCGGGGCCATGGCGCAGGTGTGGGGCCACCCCATCACGCCGCTTCTCGACGCGCACGACCTGCGCACCCAGATCCTCTGGGGCCAGCTCGATTTCCGCCGCCGCTTCGGCCATGCCGCCCACGGCATGTGGCTGCCCGAAACCGCGGCCAACGAGTCGACCCTGGCCGCTCTCATCGACGCGGGCGTGGCGTACACCATCCTCGCGCCCGAACAGATCGAGGCCGTGCGTTCCCCCGACGGCGAGTGGCAGGCAGTCAACGCCGAAACCCTGGACACCGGCCGCGCCTATCGCTTTTCCCACCCGGATGGCTCCGAGCGCTCGCTGGCCCTCGGCATCTTCGACGGCCCGCTCTCGCGCGACCTCGCCTTCGGCACCGCGACCCGGGACGCGGCCAGCTTCATCGAGTCCATGCGCCGCTCCGCCGAGCGCTCGAAGGCCCCCGGCAAGCATCTGGTGCTGGCAGCCTCCGACGGCGAGCTCTATGGCCACCACAAGAAATTCGCGGATCTCACCCTCGCCTACGCCATGAGCGTCTCGGCGCCGTCCGAGCACATCGAGGTCACCAACCTGGGCGCCTTCCTGGCCGAGTCGCCACCCACCTGGGAGGTCCGGCTGCGCCCGGGCCCCGACGGCGAGGGCACGGCCTGGAGTTGCGGCCACGGCCTCGGCCGTTGGCTGCGTGACTGCGGCTGCCGCATGCACGACGTGAAAGGGAGCAGCCAGGCCTGGCGGAGACCATTGCGCGAAGCCCTCGATCACCTGCGCGACCGCGCCGCTTCGTTCTTCGAGGACGCCGGCGGTGAGCTCTTCGCCGACCCCTGGCAGGCCCGCGATGCCTTCGGCGAGGTCGCCGACGACGATCCCGAACGGCGCAAGAAGTTCCTGCGCGGCCTCGGCCGGCCGGGCCTGCGCCGCGACCGGGGACCGGCGTCGATGCGCGCGCTTCTGCTCATGGAGATGCAACGCTCGCTCCTGCTCATGTACGCGAGTTGCGCCTGGTTTTTCGACGACATCGCCGGACCGGAGGCCGCGATTGCCCTGCGCCGGGCCGTGCACGCCATGGACCTGTGGAAAGCCCTCGGCGGCAAGCCGCCCGAGAAGGCGTTCACCGGTATCCTAGCCGAGGCGCACAGCAATCAGCCCAAGCTCGGCACCGGCGCCGATGCCTTCGCGCGCGCGCGTCATGATCGCATCTCGCCCGCCCAGGTCGTGGCGCGCACGGCCTTTTCGTGCATGGCCTCCTCCTCTTCCGGCCAAGGCGGCTATCCCGGCTTCGACGTGCGCATCGACTGTCCGGCCACGCAAGGCGGCCACAGGTCGCTGGCGGGTCGGGCGCGCATCACGGGATGGCGGACCGGTGAGGTAACCACGCTCTCCTTCGCCGCCTCCCACGACGGCCTGGCGGATTTCGAGTGCCGTGTTGACGGCCGACGGTTGGGGCTCGACGATCTCGACGAGGAAGCGGCCCAGGCCCTGCGCTTCGGCGCCCTGGTCCGCATGGCCGCCCCGGCGGGCGGGGCTACGGGCTGTCGCGCTCTCCTGGAGGTGGCCGACAAGTTGAGCGCCTGCACGGCCAACGAACACGCTGCGCTCTCGGGGTTGTTGGCCCGCGCCCTCGCCAGCTACCTGGAGGACGGCCTCGGTACACGCGGGCCCATGGACTGGCAGCTCGCGCTCAGGCTCGCCGACCGGGCCGGCGCAGTGCAAACCACCGACGACTGGCGGCGCGTGCAGGAAGTCGTCTGGGAGCACCTGGACTCCCTCCGCCGCCGCCGCGAGTCGCCGCAGAAACCCCTGCGCGCCCTGGCCGAGCGATTGTCATTGCTCAAGGCCGCGGAATAGTCAGGGTCTCGCCGCCCTCTCGCAACCCGCCATCCCCGCCACTGGCGCGCCAGCAATCAGGCGCCCGCCGCGGTATTCGCCCTCCGCGACCTCACTGCCACCGTTGTCCCACTGCTTCCACTTCCCGACTTTCTGGCCATCGGCGAACTGCCCTTGCACCCACGGCTTGCCGTCGGGATACCAGGCGGTGAACGAACCCTCGGGCCGGCCGTTGTAGTAGCTGCAACTCTGTCGCGGCCGCGTCGTCTTGGGATGCCACTCGATCCATTGCGCCCGCGCCTTGTCCGACGACTCGCACCAGACGGACTTGCTCGGTTCCGAGCGCAAGGGAACGTCCTTCATGCCCTGCGGACAGAAGCGCGACGTTTTGCTCTTGCACCCCGCTAGGCCGGCGATGGCCAGAACCACGAATAGGTAACGCAGCTTCGGCATACCGTGTCTCCTCGTCCCCTAGCATCGGAAGCATCGGCACGAATATCAAGTCCCGTGTGGCGGCAACCGCGTGGGGAGCCTACGCTTCGCCAGCTTTGCTGGCGGCGCACCATCGCGGGAGGGGCTGGCGAGGCCGAGCACAGCGAGGGGGCGGCAGGGCGGGTGGCAGGTGCCGAGTGCAGAGCTAACCCTTTCAGGGTTCCCAGGTCATTGACGAGAGGCCACCGTTGCATGATGCTGGCAGGTCACGCCCGCGACGCACCGACGATGGCTTTCGCATGCATACCGAGGGACATGACAGCACCCGCCCGGCCGCCGCGCCCCCTCCGCACGTCTCGGTCGTGATCATGGCGTGGAACGAGGCGGCGAGCCTGGCCGCGGTCGCGCGCGAGATCCAGGCCGAGCTGACCCGTCTGGGGGAAAGCCACGAGATTCTCGTCGTCGACGATGGCAGCACCGACGGAACCAGCCTGATCGCCGACGAGCTAGCCGGCACGCTGCCCGGGTTGCGCGCGCACCATCATGCGCGAAACCGCGGGCTGGGCGCCGTGTACCGGACCGGTTTCGCCCTAGCCCGGGGCGAGCTCGTCACCTTCTTTCCCGCCGACGGCCAGTTTCCCGCGAGCATCCTCGGCGACTACCTGCCGGCCATGGCCGACACCGACATCATCCTCGGCCTCCTGCCCGACCGCGGCGGGCCGCTCACCGCGCGCGCCCTGTCCCTCGGCGAGCGGCTGCTGCTGCGCGCGCTTTTCGGCCGCTTTCCCCACTTTCAGGGCATCCTGATGTTCCGGCGCGAGTTGCTGCGCGACACCGTCCTGGTTTCGCAGGGACGAGGTTGGACCGTGCTCATGGAATTCATCCTGCGCAAGGCGCGTTCCGGGGCGCGCATCAAGAACATGCCCATTTCGATCCGCCCGCGGGCGAGCGGCGACTCGAAGGTCAACAACCTGCGCAGCATCGCCTCGAACCTGCGCCAGGTGCTCGCGTTGCGCCTGTACCTCTAACTCTGCCGCAGGTGCCGCGCTCAGCGAAGAGCGAAGAGCGAAGAGGGCCGAGATCTCTGCTTGCGACAATGCACGTCGGATACGCCGGAGCTACTCGGACGCACGCCAGGGCGGCAGGCGCACCTTGTCCACCGCGATGGTCGTGCGCATGATGGGTTCGCCCTGCGCCGCGAACCACGACGGGTCGTCGGTGGTGGCGTATCGACGGCTCGCATTTCGCGACAGGCGCTGCTCCATCTCGGGATGCCGCCCGAGCCAGTCCGCCAGGCGCTCGGCCACCAGCTCGCCCTGCGCGATGACGTCGACGGCCGGGGGAACGATGGCGCGGATCCCAGGCCACAGCAGCGGATAATGCGTGCACCCAAGCAAGACGCGCGCCGGCGGGTCGGGCCGCGCGAACAGCGGGTCCAGGTACTTGTGCAGGAAGAAGTCCACGCCCGGCCCGGAAGTCTCGCCAGCCTCCACGAGCGGCACCCACAACGGACAGGCCTGCTGCACGAGTCGCAGGCACGGGGCGAGCTTGGCGAGCTCCAGCGCGTACGAGCCGGAAGCGACCGTGCCCGCGGTGCCGAGCACGGCCACGGTTCCCGACGCCAGCGACGGCTGCGTCAGGCCGGGGATCGCGCCCGGCGGCAGGCCGGCCAAGGCTTCGGCGGATGGGCGAACGACGCCAAGAATCCGGCGATCCGGCCGGTGCGCCGGCAGATGCCGCTGCTGCAAGGTGCGCAGCGCCTGCGCCGAGGCCGTGTTGCAGGCGAGCACCACCAGCGGGCAGCCGGCCTCGAACAAGAACTCGACGGCTTCGCGAGTGAAGCTATGCACCACCTGCAAGCTGCGGCCGCCATAGGGTGCCCGCGCACTGTCGCCAAGGTAGAAGTAGTCGTAGCGTGGCAAGCGCGCCACCAGCGCTCTGAGCACGGTCAAGCCGCCGAAGCCGGAATCGAAGACACCGATGACGCCTTCCTCCGCCGTCGCCATGGATCGCTGTCCTATCCGGCCACGCGCCAGGCGGTGCCGGTCGGGGTGTCCATCAACTCGACCCCGCTCGCCTTCAGCTCGGCGCGGATTTCGTCAGCCCGCGCGAAGTCCTTGGCCTTCCGCGCAGCCGTGCGATCGAGGATGCGCGCCTCGACCGCGGCCCGGTCGATCGTACGCCGCACGCACAAGCGATCCCGGCGCGCCAGCAGAAACTCGGCAGGCGGCTGTAGCATGATGCCCAGCGTGGCGCCGACCGCGCGAGCGTCACGCGCGATGGCGGCCAAGGTCTTGCCCCGCTCGGGCTTGGGCATGGCCTTGGGATCGTCGAGCAGCTTGTTGGCCAGCACGAAGGCATCGTAGAGGTGGCCGATGGCGGCCGCGCTGTTGAAATCGTCGTCCATCGCGGCGCCGACNNTCGGCCTCGTCGAGATCGGGATACACGGCCTGCCCGGCGCTGTCGCGGGCGATGGTGAAGTTGGCCGGGCTGCGGTAGTGCACGCTGATGAGCAGCAGGCGTAGCGCCTCGAGGTCGTGCGTCTCGGCCACCCGGCGAATGGTCACCACGTTGCCCAGGGACTTCGACATCTTCTCACCACCGAAGTTGAGCATCCCCGAGTGCATCCAGTAGCGCGCGAACGAGCCGAACGCGCCTTCGGACTGCGCGATCTCGTTTTCGTGGTGGGGGAAGATGAGATCCGAGCCGCCGCCGTGGATGTCGAAGCTGTCGCCGAGGTAGCGGTGGGACATGGCGGAGCATTCGATGTGCCAGCCCGGGCGCCCCGGACCCCAGGGGCTCTCCCACGCCGGCTCGCCCGGCTTGGCACCCTTCCACAGCGCGAAGTCGAGCGGGCTCTTCTTGTGCTCGCCGACCTCGATGCGCGCGCCGGCTTGCAAGTCGTCGATGCTTTGGCCGGAAAGAGCGCCATAGCGGGAGAATCCCGCCACGGAATAGTACACGTCGCCCTCCACCGGGTAGGCCAGGCCACGCACTTCCAGCCGCCGGATCACGTCGATCATGTCGGCGATGTGCTCCGTGGCGCGCGGCTCGATGTCGGGGGGGGCGATGCCGAGCGCACCCATGTCCGCGATCATGGCGTCGGCGTAGCACTTCGCCACCTCCGCCGCGGG
>PNBO01000446.1:0-18755 GCA_003136095.1 Myxococcales bacterium
CATGTCCAAGTCACGATGGGCCGTCGCTCTCATCTTTTGCGTCGCAGGCTGCGAATCCAACGAGCCCGGATCGGGCCACGGCGACGACGCGTCGTCGCGCTCTGATGCGCGCGATCTCGGGGGCGTCTCGGCCACCGGCGGAAGCTCCTCGCTGCAAGGCTCCGGCGGCACGGCGGCTGGTTCCGGCGGCGCTACGGTCGGGAGCGGCGGCTCCAGTGGCACGGGTGGCGCAGCCGGCGCCGACGCGGGCACGATCGGGACTGGCGGCAACGTCGGCAGCGGCGGCACAAACGGCGTCGGCGGTACGTTCGGCGGGGGCGGCGTCACCGGCACGGGCGGAAGCAGCCACGGTACCGGCGGCGCGACCACCGGCACGGGCGGTGCGCTGCCGGGGACGGGCGGCAGCAGCCATGCCACGGGCGGAAGCACGGCAGGCACGGGCGGGTCCCAGTCCACTGGTGGCACATTCAACACGGGGGGCAGCAAATCCACCGGTGGCGCGACCAGCGCCGGCGGCGCCACAGCCACCGGGGGCTCGTCGGGAACCGGCGGCACCAAGGGCACCGGAGGCAGCACGGGTTGCTATGCGGCGCCGGCGCAGCAGATCGGCACGCAGGCGCCGGGCGGCACCGCAAGCGGAAACGGCACGGTGTTGATCTGGGCCAAGTCGCCTCACCAAATTGTGCGGCTGCAGACGAAGCTGGTGGTGCCGCCGACGCCGCCCGCGTCGGGCACGCTGTTCCTGTGGCCGGGACTTCAACCCGACGGCGTCAATTTCGAGCCGATCGACAACGGCGTGCTGCAACCGGTGTTGACCTGGGGCCCCTCGTGCGCGCCCGGCAAGCAGCCGCGCAGCTATTCGACGTGGTGGATTTCCGGCCAGTACGTCAATACGAACGGCCAGGTGTCGGGCTACACCGGGTGCGACGGCGGCGCCATCATGTCCGTCAACGTGTGCGACACGCTGGACATCGACATGGTGGTATCCGGCACCGACTGGACACAGACGGTGACCGACGAGCAGACGGGCCAAACGGTCACCTACAGCCTAGACATGAAGGGCCAGGCACAGAATCTCGCGTACTTCGTGATCGAGGAATACTCGTCGGCACCGGTCTCCGAGGTGATCTTCACCGACACCATCCTCACCTTCGATTTGCCGGACGCAACCGATTGCAAACTGTCCACGCGCGGTCAGACCGACTTTGTCTCCTCCCCTGTCGCATCGGGCGACGGATTGCAGTGCTCGATACCGCAGATCATCTTGCGGGCGCAGGGCATTCAGTAAGCTAGGTGCTCGCTCACTGCTGCGCTTGCGCGCACGCGCTGGTGGTGCCGCACTGGCAGGCTTCGGCGAAGTCGGATCTGGCGGCGTCCAGGTCGCCTTTCATCATGGAGGGGCGTTGTCCTCGATGATGAGGACTCGCCGGCGGACGCGGCCAGCGCTGGTTCGAACTGCTGCCACGTCGAGCGCCACTCCGGTGTCGATAGGCGCGCACGATCATCTCGGTCCCGCGCCCGAGTCCCTCGCTGTGGGCCGACGCGGTCCCGCCGTGGAGCTCGACCAAGCCCTTGACCAGCGCCAGCCCGAGCCCCAGACCTGGGTATACGGATAGTTCGGGGGAGATTGGCGTGCAGGTCCCTGTAGTTGACGGCGTTGTCCGGACTCGAGTAGTGGAAAAGAAACTCATCTGGCCTTTGGCCCACCACCTGGTGCTTCGAGTTCGAGTAGTGCCAGATCTTCCAAGCCGCGGCGAAATAGATGCCGACGTGCTTGCGCGGGACATTGATCATCGTCTTCGTGCCCAGGTTCACGTTCGAGGCTTTGGTCATGAACAGCCGGCAGATCTCGTCATTGACCCGCAGGTTTGTGCCGACGCTGCGCCCAAGCACGTGGCTCACGAAATGCGCACAGTGGTTGTCGGAATTGGCGCTGTAGCCTCGTGGGCAGATCTTGGAGATGTGTTGGCCGACGTAGGCCTGAAGCTCTTGTTGTGAAGGGAACTTGGTTGGCACACCTCGCTTCCACGTCTTACCAATGGCTTGAACAACCTGAGCCGTGGGACCTAGCCAGAACCGCCGTCTCTCGCGATGCCGCCACCCCAGGACGGTGCTCCCATCGCCGTGGCGAGGGGGAAGATGAGCGGATCGCTAGACTGATGATAACCTCGCCACAGAGGCCGTCATGCACGCACTTGCCACCCTTGCTCTTTCGTTGCTTATCGCAGCTCCCGCGTTCGCGCAGTCGGTGACCCCGGCGCCAGAGGCGGTCCCGAGTCCGCAACCACCCCCTGCCTCGCCGCCAGGGTCCCCCCCGCCAGGATACTACCCCCCGCCGGGTTACGGCCCCCCGCCAGGGTACTACCCCCCGCCAGGATATGCCCCGCCGCCGGGGTACGGCCCGGTGTCGCGGGCAGAAGATTCAACCGTGCGCCGACACGATGGCTTCTACCTGAGAATGGGCCTCGGAGTGGGCTACGGCCACGTCGGAAGCACGGGCACATTCTCGCTGCCGAGCGGAGGCGCGGTTTCCAGTTTCGATTTGAGTGCCACCTATGATGGTTGGGGATCCGCCTATGAGCTTCTCATCGGTGGCACTCTAGCAAGGGGTTTCGTCCTGGGTGGAGGATTTGTCGGCCAGGACATCAGCAACCCGAACCTTTCGACACATAGCAACGCCCTCCCCGCGGCGACCGGAAATCTGACCGCGAGTGGATCGCTTGGTGTGGGAGCGCTGGGGCCCTTCGTCGACTGGTTTCCGAACGATCGCAAGGGACTGCACTTCGGCGCCATGATCGGCCTTGCAATCCTCGGCCTGCAAAACGACTCGGGCAAATTGAGCTCGGGTGTCGCGGGGGCGCTCTGGGGCGGCCACGACTTCTGGGTCGCGGACCAGTGGTCCCTTGGCGGCGAGGCCCGGGTCGCTGGGGTAAGCGCCAAGCGCGATTTCTCGGACTACAGCGGCACGATGAATGACAAGGCGCTGAGTATTGAACTGTTGTTTACGGCGCTCTATCACTAGGAGCTCACAGCCACTTCTTCAGCGCCCGGACTGGGTGGGTAATCCCGAATCCCCCCACGCGTGCATGCCGCCGGCCACGCTCTTCACATCTTGGTAGCCCCGCGCCTTGAGCAGGAGCAGGGCGTAAAGCGACCGCCGACCGCGGGCACAGATGGTCATCACCGGCGCGTGGCGATCCGTGGGCAGGCCGTCGGTCCTGCCTTGCGACAGCTCGGGCAGCGGCAGGTTGCGAGCCTCGGCGATGCGCGCCTGGGCGAATTCGTCGGGGTTGCGCACGTCGATGACGGGCACGCCCGCTGCCAGCAGCTCGTGGGCTGCGTGCACATCGATGACATCGGGTCCGTGCTCGGCGAAGGCGAACGCGGCTTGCAGGTACGGGGCAAATGGATCGTTGGGCGTGGCAGGGACCGCCGCGCTCGCCGGCTTCGGAAAGAGCTGGGGCAGGTGCCGCTGGAGAGACGAGATGTACTTGAAGACGTTGTCCGGAAAAATCACGACGGCGAGGTTGCCGGGCTCGTCGGGAATCGATTGCAGCGCGCCAGCGAGGGCCAAACCGCTGCTCGGGCCGGCGATGATGCTCTCCTCTTGGTTCAAGCGAAGGCAATGCCCGTATGTCTCCGCGTCGCCAATCTCGAGGAGGCCGTCGTACTCGGCGGGCGTGAAGAAGTCGGTCAGGCGTAGTGCCCGCAAGCTGCGGACGCCGGGAATGTCGTGACCATCGGCCGGGTGCACGCCGATGACCTTCACCGCCGGATTCTGCGTCTTGAGGAACCGCCCGGTCCCGGTGATGGTCCCGCAGGTGCCGAGCGAGGCCACGAAGTGCGTAATCTTGCCGCCCGTCTGCTTCCAGATCTCGGGACCGGTGGTCCGGTAGTGGGCGTCGGGATTGGCTGGATTCTTGTACTGGTTCAGTTGCCGCCAACCCGGCTGCGCGGCCAGCTCGGTGGCCTTCGCCATGGCGCCTTCGGGTTGGCCGGGCATGGGGCAGAGATTGTCGTCGAGCTCGAAGAGGTTGGCGCCAAAGAACCGCAGCGCCGTGCGCTTCTCCGACGGGATCTCTTTCGAGATGGTGGCGGCGAACTTGTAGCCCTTCGCGTTCGACAACATCGCGAGGCCCATGCCGGTGTTGCCGGAGGTCGGCTCGACGAGGTTCTCCAGGCGCTCGCCCCGCGCCTCGGCATCGCGCACCAGGTTCGCGGCCACGCGGTCCTTCACCGCACCGAACGGGTTGTACCACTCGAGCTTGGCATAGACCTGCGTGTGCCGGTAGGACGGGATACGCCGCAGGCGCACGATCGGCGTCGGGTTCTCCGCGCTGGGGAGCAGGTCCAGGATCGAGTCATAGGCGCGCAAAACATGGTCGGACATCCATATCCTTTGATGAAGGGGAGCCTACGAAGTTTCGCCAAGCGCGATACCGGCAAGGGATTAGAGCCGATGGAGCTTTAAGCCCCGCGAGGAGCTTCCTCGAGCTACTGTAGTCGCGATCTGCCTACGAGCCGACCCGGCACGTCGCCGTGCATCCGTCGCCGTCGACCGTGTTCCCATCGTCGCACTGCTCGTTGGGGTCGAGGACTCCATTGCCGCAGACCTCGCGCGAGCAATCGGCCGAGCAGCCATCGCCCCCGACCGTGTTGCCGTCGTCGCAATCCTCGCCTTCCCAGCGTGAGATGCCGAAATCAGTCGTCGCAGAAACTCCGGCCTGGGCTCCCGCGGCGCACAGATCGGGCGTCTGTAGCAGGTCGTCATCGCCCCCGCCGGCGTCCCAAAGCGTGGCGTCCGATTGCCACCAGCGCGTCTCCATCTGCCTCCGCGCCCAGGCAAGCTCGCCTGTGGTCTCGACCCGAAGATGGTCGATACCGACGGTGCCGAGCGCCAGCAGTCGAGGATCGGTCACCGCCACGGTCTGGATTCCGGGCATGCAGTCGCAACGGTTCGGCAGCGGGACGCGGGCCAGCTCGACCCCATTCAGCGAGAATACGATGTCGGCGGGTGGCGTCGCTCCGCACGAGCGTCCCAGCCACGTGAACGCGAGCGACTTGATTCCGGGGGTGACGATGCCGTCCCCACAGAACTCCGTCTTGCAGCTGGCGGAGCACCCGTCGCCATTCGCCGTGTTGCCATCGTCACACTGCTCGTTCGGGTCGATAATACCGTTACCGCACGCCTCGCGCGTGCAATTGGCCGAACAACCATCGCCGTCGAGCGTGTTGCCATCGTCGCAGTCTTCCCCTTCCCAGGGCGAGATAGCGAACTCGCTTACCGCCGAGACCCCGGCCTGGGCTCCCGCCGTGCACAGATCAGGCGTTTGCAACACGTCGTCGTCGCCGCCGCCGGCGTCCCAGATCGTCGCGTCCGATTCCCACCATCGCGTCGCCATCACCCGCCGGGCCCAGGCCAGCTCGCCGGTGGTCTGCACCTGAAGATTGTTAAGGCCGACTCTGCCGAGCGCGAGCAGGCGCGTATCGGTCACCGCCACGGTCTGGATACCTGGCCGGCAGTCACACGTATTGGGTAGCGGCACACGCGCCAGCTGGACGCCGTTCAGAGAAAACACGATGTCTGCCGGCGTCGCCCCGCACGACCGTCCCAGCCACACGAAGCGCAACGACCTGATGCCGGAGGTGACGATGCCGTCCCCGCAATATTCGTTCTTGCAGAGAGCGGAGCAACCGTCGCCGCTGACGGTGTTCCCGTCGTCGCACTCCTCGCCAGCATCGACACTGGCGTTGCCGCAAAGGTGAGACCCGCCGCAGAGTCCACTTGCCGGCCCCGCGATGCAGATTCCCGCCTTGCAACTGTCGCCCTGCGTGCAGACGTCGCCATCATCGCAGCTCGCACCATCGGCCTTGGTCGGATCGCTGCAGCGGCCGTTCGCCGGATCGCAGGTTCCGGCCGCGTGGCACTGATCGCTGGCCACGCACACCACGGGCTCGCTGCCGACGCAGGCGCCGTTCCGGCAGGTGTCGACCTTGGTACACAGATTGCCGTCGTTGCACGCGGTGCCGTTGGGTTTCGGCGCGGGCGCGCACCTGCCGGTGTTGACATCGCAAGTGCCAGCCGTGTTGCACGGATCCTCCGCACACACTACCGGGGCACAGCGGTTCAGCCAGAACTTGATGGGAAGCGTCCGTCCGTCGACGAGCGGAACGAACAGCTTGGTGTTGACGTTTCTCATCCCGCACGGCGTTTTGACCGGCTGCACGTCGGCGAAGCCGAGCACACGCCCATCGAGCAGCACGTTGATTCGATAGACATGCTTCGTGTCCAGGTCGAATTTGTGTGTGTGCCAGTCGACCATGTAGGCCGAGTCTTCGACGCGTACGGTTTCCCGCTCCGGTCCACTCGTCGTCGTGTACGTGGCCAGCGTGCCCAGCACCTTGCCGCCGGGACCAGCGAGGTCGTCGATGCGCACGACGGGTGACAGACCTGTCTTGAACTTGCCCGCGACGTCGGATCGTGGCACCAGCGGCGGCAGGAAGAACAAGCCATTCCCTCCTCCATGTGCGTCGTCGACGATGAGATCTTTTGACGACGTGTCGACCGTTGTCTGGTCGTTTCCACAAGCCGCTGCAGCGACGCTGGCGGCGAGCACGAGCACGCCCCACGCAGAGCTGCCCTGCCGATCAATAACACCACAAGCAACTCTCGACTTCTGCATGAGTCCCCTCCATCGAAGCCGTTTTTCAAATCGCGCAGCCCAGCGGTGCAATTGACCAGCGCATAATTAGCGTAATCCACCTTTCATAGGTATTTCAACAAAAAAAGGCGCCCTGCTTCGGTAGAGGGGATAGTATGGGTGTGTAGGTGGCCGTGGTTTAAGAGCTGCGCGAAGTGACTGGGGTTCGAAATGAGGTTCTGGTCTTCAAAGCCAGAGGCGTCCTAAAGGCGAGCGTACACGACATTGGCGCCAAAGACATCCTGCAGTGCCTCGTTGAATAGCGGCAAACCAAGCAGCACCAGCACCGTCTCGAAGCACTCGGAGGTGAGAGTCCTCCGGCGGAAGTCGCAGGGCGCGCCCGCCGCCGTCAGGAACAACGAGTCCTTCTTGACGTGACTGGTGAGCCATGGTCCGTCGTTTTCGCGCTTCTGCGTCTCCGCCTCACCGGACGAAATCCAGACGATGAGAGGTTCTGTCACGGCGGGCATGGTGAAGACTTCGGCAACTGGTGGCATGATCCTTCAGGAACGTGGCCGAGGTCTGCCCACCTCGCCTGGTGGGACGCCTCGCATGTACTTCTGGATGGTGCGCTTGCTGACCCTCATGCCGCCCTTGCGCGAGCGTCCTAGGGTCGAGTGCGCTCTCGAACCACTCCACACCATCCTTCATCCACGCACGACTGGGAGTATTGCGCGCATTCCGCCATAAGTTTCCGGATGTTATCACTTTTTGTCCGAGATTGGCCGCTGCGACGGGCGGAGCTCTCTATCCCTCGCCCACCCGCCGCATAGCGGCATCTGCTATTTCCATGACGAACTCGGTTTGCGCTATGGTCCTAACCTCCACACAGTCAAAAGGGGGTCAGAACATGGCAAGACTTGATGTCGGCGTGACCGGAGCAACGGTCAGCCAGAATGCGACTCTGAAGTTCTCGTGGATTGGCGTCGGCGCGTTAGTTTCTGTGCTGGCTCTGTTGCTCGCCGGGTGCGGCAGTAGCAGCAAGCCGAGCTCCGGCACCGGTGGCTCAACTGCCAAGGGTGGCTCGGGCGGCGCAGCCTCGGGCGGGATTGGCGGCAGCGGGAAGGGTGGCGCGGGCGGCGGCGGCACGGGTGGCAGCGGCGCCGGCGGAGTCGGCGCGGGCGGTACTAGCGTGGGCGACGCGAGCATCGGCTCGGGTGGACGCGACGCGAGCATCGGTACCGGTGGCGCCGGCGGCGTGGGCGGCAGCACTGCACCCGCGTGCGGAGACCCGGGACAGCCGTGTTGCACCGGCAACACTTGCAACGCGAACGGTTGTTGTATCCCGATCACGCCCGACTCCGGCGGCGCAGCGACGCGCATGTGCGTCGGCGTGGGCCAAGCTTGCACCGCAAACGGCGTGAGCGGTACTTGCTCGGCGAGCACCGGCTCGTGCACGAGCACGGCGACCGGGCAGCCGTGTGGCGGTATCGGCGAGGCGTGCTGCGGCGGGACCGCCGACGGTGGCGGCGGTCCAGGCGGCGGCGCGACCTTCTGCACGGCGAGCGGCTCGCGCTGCTCGAATAACACCTGCGTCGCCTGTGGCACCTCGGGCGCCGAGTGCTGTCAGGGCACCGCGAGCAACCAGTGCCAGGCGTCGTTGATCTGCTCGACCGTCGACGGCGGATCTCAGATCTGCACCTCCTGCGGTAGCTCCGGTGATCCTTGCTGCTCGGGCAATGCCTGCGGCACCGGCCTGTGCTGCAACGTGACCGGTGGACGCGTCGGGACGGGCACCTGCGAGAGCGGCGGCGCGGCCGGCGCGGCCTGCTGCGGCGGCAACAACTGCCAGAGCGGCCTCGGATGCTTCACGGAGGCCGACGGCGGCACCGGCACGTGCAAAGCGTGCGGCGCTTCGGGCCAGTCCTGCTGCCCGGGCGGCGGTGGCGGCGGCACGTGCGACACCGGGCTCTCGTGCTTGGTCTCGGCCAGCGGCGACCTATGCGGGACCTGCGGCGGCTCGGGGCAATCCTGCTGCGGAACTGGCAACAACGGCACTTGCAGCGCCGGCTTCGCCTGCTCGGGCCGAACGGCGTCGTCAGGCACCCCCGGGACCTGCAACGCGTGCGGTGCGGATGGACAGGCCTGCTGTACCGGCGCCACCCCATGCACCTCTGGATCTTGCGTGCTGAAGTCCTCGGGCAACACCTGCTCGACCTGCGGCGGCTCCGCACAGTCGTGCTGCGGCGCCGGCAGCACCGGGACGTGTGACACGGGGCTCGTCTGTTCGGGCCGTGATACCGCGACGAGCGCCGCCGGCACCTGCGGCGCGTGTGGCGGCACCGATCAGCTCTGCTGTCCGACGGGGGGCGGCCCAGGGGCTGCCGACAGTGGCGTGACCGCGTGCACGTCGCCACAAGAGTGCGTGCTTGCGGCTTCGGGCAACGTCTGCGCTACCTGCGGCGGCTCGGGGCAGTCGTGCTGCGGGACGGGCGGCACCGGGACGTGCACCACTGGGCTTGCCTGCTCGGGCCGCAGCCGCACCAACGGGACGCCGGGAACCTGCGGCACGCCAAGCCCGGTCGACGGCGGCTCGCGAGACGTGCCCTTCAGCGAGTAGCAGCAAGATGGAAGCGGCGGGGCGGGTGGGCTACACCGTTCCCGCCGTTTTGATTCCATGAGCTTGCAGTAGCTCGGGAAGGTCGCCGGCAGGCTCTTGTACGGCTCGGGATCGACCTTGTACGGGTGGTCCTTGAAGAAGTGCCAACCGGGTCCCAATGCCCCGGCGATGCGTGCCGGGCTGCTGTTCAATTAATCGCCGCCGTCGTCGCAATCGATGACGAATGAGCCTTTGCTCTTGAGATCGTCCTCGAGAAGGATCGTATTCGTCGCGATGGGGTTGCCGAAGACGTCGCTACCCACGGCTCCGTGCGCGCCGAGCAGGGCCGGATGGTTCGTGGGATCGGGGGGCGCGCCCATGGTGATGGCGC
This sequence comes from Myxococcales bacterium, assembly GCA_003136095.1. Lineage (GTDB taxonomy): Bacteria > Myxococcota_A > Polyangia > Fen-1088 > Fen-1088 > Fen-1118. The sequence goes on from PNBO01000446.1 coordinate 9,632, forward strand.
CGCCCGAGTAGCAGACGACGCGTGCGAGGTACGCGCGCGGATAGACCATGGCGGGGGTCTGGCAGCCGCCCCCCTGGGTATAGGGGGTACTTTGTGGGAGATAGACGTATAGGTTTCCGTAGTTGGCGTAGTGATTCTTATCGGACGTCTTGCCGGGCATGCGCTTCGGCCAAGGCAAAGGGCCAGCACTGGGACGCGACATGTTTCGCGACTTGCATCGCGAATACGTCACAACAACCAAGTTGGTTCAATCACTATGAAGCACTACTCCATTCAATTCGAAGGTGCCACGCGGTTCGGATCTCCACTGATCTCCCGCTGCTGTGTCTTGGCCAGGATGTTGAGGAAGCAAAATAGGTTCAACCGTTACATGAACGGTGAGAATAGCCGCGCGGCCGCATCGCGGACCTTTCCCGTGATCGTCCGCGCATCCACGTCGGCGAGCGTGACCTCGCGCGCATCGACCAGTTTCTTGTCTATGACCACCACCAAGTCGCGCGCCAGCTCCCGGCCGTAACACTCGACATTCAGCTCGAAATTCAGGCGCAAACTGCGGGCGTCCCAGTTCGCCGAACCGAGCAGCACCCAGTGATCGTCCACCACCATGAGCTTCGAGTGGTCGAACGGCGGCGGCGTGAGCCAGATGTGACAGCCGCGCTCGAGCAACTGCCACCACATCGACCGCGAGGCCCAGTGGATGAAGGGTAGATTGTTCTTGCAGGGCAATACGACGTCCACCTGCACCCCACGCAGCGCCGCCAGGTTCAACGCGGTGACGAGCGCTGGGTCCGGCAGGAAGTATGGTGTGAGAATCCGCACGGACGTCTGCGCCTCCGCCAACGCCGCCAGCATCGTCCAGCGTGCCTTTTCGAAATCGGCGTCGGGACCGTCAACAATGACGCGCGCTAGGACGGTGCCGTCTCCCTGCAATTGGGGGAACCAGGTCTGACCGTCGAGGATTTCGCCTGTAGTAAACACCCAATCGTTGGCAAATGCATCTTGCAGTTGGGAAACCACGGGGCCTTCGACGCGAAAGTGCAGATCCTGGACTGGGCTTGGAGGATGCGCGGACAGCACGTTGCCGTGTCGGATGTTCATCCCGCCTGTAAACGCCGTATGGCCGTCCACCACGAGTATCTTGCGGTGATTGCGCAAATTGATCGTTGCCACGCGCCACGGCGTAAGGAGAGACGCAGGCAGAAACCTCGCACATCGGACAGCTACTCTGTTGAGTCGATAGGTAATGGGCGGCCACGAGTACCGCATTCCAGCGGCATCAATCAGAACCCGCACGGCTACTCCGCGCTTGGCAGCGCGACCAAGAGCATTGGCGAATTCTCTCCCGCTAGCATCGTTATCAAAAATGTAACTGACCAGCGAAATGGACTGCTGCGCAGATTCAATCGCGGCCAGCATGGCCGGAAAGGCTTCGTCGCCGTTGACCAGCGGCTGCACCCGATTTCTAGCCGTCAGCGGGTTGGCGACGACCCGACTGACGACGCGGGCAATCAGTTTCAGATGCTCCGCCCCCACGTAATCGCGTTGGTTGAGGTCCCGCGGAATCGGTCGGCCGATGCCTCGATGCACGCCGAGCATCAGCGCCCGGCGGCGTATGCGGTTGATTCCCAGAACGAGGTAGAGCAGCGAACCGACCGCCGGCATCAACCAAATGAAGGCGATCCACAGCGTCGCGGCTCGGGTATCCCGCTTGTGCAAAAGGGCGTGCGCCGAAGCCGGTAGCGAGGCCAGTAGATGGAAGGCCACGGCCAAGTGTGGCCAGAACTCGGAGATCTTGCTGAGCCAGTCCATGGCCGAACGACTTCAGACTCTGCCCCACCTGCCGCGCACGCTTGGAAGATCCCGAGGGGGCGTTGAGCGCCGGAGAGGCACCCGGGCTCCCTCGCTGACTTGTCCCCCCGGATCCGCCGAGCGGCTGCGGCCCCTGACGACGTGTTCTAGGAGTCCTGTGCCGGCCATGCGATGCAGTCTACGAACCTCTACGATTTGTGGCGGATGACTTCTTTCATGACTGCAGCAATGGTATCCGGTTTGACGAGGGCCGTATTGATGACCAGGTGGTAATGAGCAGAATCTAGGATATCCGTTTGGAAATACTTCTTTGCAAATTGACGATGTTCCACTTCCACCTTGAAGATGTGCTCTCGCGCAGGCTTCTCGGAAAGGCCACGATCTTCCATGACGTTGCGTATCCTCACTTCGAGAGGGGCTACGAAGAGAAGAGCGATCCGTTTCTCAGGGGGAAGAAGGAAGCTGGCGCCTCTGCCCAGAATAAGAGCACCGCCGTGCGCGGCGATCGCAAAAGTGATTCTCTTCAGATCCCGTAGGTAGGCGTATTCGGAGAGGTTGTGAGTTCCTTGAAATCCGGCCAGCCAATCCTCGAGTTCCGAACGGGCTTTCTCATCGAGCGTGGCGACCACCTGGACGCTTACGTGCTCGTCCTTGGCTATCTGCTCGACGATCTCCCAGGTGTAGAGGTGGAGACCAAGCTCGGCCGCCACTCTTTGGGAAAGGGACTCTCCTCGACAGCCCGCCTCACGACTAATCGTAACGACAGGTCCGGGTTGCGACGGCAGCTTCTCTTCAGACTGACGCCACTCGTAGACCCGCGCTTCCATCATTCCTCGTAGGGCTTCTATGGATCTATCGGATGTCATCGCATTGCACTCCTCAAGATGCAAAGCTTGTCTTTTGCCTCGAAGGTTGAGCAAGACGTGTGCCACACGCGACGGAATGCCCTGGGCGTGAAAAATGCCGAGGACCTACTGATGGTCGTGCAAACGAATCGCATCCCCCCAAATGGAACGATGTTGTGCCCCATTTTGATTGAGTCGACTGTTCGTCCGGACCTTCACGTGGTTCAAGTACCTGAAACTATGGCAGTCAAGCCTGGCGGATATAGGGGATACTTTGGGGGAGATTGACGTATAGGCCCCTGTAGTTGACGGGATGCGTCCTATCGGACGTTTTGCTGCGGATGCGTCTCGGCCAAGGCAAAATGGCGCTTGAAACGATTATCCCTGCGTTCCAGCTCATGCTTCGCGAGCTGGCGACGCAAAGCCAGTCGAACAGCCGGTAATCGGCCAAACCGCCTTCTCGGTGACGACGGCTCTATTCTCAAGATGTTCCATCTTTGTGTCGTCCTCTGACTCGATCATCATGTTTGTCACCACACCGACGGTCATTCCGTTGGTTCAAGCCAGAGCGTGGCAACGCACGATGCGTGCCGCCAACCTCACGTGCTCAACGCGGGCGTTCGACCGGGCGAATGTACCTTGGTCAAGTCAGAATGATGGAGTCACTCATTCAATCTGCATGTGTGTGACAACCGTTCGTTGAGTCGTAGCTCTTTGGCGACCATTATGAAGTGATGTCTTGTTCACTTTGAATGAACTTAGGCGTGGAGATCTGCTCGTTGGGTTGAATCGCCCTCGCCATCGCGATGGGTGCCCATGGCACACATCGTGCTCACGGGTTAGCCGTAGATGCCCCCGCAAAGGTGGGAGGCGTGAGCTGCAACCAATCATCGAACTAGGAGCAACGCATGAGTAAGACCGACAATCAGTTGAAGGAAGACATCGAGCAAGAGCTCCGCTGGGACCCCAAGGTCAACGCCGCCCAGATCGGGGTAAGCGTGGACAAGGGCGTCGTCACGCTTCTTGGAGCTGTCGACACCTATCCAGAGAAATGGGCTGCCGAGGACGCGACCAAGCGCGTGTGCGGCGTTCGGACCGTTGCCCAGGACCTCACGGTCAAGCTTCTCTCCGACCACGTCCGCACCGATTCGGACATCGCCGCCGCGACACAGAGTGCTCTCAAGTGGGACGTCTACGTCCCCAACTCGGTCACCGCCAAGGTACATCAAGGCGCGATCACCCTCGAAGGTCAGGTCGCCTGGAACTACCAGCGTGAGGCCGCTGCGCGAGCGGTTCGCTATCTGGCGGGTGTTGTCTCCGTCTTGAATGCCATCACCCTCAAGCCTCAGACCTCCTCGTCGGAGGTGAAGGACAAGGTCGTGGCCGCGCTGCAACGGCATGCGACGGCGGATGCCAAGTCGATTCACGTCAATGCTTCGGGGAGTAAGGTGACGCTTACCGGACACCCATCCTCTTGGCAGGCTATCGAGGACGCCGTGGCCGCTGCTTGGTCAGCTCCTGGCGTGACCGAGGTCGACGACCAACTGCAGATTCAGTAGGGACCGAACGGACCCGAGGATTACGTCCAAGACGGCGTGGTCCTCGGATTCTTGTTGAAGATGCCAGACAGCCCACCGCCGTAATCACCCATCGGAAAGGAACCATCATGTCACAGAATGCATCTCATTCTTCCCATCACGTCCAACGCCCAGCGAGTTCTTCGCAAGTACCGGGAACGGCGCATCCTGGCGCCGCGAGATCTGCCTCCCATGCCGACATCGCCAAGCGTGCGTACGAGAAGTACGAGGCGCGCGGCGGCACGCATGGCTTTGACCGTGAGGACTGGATAGCCGCAAGCCACGAGCTCATCGCCGAGACATTTGGGCACTTGAGTCTCAGCCCGAGCCGAGCCCTCTTGGCACTCCCTGACAGCAAACAGTTCCGCGGAGCATGAAGGGAAATACACATGTTGCGAAGCCTAAAGGATATCGAAGGATACGAAGTCAGCGCGAGCGACGGCGAGATCGGAAAGGTCTCCGACTTTCTCTTGGACGATGAGCGTTGGGTCATACGCTATTTAGTCGTCCGGACGGGTGGCACTTTCTTCCAGGATGGACGCCAGGTTCTCATTTCGCCCATCTTCTTTCGGCGGGCCGAGTGGGCGACCCGCCAGTTTCACCTCGCGCTGACCTCGGAAAGGGTCAAGAACAGCCCGAGCATTGATGTCCACAAGCCTGTCTCTCGCCAACACGAACGGGACTACTATCGCTATTATGGATATCCCAACTATTGGGAGTACTCCGGATTCTGGGGCATGAGTACCTATCCTGCTGGTCTGGCGCCCGGCCAGTGGAACGAGGGGGCGGCTGAGCGTTCCAAGAAGCCGTCCGGGGATGGCCACTTGCGAAGTGACAAAGAGATCCGTGGATACCACATAGAGGGAAGCGACAAGGCCATCGGACACATCCAAGATTGCATCGTCGACGATGAGACATGGAAGGTCCGCTATTTGGTCGTCGACACCAGCAACTGGTGGTTGGGCAAGAGCGTGCTGATTGCGCCACACTGGGCCACCCGCATCAGTTGGAATGAGAGGAAGGTCTTCGTGGACCTCTCGCGACAAAAGATCAAGGATAGCCCCGAATGGAACGCCGAAACCGCCATCAATCGCGAGTACGAAACACGTCTCTATGACTATTATGGTCGGCCAGCGGACTGGTCGCCGGGTGGATTCGCGGAAAGCGCGCGACCGGAGCTACGGTAGACGAGCACCACCAGCCATGTTGGCCCGGTTGAGGCGTCGGCGACGAGTCGCGGCTCGTCGCTGCGCATTTCCGAGCAAATGGCGAACGATCACTCTATTCCTCCAACCCAGGAGTGGCAATTCGGGTCACACCAATGATGGGCGCACAGAGAGCCAGACCCACCAGGCCGCCGATCGAAGCGATTACAATGGCCTCGATGAGAAACTGCATCAAGATGGCGTTCCGCGTGGCACCGACCGCTCGGCGCACCACAATCTCTAAGGAGAAGTCGGTAGCATCCGGGCCGGCCTGGTCGGTGGCCTGGAATCTGCTTGTAGGTGGATGGACATAGATCAGGAAGACTGAAGGGAGCACGACGTATATGGGCAAGCCAAAACAAGAACGATCCGATGGGGGCGACGCATTCATTCCGGAGGCCGCGCAGATTTCCGGTACATCGGATGGTGTGGCAGAGCTTATGGCCGAACAGTACCTCCGAGGAGCGAGTGGCGACGAATCCGCAGAGGATACCCGTGATGAAGAAGTGCCCGAAGAGCTAGGTGGTCCCTTTGTCGAGAGTCGTCCAGAAGAGGAGTACGGATCCACTCGGAAAGCTGAAGATACGAGCACCCGGAGCAAGGAGACGCGGCAACCGACCACACATCCACTGCGCATTCCCTTGCCGCAGGCGGTGGGACCTTTGGCGGTCGCTGCTCCTGACGAAGACGTCGACGAAGGAGCGTCAGCATCGGACCGAATCGGGGTTCCAATGGCTACCTCGGAAGCGCGGGCGGTGAGATTGGCTTCAGAGACAGGATCGGTGATGGAACCCGACATCAGGATCGAATCACCAGCTTCAGAAGCGTTGAAGACGTAGGCGGCGGCTCAAGGGAAGATTGTCGCCCATGCCCAACTTGGAAAGACTAGAAGCCGCGGCAAACATCGCGCGGGGACTTGCCATGGATGCCATCGCGGCCTGCGCCTCTGGTAACGTACTCATGGAAGAGTTCGGAATGACGAAAGCGGCGATCGTTGCCGCAGCGAACACCTTATGAGGGCATCCACTAGAGAAGTGGCGGCATACGAGCTTCGCGGAGCGAGCGGCGGTCATCGGAAAGGCTGCCAGTGTCATGCATGCCCGCGAAGCTAACTTGGCTCTTCCGCTGGAGACCCGATGAACCCCCACACAGCCCTGCTCGATGTTCGCCAGATGAGCGAAGCGGTTCGACTGACAGTGGCCGCCGGGACACCAGCAGGCCAGCTGACTGAGAATGCCGGCGCGGCCGTCGCACGGCAGATCGTGCAGCACTATTCCGCGCGTTCCGTCACGGTGCTGTGTGGACCCGGCAACAACGGCGGCGAGGGTGTCGTCGCCGCCCACCACCTTGCCGAAGCCGGCTGGCCCGTTCGGCTCGCGCTGCTCGGGCTGAATGAGACTCAGCCAGAGAAACTGCGCCGCCACGCGGAACGGTGGCGCGGCGCCATCGAGCCCCTCACGCCCGCGGTGCTCGACGGGGCGCACCTGGTGGTGGACGCGATCTTTGGGTCAGGGCTCACCCGGCCGTTCGAGGGAGCGGCCGCCGAGACGTTGGCCGCCGCCGCTCGTAGCGGCGTACCGATCGTTGCCGTCGACGTACCGAGCGGGCTGATGGGCGATACCGGCGAGGTCCTGGGAGCCGTACCCGCAGTTCTGACCGTAACCTTTTCCCGCAAGAGGCCGGGGCACCTGCTGTTGCCCGCCCGATCGCTGTGTGGTGAGGTCGTCGTCGCCGATATCGGCATCCCGCCTGTGGTATTGGAGCGAATCGGCCCCGATACGTTCGAGAATGACCCCGGACTCTGGATTTCGCACTTGCCGCGACCCAGCATCGATGGCAACAAGTATGCGCGCGGTCACGCTCTGATCGTCGGGGGGTACCCGATGACGGGGGCCGCCCGAATGGCGGCTCGCGGTGCCGCCCGCGCCGGCGCCGGACTGACGACCATCGCGGTGCCCGAGATCGCCCTGTCAATCTACGGAGCATCGCTGACCAGCATCATGGTTCAACCACTCGCGGCCCCAGAAGAGCTCGATGGTCTGCTTTCCGACCGACGCTTTTCAGCGTTGCTCATCGGGCCGGGTGCCGGAGCTGGCGAGACCACCCGCGGGCGGGTGCGGGCCATGTTGGGGACCGGGCGACCTACGCTGCTCGACGCGGATGCGCTGACGGCCTTCCAGGACGATCCTGTCTCGCTCGACAGGGCGATCGTCGGGCCATGCGTTTTGACGCCGCATGATGGTGAGTTCCGTCGTCTGTTCGATCCGAGCGGCGACAAGCTCACTCGAACCCGCGCCGCCGCCCGTCGCAGTGGTGCCGTCATCGTTCTCAAAGGAAGCGACACCGTGATCGCGGCTCCAGATGGGCGGGCGATTGTCAACGCCAACGCGCCGCCGACCTTGGCCACCGCCGGGGCCGGCGATGTGTTGAGCGGAATCGTGCTCGGCCTGCTCGCCCAAGGCATGGACGCGTTCTTTGCAGCAGCGGCCGCGGTGTGGCTGCACAGCGCCGCCGCCAACGAGTTTGGCCCCGGCCTCATCGCCGAGGATCTGCCCGAGCTGCTGCCGAGCGTGTTGCGCCACCTCTATGGCTCGGGAACTGCCACCCAAGCAGGAACATCGTGAGGCCGAGCCGATGCCTGGCCAGACCGGGACGCAGTCCATGCATGCGATGACGCTAAAAAGGCTCGGGGCTCCCCTCGAATGGACGGAGCTGCCCGATCGGCAGCCCGGACCGGGCGAGCTTCGAATCAAGGCGGCCGCCTGCGGCGTCTGCCGGACGGATCTTCATGTCGTCGATGGTGAGCTGCCCGAACCAAGGGTGCCGATCGTCCCTTGTGGTTCGCCATGAAATCATCCGCGGGCCCTGTTTCCCGACGGTGACGACGATGGCGATGGGTGTGCCGGGCCATGTCCTCCCGCCATCGTGCATGATCGCACGGTGGTCGCCCTGTTTCTGAGCCTCCTTGGAGCATGGCGTTGCCCGTCCCGCACCCGCGGCTACCTCGCCATCGACAACCTCGCCCTCCGCCGGAATTGGCCAACCTGCGACGTACATCGCGCCGCCCGCGCCTGCGTGACAGGACCTCAGCGTCCGGGCTCAGTGCTTGAACGCACTCCAGATGCCAATGGCGCCACAGACGACCATTCCGACGATGAGAATCCCGCGCGCGCGTTTCATCAGGCGGGTGCCCGCCACCGGTTTTCCACCCTTCGGCGTGCGGTGACTGAGAACCACGGCGACCACGAGGAAGACCGTTAGACCAAGCCAAACGAGCGAGCTCATTCAGACAGCCTAGGGCATTTCGCTGACAATGCGACCTTTGCTTGCCTGAGCCCCCGGCATTTTCAGGTCCGCACGGAGTTCTTGCGGCTCATACCGAGCCCGCCGCGATAGAATCAACCTGCTAGCCACGGCCACCCATGAAGATCATCAACTTTCGCACCATCCACGTCCTCAAGAACCCAGTCGGCTTCGCGCTCCAGGTCCTCAAGGCCTTCCAGGCGAACCAGGGCCTGCTCCTCGCCGGCGCGGTCGCGTACTACGCGCTGCTCTCCATCGTGCCGCTACTCATCCTGATGGTTATCGCGCTGTCGCAGGTGATCGACCAGGACGTGCTCTTGGCCACGTTGCGCCAGGCGCTGGAATACGTGGTGCCGGGCGAAGGCAAGGCGGTGGTGGCGGAGTT
>PNBO01000446.1:18828-21999 GCA_003136095.1 Myxococcales bacterium
GTGACGATAGGCGGCGCGAATCTCGCTATCCTGGGGCATAGCTGGTCGCTGAGCGGCTTCTCGCGCTTGCTGATCTACGTCGCCGGCGTGACCGTGGAAATTCTGCTCATCTCAGCGATCTACTACTTCATGCCGGTAGGCCGGCTGTCGGCACAGCACGCGCTTATCGGCGGCGCCACGGCGGGCCTGCTTTGGGAATTCATCCGCCGTGGGTTGCGCTGGTATTTCGGCACGCTGTCGCAAGTGACCGTGGTGTATGGGTCGCTGGCCACGGCAATCATCGTGCTGCTCAGTCTGGAAATGGCTGCAACACTGCTGTTATTGGGCGCGCAGGTCATTGCGGAATACGAAAGGATCGAGATCGGAGAAGCGGCGCAGCCGCAGGTGCCCGTCGGGACCGAAAGCGTCTGATCTCGACTCCGATTCGCATTGTCTTCACCGCGACGGCGCTAGGCTGCATTTCGTCGAAGTCGGTTGCCTAGTGCGGCGATTCCACTGCCATGGGCGGCGATGAACAGAAATAGGAAGCAGTAGACGACGGCCAGCTCGCCCTGGTTGACGCCTGGCAGCCACATGCCGCCGGCCAGGGCGAATTTCCAGTGGAACTGGAAGTAGGCGACGGCCATCTGGCCGGCGACCAGGAAGGCAGCGGGGCGGGTGAGCAGCCCGAGCGCGATCAAGGTGCCTCCGACCAGCTCGATGAGCCCGCCAACCCAAAGCTGCGAGCCAAAGGGCGGCATGAAGTGACTGTGCCAGCCGAGAATCTTTTGTGCGCCGTGAAACGCGAACATGGCACCCGCGACGATACGCAGGGTTGCATAGAGATACGGCTCGGCCCGCAGTGCAACTTCCCTGACTTTCGTAGTGAACATGGCGTTCTCCTTTGATCTTGTCGACGGTAACGCGGCGACACTCGCCAGACGGCGTTCATCGGATTGGGAAAGGGATGAAACTTGGATCATGACAAATTCTCCATGGTTCTTGGTTTGGGACCGGCTGCTTGAAGAGCCGCGTGCTAGGTAGATGAAGGAGAGGTGCTGGACGGTTCATGGCAAAGAATCCAGAAAAATTGATTGCTCGTCTTAGTAGGCTGGATGATGAGACAAACGATGTCACCGATGTCACGGATATCTTGGGCGATCTGCTGAGCAGCCTGCGCCTCACGACCATCGTCTATGGCCGCCTGGAGCTCGGCGCCCCGTGGGGCTTGAGCTTTCCGAGCTTGCCCGACTCGGCCAGTCTCATCGTCATCGCCAGAGGCAGCGCCCAGCTCGAAATCGAACGGTCCGAACGGCCGATCGTGTTGTCCGCGGGCGATGTCGCGTTGCTGCCGAACGGTGACGCGCATGTGTTGCGTGACGGCAAGGGCAGCCCGCTGCACGTCCTCAGTGCGGGCCAATGCCAGCGCACGACCGCCACCAACCCCATTCGCCTGGGCGGCAATGGAGCGCGCACGACGCTGGTCGCGGGCGCTTTCCGCTACGGTTCGGGGCGGAAGATCCCCCTGTTCGAGGCGCTTCCGTCTGTCATTCACATCTCCGCGTCGGATGCGCGCGTTTCGCCGTGGTTGTCGTCGACCGTGCAGCTACTCATCGCCGAGAGTGCCGCCCGTAGCGCGGGAGGCACCGTGGTGGTCAGCCGGCTGGTCGACGTCCTGTTCGTTCAGGCGTTGCGCACGTTCATCATGAGCGGCAACTGCAAAGATTGCGGGCTGCGTGCCCTCGGCGATCCCCAGATTGGGAGGGCTTTGCAGCTCGTCCATGAACGGCCGGCCGAACCGTGGACGGTCGAGGGGCTGGCGCGCGCGGTGGGCCTGTCGCGCTCGGCGTTCGCGGCGCGCTTCGCCGACCTGGTGGGCGAGCCGCCCCTGGAGTATGTCTCGCGCTGGCGCATGACCAAGGCCGCGGAGCTGCTGCGCGAGAGCAATCTGTCCATGCTCGATGTCGCCGAGCGCGCCGGCTACCGCAGCGAGGCCTCCTTCAATCGCGCCTTCAAACGCCACGAAGGCACCGCTCCCGCGCGCTACCGGCGGCAGCAGGTCAGTGCGCGGTCTTGAGTCGAGGGTGGACATGATTTCCAATCTGCATTCCCTTGTCGAATGCGCCTGCGCACGGCCCGAGTCTCGTCTGGGGCTGGACTTCTATCGCGAGCACATCCTGGTGGTCGAACGCTTCGCATGCCGTTTGGCGCCGATTCTCGGTGCCAGGTTGGACATCGTTCTGCCCGCCGCTCTCTTGCACGACCTTGCGGCCATCGAGGACTTTTCCCGCTTCGCCGAACACCACGAGCTGGGCGCGGCGAGGGCGACGTCGATCCTGCGCGAGCTGGGTCTTCCCGAAGATCACGTGCTGGCTGCAAGCGCCTGCGTTCGTCGGCACGTGCTGCCCGTCGCGCAGGGTGAAGGAACGGCGGAGGAGGTGTGCCTCTCCAATGCCGATGCCCTGGCCCAGATGGCCAACCCTTCGTATTGCCTGCACTACGCACGCGAGGCGCGTGCCCTGCATTTCCCCGCGGGTCGAGATTGGTATCTGGCGCTGGTGAAGCATCGATGGCCAAGGCTGCACCCAGCCGTGGCCGACCTGGCCCGCCCGCACTACCTGTGCGCCCTCGGCGCCTGCGTGGACGACCGGGCCGACTCCAATCCATGACGTCTTTCGTCGATGGCGTCGATGGGAGCGGGGTGGACAAGCGCGTCCGCGCGTAGTACACCCCGGCACCCTCGTGGTTCGACTCGACAACATCAGCAAGCAGCATGGCCCGCAAATCCTATTCGTTGACGCGAGCGCCGCGCTCTTGCGTGGCGAGCGCATCGGCCTGGTGGGGCCGAACGGTGCGGGCAAGTCGACCGTCTTTCGACTGATCATGGGCGAAGAGTCGGTGGACGACGGGCAGATCTCCATCGACCGCAACGTGACCATCGGGCACTTCAGCCAGGACGTGGGCGAGATGAAGGGCATGTCCGCCTTGGCGGCGACCATGGATGGCGCCGGTCCGGTGTCGGCGCTGGCCGACGAGCTGCACGAGCTCGAGCACGCCATGGCCGATCCCGCGCGAGCTCATGAGATCGACAAGTTGGTCGACCGCTTCGGTCACGTGCAGGCCCGCTTCGACGAGCTGGGCGGCTACGCGCTGGAGGCGCGGGCGCGCGAGATCCTGGCCGGCCTCGGCTTC
>PNBO01000023.1 GCA_003136095.1 Myxococcales bacterium
ACTTCACGTCCGTTGACCCTCTCGCGCTTGCCTAGTTCGGTGTTGGCGCTTTGTTGACGCGATACCGCCGCCAATGGTCACTCGGCTCAGTTCTCTGTCGGGGCTTTGTCCGTGTGATCCACGACTAGCACGTCGGTCGCTAATTTCCGCCTTTCCAGCTTGAGGCCGAGTTTCTGTAGCGCCTGTTGAAGGGTGGGAAGGGACGTGCCTATTGCCGCCAACCCACCGTCGGCAGTAAGCGCAGCAGCAGACGAATCGAGCGTCCAGTATAGGACGAAATCGTACTTCGCAGCTAGCTCCGTCCCGTCGACGATGGGGTTGCTTTAAGTAGCGCGACAATTCGACCGCTAATATATCCATTGATGCGTGACGTGCGCCGGTGTTGAAGAGGGTGTCGCCGTTCCTGAAGGTGACTATCCCTTTTGGAGGGTAGCCGGGCGGGATGACAGGGAAGAGGTTCTCATCCAAGCGCGTCGGCCCACTGCTTTCGGGCGCTTCCATCTCGCTCTCCGCTGACTGCTTCATTTTGGGTCCGTTGTGTCCGACGACCAGCGCGTAACCCGCCAAGTCTCGCTTCTCCCAGTGCGCAGCAAACCCGAAGCGCTCCCTGAGCAGCCCTCGCAGCTGCTCAAGCCGGGCGGCATTCTGGTGTTCGAGCACTTGATGGACGAATCGGGCAGCGAGCGCGCAGCCGCATGGCTGCCCAAACCCAACGGACTGTTTGAGGTATTCGGGCGCCTCCGCATCCTCCGATACGAAGACACTCGAGCCCAAGCCGACTGGTCCTGGCGGCCCGAACGCATAGCCCGGCTCGTTGCCCAGAAGTAGCCGAGGCCCAGGGCAGCCGGAGGACGGCAGCCGCGCGCACCATCAGCGGATTAGAATGGAGCCGAAATGGCGTCGGGCGATCCCCAGCGAACTTGGTTACCGGAGATGCTGGACGTGCTCTGGGAGACGCTGGCGCGNNTGGATCGGCCTGGCCGGCGAGCTTGACCGCATGCATCCTGCTGACGTCGATTCCCGTGGCCCTGCGATAGCTCCGGGGTTACTTTGCCCGCCCAGCCGCGGGCGCTACCGGCTCCATGCGGAACTTGTAGCGGTACTCGCGGGCGGCGGGCAGAGTGTACTCGGTGTGCGGGCGCGCGCCCCAGCCGTCGTCGCCTCCAATCCCCATCTGGCGGTAATCCACGTTCACGGTGATGTCGTCGGAGAAGACGATCTCGGTGGGGTGCTTGCGGCCCGGAACCGAAGGCGCGAAGTGGTCGATCTCCTCGGGGCGAAAAGGCCACGCGCTGAAATCGAAGGTTGGCAGCCCCGTGATCTTCCACCCGAGGCCCTGCGCGTTTGAAAATGCGGCCCAACGGGAGTCCGTCCGGTTGCCCGTCTCCTGCGGGCGCGGGTAGGGATACCACATGTCATCCACGCGCGAGGAATAGAGGCCCACCGCGGCCGAGGTGTTACGATCCCAGAAGGACTCTTGCGGTCCGCGCCCGAACCACGAGACGCTGCGAAACTCGCCGGGAATCCGGAATTGCAGTCCGACTCGCGGCAGGTCCGGTTGCCCCTGCGCGGCTTTGAGAACGCTTTCCACTTCCACCGCGCCGCTGCTGTAGACGGAGTAGACGATGCGCTGCTTCGAGTCGCCCGCCGGCAGCGACGCGTCCACCGTCACCCTCGCGAGCTTCGGTGAGACGCTCTCGATGGTGATCGACGTCACCGAGCGCTTCGCTCCGGCGTCGTGCCACGCGCCTTGCCGGCGCGCCATGCCGTTGCCGCGGTCGTTGTCGGTCTCGCTGCGCCAGTAGTTCGGTGCCAGAGGGCCGGCAATCATCTCCTTGCCGTCGAGCACGTACGATTCGAGGCTGCCGCTGGATTTGCCGAACCGGGCCGTGAAGCGTCCGTTCGAGATCTCCGCGCCAGCGGACGACTCGCTCACGCGCAGGGACGGCATCGCGGCGGTGTCGAGGCCGGGGGCGGGGGGGACCTTGTATGGCATCGCAAGCTGATCGAACGCCACCGGGAACCCGGCAGGTGCCCACGACGCATCCGCGGCCAGCCGGAAACTCACCTTGAGGAAGTACTCGGTGCCTGGAACCAGGTTCGGTTCTTTGACCGCCAGCGTCACTTCCTGCGCCTGCCCGGCCTGGGCGGTGAGCGGCGGCAACTCGCCCTTCTGAATGGCGACGCCGTTCTCTTCCAGCACCCAACTGCCGTGCGCATAGGAGAGGTCGCGGAACAGGTTCTTGTTGCGGACGCGGANNGGCTTGTCGCCGTAGTCGCCGCCGTATGCCCAGAACTCCTTGCCGTCGGCGTCCTTCTTGCGGATGCCCTTGTCCTGCCAGTCCCAGATGAACCCGCCGTGGAGGTAAGGCAGCGATTCGATCTGGTTCCAGTAATCCTGCAGATTGCCTGTGCTGTTGCCGCGCGCGTACGCGTACTCCACCATGTACATGGGCCTGCCTTTCCCCTGCGATTGATACATTCGGGGGATGGCGGCGATGCGCGGGTACATGGGCGAAAAGAAATCGC
>PNBO01000334.1 GCA_003136095.1 Myxococcales bacterium
ACCTGCCGTCGACGTTCGGGTGCGAAGGGACGGGGAACTTGGGATCCGCTGCCTTAGCCCTCCCCATCAAACCATAGGCAGCCCCGGCCGAAATGAGAACCAGCGAAGACATCTGGCGACCGAAGGGTGTCATGGGTTTCTCCAAGAGTGCTTTTTCCCCTACGAAGGCGGCCCGCTAACGCGCGGCCGCAGTGGGTGTCGACAGGAGCACGGGCGTGCCGCCGGCGCCCGGTCCGATCACGACCGTCTTGGAATTGTTGGACGCCGCCAGGCGGTTGAGCTCCTGGATACGGTCGAACTCCAGCATCGGCGAGGTCAGGCTGGCGGAAACAATTTGGTTGTAGTCGGCAACGCCCTGGGCCTCTATCCGTCGCTGCTCGGCCACGGACTTGGCCACCTCGATGACGTACTTCATCTTCAAGACGTCTTGCTCGGCCGCCAGCTTCTGGTCGATGGCATGGCGAATCGCGTCCGGGAGCTCGATGTTGCGAATGAGGACCGCCTCCAGCGCAATGTGCTTGCCTTCGATCTTCGAACGCAAGCCCTCGCGGATCTCACGCTCGATGAGGTCGCGCTTGGTCGAATAGATTTCCTCGGGCGTGTAGCGCCCAAAAACGCGGCGAGCCTCCGACCGCAAGACCGGCTCGAGCACCGTCCGATAGTAGTCGGGGCCGATCTGCTTTTGCAGAGGCACCACTTCAACCGGGTTGAGATGGTACCTGACCGAGGCGTCGAGCTTGATACCGAGACCATTGACCGCGATGACGTCAAGCACCTCGTCATGACTCATGGACCGGAGGTCGTACACGTAGAGATCGTTCCACGGCGCGATGTAGTAGAGGCCCTCCCCGTAGGCATTGGATTGCGTGCCATTCGAGGCGCGCCACAAGACTCCCACGCGCCCGGGGCCCACGGTCGTCGCGCAGCCCCCAGCTGCGCCCATTGTCCCGAGCACAAAGAGCCACCTTCCCGCCAAAGTCAGTCGTGTGGGGAGCCGCCGAGCTTGGCTCGGCGCGGACCATCGCGGGAAGGAATGGAAACCCTGCCAGGGTTTCCATATCAGTCGGTATGCGTTCATGGTTGAACCTCCAAGACATAGGGTTGTGCGTGCGGGCGGACCTCGACATGCGTCGAAGCCGCAGTGAGAAGCCTGGACCAGGCTCGGTTGGCAGCGTCGTGCAGGATTTCCGGTGAAATCGTGGGCGCGATGAGCGCGTGTGCCTCGGCAATGCCGCGGGCCGCGGCCCGGCGCGCCTCGGCTTCCCGCCGGGCCAGCTCTGGTAGCTGCCGGGCGGCAATCGCTTCCTGCTCTTTGACCCCGGTTGCAAGAATCGCCTGGTAGCCCGCAGACGTCGGTGCAATTCGGAGCGTACGCAGGCTGATTGAGTCGAATACGATATGATATGGCCGCAGTCGCTGCGCGGTGGCTTCCGTGACCTCTCGCTCGGCTCGACTGATGCCGGGCGTGTCCAGCGCATCCGCGGGAAACGCCGCCAGGACCCCGCGCAAGGCGGAGCGAACCTCGGGCCTGACGAGCATCTGGTAGTAATCCGGACCGATCTCGCGCGCCAAGGCCTCTACCTCCGCTGGCACCGGATGGAAGGTCATGACGGAGGCGTGTGCCTCCAGCATCACGCCGTCCGCTGAGAGTGCAGCGAGGTCCTCGCTCTCCTCTTGCGCGCGTAGATCGTAGGTTTCGACCTCGGCCAGCGGACCGATGAAATGTACGCCCTCCCCCAGCGCCTCCGGTGCGACGCCGGAAGTACCGAGCAGAACCCCCGCTTGACCGGACGGCACCGTCGCGCAGGCCGACAGCGCAAAGAAAGCGGCAGGTGCGGGCGTTAGTCGCATGGCGGAAACCTCAATCAAGAGTCCATTACCTTGCGAGAAAGGCATTCAGCGTGCCAACACGGCAAGATCGTGCAGCCTCGCGATCCGTGGCCAGCTCCTGTTGGATTCGGGATCCTCTCCCGATCAAATCCGGAAATGCGTCCGATTTCTGTTCATCGCAAGAACCCCATCCGCGGCCAGTGACGTGACGGTGACGCCGGTCATGTGCGAGCTCGGCGTCTATAGGTTGTCTCATCTGGTTTGGACAGGCATGATTCCTTCGGCGAATTCGGGCGTGTTGCCTTTGCCGGGGCGAGAGGCCGGAATGTCTTGATTCGTTGCAGGGCGAAAGACAGTCGCGAACCTGGGATTGTGGGACGAATTCCCGAGCGGCCGGGAAAATCTCCCGATTCCGTGTCCTGTCGCGTGCCTAACCTCGCCCAAAGCTCGCGGCTCGGGGTTGGCATGTAGGTTGCTGCTTGCCGACCTATGAGAGGGTCATCATGAACAACAGCACACTTTGCGTCTTTTCCCTGGTCGCCGCGGTATCCACTGCTTCCTGCGGGTACGCGGCGCCCTACCAAACCTCTGGACCGGCACTCTCCAAGGAGGGGGTCCAGATCACCATTGCCGGTGAACAGTGTTATGTCAACCGTAGTACCGAGGAATACCCCACCACCACTAATGACGATGAGCTTCATGTCGGCGTGAACCTGCAAGTGAAAAATGAGTCGAACCACGTCGCGGTGCTTTCCCTGGACGGCTTCCAGCTCGCGGCGGATAGCAAGACTGATGACGTGGTGATGCACCCCCAGGAATCCGGCTCGCTTTCGCTAGCGCCGGGAGAGACCAAGCTGGTGTCTCTGGATTTCGAACGGCAGACGCAGCTTGGTTGCCATCACAGCCTCGCGCTCGACCCCCAACACGCCGTCGCGATCGAGGGTACCCCGGTCAACCTGGCCAGCATCCACTTCCTGCCCGCACACTAAACTACCGAAGCCATTTTCCGCCGTCACATTTTCTAATTACGAGTCGCTGCCGCCTTCGTTGAGCCATTTCCACAAGGTCTTGGCGTCGATGCCCAGTTTCTCGGCGGCCTTGCCCTTGTGGCCGCCGAGCTGGGCCAAAGCCCAGGTGGCGTAGCGACGCTGCAGATCCCGGATGGGCAAAATCTCTCCCTGGAACTCCGGCAGGGCCAGGCGCTCCGGGTGCCGGATGGACTCGGGCACGTCCTCCGGCATCACCACGGCTGCGCGCCCGAGCAAGACCACCTTTTCCAGCACATGGGCCAGCTCGCGTAGGTTGCCGGGCCAGTCGTAGGCCAGCAAGCAGTCGAGCGCCTCGCGGGACAAGGTCTCGGGAAGCGCGCCGGGGTACTTGGCCCTTGCCTGCTTGAGGAAGTAGGCGATGAGCTCGGGCAAGTCGTCGCGGCGCTCGCGCAGCGCTGGCATGCTGATGGAAATCACGTCCAGGCGGTAGAGCAGGTCCTCGCGGAATTCGCCGGCCTTGACCGCGTCGCGCAGATTTCGGTGCGTGGCAGCAACCAGGCGGACATCGACTTGCTCTTCCTTGGTCGAACCCACCGGTCGGATGCTTCCCTGCTCGATGACACGCAGCAGCTTGGCTTGCAACCCCGGCGCCATCTCGCCGATCTCGTCGAGAAACAGAGTGCCGCTGTTCGCCTCGCGAAACAACCCCGGCCGATCCGCCGCCGCGCCGGTGAAGGAGCCTTTGACGTACCCGAAGAGCTCGCTCTCGAGCAACGATTCGGGCAGGGCCGCGCAATTGACGACTACCAGCGGACGAGTGGCGCGCTGGCTTTCGGCGTGGATGGCCTGCGCGACCAGGCTCTTGCCCGTACCCGTCTCGCCCAGAATCAACACGGGGACAGGCACCCGGGCGACCCGGGTGACAATCTCGCGCACGTTCCGCATGGCGGCGCTGTTGCCCAGGATGCGCTCGGTCGAGAAGCGATCATGCAGGGTCTTCTTGAGCGCGGCGGCCTCGCGCCGGACCTGGGATTCGTCGAGCGCTCGCTTGAGGAAGAGCACCAGCTCCTCGGCCTTGAAGGGCTTGGTCAGGTAGTGGTAGGCGCCCTGCCGGATGGATTCGACGGCGGTGTCGATGGCGCTGAAGGCGGTCATCACGATGACCGGGCGCTCGGGGGCCAGGCTGCGCGACAGCGACAGGAGGTCGAGGCCATCGATCTTCGGCATGCGCAGGTCGGTGACCAGGGCGTCGATGTGATCGGTCTTGAGATGGTCCGCGGCCAGCGTCCCCGAACCGACGGCCTGCGCCTCGAAGCCGTGATCGCACAACCCTTCCGCCAGAGTCCTGGCCATTTCGAGGTTGTCGTCAACGACAAGAATGCGAGGCTTACTGTCAGGCATGGGGGGATTCCTCGGTGGCGGGGATGCTAATAGTGGCGCGCGTGCCATGGGGCGTAACCGATTCGAGGGAGAGCGACCCGCGATGGCTGGCCACAATCTCCTGTACGATCGGCAGACCAAGCCCAGTCCCGCGGCCGCTCGGCTTGGTCGAGAAGAATGGTTCGAGCACGCGCCCTGCATCCTGTTGCGAGATCCCGGGGCCGTCATCGACCACGCTGATGGTCAGATTCCGGCCGGCATCGTCGGCCAGCGCCGTCACCTTGACCTCGCCGCCCAATGCGCACGCATCGCAGGCATTGAGGAGCAGGTTGACCAGCGCGTGTTCCAGTAGGCGTGGATCGCCGTAAATGGTCGGAAGTGTGGGCGCGATTTCGGCGACGAGCGGCACGTCCGCCTTCTGGAAACGATGCTCGACCAGCGACATCGCATCCCGGACCAGGGCTGCGGGCTCGATGGGCTCGGCCGTCGGCCGATCGCCGCGCGCGAGGCCGAGTAGACCGCGAATCACCCGATGAATGCGGTCGATCTGTTCGAGAATGATGCGAACAGAGCCGGCCGCGCGCTCGTCGGAGGAAACCTTGGGGACGAGTTGTTCGGCCCGGCCAGCGATGATGCCAAGCGGGGTCGAGATCTCGTGCGCTACCCCCACGGCCAGAGCGCCCATGGTCGCGGCCCGCCCCGCGCGTTCCAGCCGCTCGTCACGCTGGCGGCTGAGATCGGCGAGGGCCAACTGGTGCTGCAAGAGTAACTCCTTGCGCTGATTGCGCATGGCCAGCCCGCCGAAGGTGAGGACGAGCCCACTGGCGGTCACGACGCTCAAGATCAGGCGCCAGTGCGCCCAACGCTCGCGATCGCGCTCGCGCTCTGCGCTGGCCACCGCGGCGATTCCCCACGGTCCGGCGGCACCCGCGTCGATGCGCGCCAGTCCCGCGAGCGCGGTGCGCGCCGGCAGGCCGAGGCGCCCCGCCTCGGCGGGCGACAGCCGTAGGAAACTGCGGCCAGCGTCGAGCGCGGAAAGGATTTCCCGAGCCTCGAGCAGGCGACCGTCGGTGGTACGGAAGCTCTCCGCGGCGGGTGGCCGGAGCAGCAACATCACGCGGTTGGGCCGCTCGGTGGTCTTGAGGTCGGAAAGCAGGCTCGACAGCGCGACGGTGAGGTCGATGGCCGCGCCGTCTTGCGCGGGAAACGACAATCGTACGGCCCGGTCGCTGGCCGAGGGCGCCGGGGCTGCCTCCGTTCCTTGCGGGCGAGCCACGACGGACAGATACCGTTCCACGATGGCGGGCAGCGGCGCCTGTCCCGCGGCGTGACTTTGCGCCACCGCGAGCGCGTCGTGGTGGGCCGCCGCCAACCGGGCGCTCAGGTCGGCGGCGAGGCTTTGGGCCAGCGTGGCTTGCTCCTGGGCGAAGTCGGCGAGCGCGGCCGCCGATTCTCGATCCGCGTCGAGGTAGGCGAGTGCTCCAATCGCCATGAGCGCCAACAACATCAGCCAGATGATGGGAGTCGTTTTCATGCGTCCACGAGTGGTCCCGCCGCCTCGGCCGTCGACTTTTCGAACGGTGACCGACATCGTCACAGGCGGGAAGAACAGTTCTCGCGTCGCGAAAAGCATAGCCCTACCGGAGCCTCAAGCAAGATACGCGCCTGGCAACGAGCTGGGCTTGTCGGCCAGCCATACCATCGGGCTCCTGTCCCGTTTTGGGAGTTCTTCCCGAAGTCTCGGGAATTGCGCCCGACTGTGCGGTTAACTCACCGACGATCTTCCCGAGATATCGGCCCGTCCGGCTTGGTACGGCGGGTGCTACAGGCCTGGGTGTGCGAGCAGCAATATCCAAACCTAGGAAGTCAGGGAAACAAGATGCCTTGCATGTCTTGTCGCGCAGCGCGTTCCTGCTGGCCTGCTTGCTCGTCGGCGAGCCATCTGCGCTAGCCGAGGGCGCGACACGCCCGGCCAGCGAAACACCGTTGTGGACGCGCGAGACTCCCAGGGCCGTGGGTCTCGACGAGGCGCTCGCCTACGCGCAGGCCAACCAACCTTCCCTGCGCGCCGCCCTCGATCGCGTGCGAGCGGCACGGGCCGATGCGCGCATTCCGCGGGCCCGTTGGCTGCCGAGCGTTGGCGCCGCGGCCGAGCTGTTCGAAGGAACGGCGAACAATACGACAGCCGCCTTTCTTGGTACCCCCGAGGTCGCCTTGCCGCGAATTGGCGCGACCAAGGTCATCGACAGCAACGGCGCCGCCTGGAGGCCGTCGGCATCGACGCTCGCCGCCGTCTCGCTCACGCAGGAGCTGTACGATTTCGGTCGTATCGGCGCGCAAAGCGCCGCGGCTGACGCCGCGGTCGAGAGCGAGCGCTACCACGCCGAGGCAGAGCGTCTAGGCATCCGGCTGGTCGTCAAGGAATCCTACTTCGCGGTTCGAGGCGCCAAGGCGGTGCTGCGCGCGGCGAGGGATGCGTACGAACGAACCCGCGTCCACAGCGACATGGCCGAGGCGGGCGTCAAGAGTGGGCTCTTCGCGCCCATCGAACGCACTCGGGCCGCCGCCGATCTGGCGCGCTTCGAGGTCAACCGCATGCGGGCCGAGGGCGGCCTGGCCAGCGCCGAGGTCGTGCTCGCCGCGGCGGTCGGGGTTCCCGATCGGAGGCTCGACGCCAAGGAGGAGCTGGCGGACATCCCTCCGCTGCCCCCGCTCGATCAGGCCATCGCCGCCATCGCTACCCGCGATCCCTTGCTGCTCGAGGCGCGCGCCCGCCTCCTTGCGCAGCAAGCGGTGACCCGCGCTATCGTCGCCGAGGCGCGCCCCGAGTTGCTCCTCACCGGCACGTTTTCCGGGCGGGCGGGCGGGGCCGTGCCCAACGCTGGCTCGGGCGCGACGTACGCCGGCTACGTGCCGGATGTGCCCAACTGGGACCTGGGTCTGGTTGTACGCTGGCCGCTCTACGACCCGGTCATCGCGGCGCGTGGGCGCGCCTCTGCCATGCGCGAGCAGGCTTTCCAAAGCGACATCGCGACCGCGGCCCAGCAGGAAGTATCCGCGATCCAGCGGGCCTATCTCACGACGCAGGTGGCGCACGACGCACTCGTCGGGCTGCAACGCTCCGTCGAGGCGGCGCAAGCAAACTACGCGCAGGCCGAGGCGCGCTGGAAGGCGGGCCTGGGGACCGCGCTGGAGCTGGCGGACGCGGAGTACTTGCGCACCGACGCTGAGATCCAGCTCGCCGGCGGACAATTCGAGCTGTCGCGCGCCCGCGCCGTGCTCGGCAAGTTGCTGGCGGAGGATTCATGAAAAGCTCGGCCACAGAGAAAGCCGCCCCCGCAAAACCCGCGGCGCCAGTCACGACCGCCGACCGCTCGCGCCGCCGCATTCCGCTCGTGATCGCCAGCGGCGTCGCCCTCGTCCTGCTCTTGGGCTTTCTCCTGGTCGCGCGCGCCACGGCGAACGTCAACCGGGTGGCGTTGGTTTCCCTGCCCGTGGGGGTCACCGCCGTCGAGGCACGGCGAGCGCTGTACACGCCGGCGCGGCAGTACGTGGGCACGCTCTTGCCCTGGGTCGAGGCGAAGATCGGGCCGCAGCTCATTTCCGCGTACGTGGGCACGGTGCTGGTTCGCCCCGGCGACCGCGTCCGGCGCGGCCAGGTCATCGGCACGCTCGACTGCCGCAATGCCTCGGCGACCAGCCAGGCCGTCTCGATGCAGGCGCGCGCCCTCGCCGCCCAGCAACAGGCGCTGGCGCACGAGGCGGCGCGGGTCGCCGAGCTCGAGCACGGCGGCTTCGCCTCGGCCAACGAGATCGAGAAGAAACAGGCCGAGAGCGCCAGCAAGCAAGCCGAGCTGCTCTCGACCCGGGCGAGCCTGGAGCGCGCCACCCTGGAGGTCAGCGACTGCGTGTTGCGCTCGCCGTTCGATGGCGAGGTCTCGGACCGCACCATGGATCCCGGCGCCTACGTGCATCCCGGCCAATCCATCGCGGCGGTCATCGACCGCACCACGGTACGCGTCGACGCGGACGTCCCCGAGGAGGATTTCGACTTGGTCAAGCCCGGGGTCCGGGTAACCATCCGCGCCCTGGCCACTGGACGCCGTTTGGTGGGAACCGTCGCACGTCGCTCGCCCGCGGCCGACGAGTCGACGCGCACCGTGCACTTCGAGGTCGACCTGCCCGATCCAGGCCGCACGCTGCCCGTCGGCACCACCGCAGAAATCAGCGTGGCCGCCGCTGCGCCTGTGCCGGCCGTCGAGATCCCCCTCGCCGCCGGCGCCGTCAAGGGCGGAAAGGCCACGCTCTTCCTGGCCGAGAACGAACGGTCGCGCAGGGTCATCGTCAATGTCCTCGGCGAAAAAGCGGGCAACCTCTTCTTGGAACCATCTCTCGCCGAGGGCGCGCTGGTCATCACCGAGGGGCGCGCCCTCCTCAAAGAGGGTGACCATCTTCAGGTGAAGGTCGAGCTGGCCGCGCCGGCACGCCCCACGGAGACGAAGGGGGGCGTCGAATGACGAGTCTGGCACTGCGCAACCCCATCGCCATCCTGATGATCTGCATCGGGCTCGTGGTCTTCGCCTTCGTCGTCACTCCGCGCATGAGCGTCGACACCTTCCCCGAGCTGACGCCGCCGGTGCTGGTAGTGGGCACGCTGGCGCCGGGCCTTGGCCCCAAGGACGTGGAAAAGACCATCACCTGGCGAGTGGAAAAGTACGTCAGCGCCACGCCCGGAGTGGACCACGTGGAGAGCAACTCACGCAACAACCTGAGCGTCGTTTTCGTCTGGCTGAAGTGGGGCACCGATCTCAATTCGGCGCAAACCTTGGTGCAGCAGCAGGTCGCCTTCGCCATGTCGGCCGTGCCCAAGTCGCTGGGGGTTCTGCCGCCCTTCGTCCTGCAATACGACCCGTCGAACGCCCCGGTCATTCAGGTCGCCGTGTCCGGGGGCGGGCTTTCCGGGCCCCAGCTCTACGACTACGCCTTGAACTCCATCGAGCCGATTCTGGAGGGCATTTCCGGCGTGGCGAGCGCGGCCATCAACGGCGGCCGGCAGCGACAGATCAACATCATCGTCGATCCCGCTCGTGCCCAGGCCCGCGGCCTGACCTCCACCGATGTCGCGGCCGCGGTGGCGCAATCGAACGCGCTCCTGCCCTCGGGCGAGATGATTGCGGCGGCCTTCGACGCCAACGTCTACACCAACGCCGTCGCCCAGCGGGTCAGCGACATCGGCGACGCCATGGTGAAACTGCGCCAGGGCAAACCCGTCCTCATTCACGACGTCGCGCGCATCGAGGACGGCGGCTCGCCAGAAACCCAGGCGGTGGCGGTCAATGGTAATGACGCCGTGTACTTGAATGTTCTGCGCATTCCCGGCGGCAACACGCTCGAGATCGTGGATGCAGTCAAGGCGGCCGTACACGGGCTCAAGGACTTGCCACCCGGGGTCGAGGTGAAGCCCATCTTCGACCAGTCGACCTTCGTGCGCACCACCTACGAGGGCCTCAAGAAAGAGGTCCTGCAGGCGCTGGTGCTCATCGCGTTGGTCATTCTGCTGTTTCTGCAGAGTGTGCGTGGCACCATCATCGTCTCGGTAGCGATTCCACTCTCCTTTGCCGTGACCCTCATTGTGCTCTACGCCGGGGGGCACACGCTCAATGCCTTCACGCTGGGGGGACTGACGCTGGCCATGGGCCGGCTGGTCGACGACGCAGTCGTGGTGCTGGAGTCGATTCACCGCCATCGCCGCCAGGGGCTCGATGCCTACCAGGCGGCCCTGCAAGGGACCAACGCCGTGGCGCTGCCCGTGCTCGCCTCGACGCTGACCACCATGGCGGTGCTTCTCCCCGTCGTGTTGCTGGTGGGTCTGGCCAAGAAACTCTTCGTCCCGCTCGCCACCACCGTGGCGGTCAGCATGATTGCCTCCTACTTCGTCAGCATGTGCGTGACGCCCCTGGCGTGCCGGTATTTCCTCACCCACGACGAGCCCGGACGACTGCGCGCCGCCATCGCCGGCTTCATCGACGGCGTGGCCGAGGGCTACGCCCGCACCCTGCGCCAGGTCCTGCCCTTTCGGGGCAACGTGCTTGGCGCGGCCCTGGTTCTGGTGACGGCGAGCGCCTGGATGGCGACCAAGTTGCCTAGTACCTTCTTCCCCGAAATCGACGAGTCCATGGAGCGCATCTACGTACGGCTCGCGCCCGGGACCTCGCTAGCCGATGCCTCACGAAAGATCAACGAAATGGGCGCCGTCCTCGCCCACGAGCTGCCCCACGACGACGTCGAAATGGTACTCACCAACGTCGGGTCGCCGCAGAACGCGCGTAGCGCGATGAATAGCCCGAATGCGGGCCCCCACATGGGCTTCATTCGCGTCGCCTTGAGTCCTCCGGAGCACCGGAAACTCGGCCAGCGCGAGATCGCGGACCGCATGCGGGGAATCCTCAATCGCAACTTCCCGGGCGTGGAGTTCCTGCAGTGGCCGGGCGGGTTGGTGGCCAGCGTCTTCTCCAATGGCTACCTGGCTCCGCTGGTCGTCGAGGTGACCGGAGAAAACCTGCAGGCCCTGGAAGAGCAATCGAAATCCATCGCCGCCGTCGCGCAAACGGTCGCGGGGATTCGCGACATCTATCCCTCGCTGCAGGTGAACTATCCCGAAATCCGCGTCGAGACGGATCGGACGAAGGCCGGCATGGTGCACGTCTCCTCGCGCTCGGCCGCGCAGTCCACGCTCGAGGCCACCCTGGGCAATATCAACACGCCCAGCGTCTGGATCGACGGCAGCAACGGACAGTCGTACTACGTCATCACCTATCTCGACGGTCAGATCGTCAACGATCCGTCCGCGTTGGCCGGTATCCCGGTTCGTATCGGCGATGGCGGCAATACCGTCACCCTGGGTGCCTACAGTACCATCCGGCGCTCGCTCGGCCCCATCGCCATCGAGCGCAACCACCTGGCGCGCGCGGCGCACGTCCTCATGCAGACCGAGGGACGCGACATCGGCAGCGTGGCGGCGGAGCTCGAGCAGAAGCTGCACGCCGATCCGCGCACGCGCGATCTGGATGTTCGTTTCGTCGGGCAAGTCGAGCTGATGCGCACGACCTTCTCGGGCCTCGGCCTGGCCCTGGCCCTCGCCATCATGGTCGTCTTCATGATCATGGCGTCGCAGTTCAAGTCCTTGCGCCTGCCCTTCGTCATGCTCTTCACCATTCCGGTATCCTTGCTCGGAATCGTACTGGCGCTGCTCGCCGGTGGCCAGGGTTTCTCCGTCACCGCGCTCATGGGCATTCTCATGGTCATTGGCATCGCGGTGTCGAACGGCATCCTGCTCGTCGACGACGCCAACCGGCGCTTCATGGAGGGTGTGGACAAGGTGGAGTCGGTCATCGCCGCGGCCCGCACGCGATTCATCCCCATCGCCATGACCAGCCTCGCCACCGTCATCGGCCTCATCCCCACCGCCCTGGGTATCGAAGCCAGCTCGGCCTCCAATCGTCCGCTCGCCCTCGCCGTCGTCGGCGGACTGACCTCCTCGACCATCCTCTCGCTCTTCCTCGTGCCGGTCATGTTCCTCTTCTTCGCCAAGCGGCCAGCACCGGCACCGCAGCCCGCGCCCTCCGTTCTCACCGAAGCCTTGACCTAGGAGATGCCGCCTTCTTCCAGCAATTCAACCCATGTCAACAAGGAGACCGAAATGAAACCAATCCAAGCCACAGCCCTCATGTTCACACTCGGCGCAGTGGCCTGCGGGCACGCCCCGACGCCCTACAGTTTCACGGCCACCCAGGCCGCCAACGACATCGACGTCGTGGTGCGCACCCTGCAAGCCAACGGGCTCAAGCCCGCCCAGATTGATCGCCAACTAGGCACCGTGACGACGTTGTGGTTCGACACCGGCTATCAGTTCCGCGAGAGCGACGAATTCCACAACCTCGACTACTTCACGGACATCTTTTTGCGCTACCGCGTCTCTATCCAACACGAGGGCGGCAAGGACACCGTCGTGCTCGACACGGATGTGCAGCGCTGCTCGCCGACGGATTCGTACGTGACCATCGCGGGTGTCAATGGCTCCTGCCAGCCCATGAAGATCCTGTTCCCGACCCAGCAGAAGCAAGTCGAGGAGCTCGGGAACAAGCTCCGGCTGGCGCTGGCGGGCTCGGAGGGGGGGGCCGCCAGAATGTAAACGCACGCGAGCGCGAACCCTTTTGGCCCGAACGACTATCCAAGCAAGTACACGCGGTCGCCAGTTGGCCCGGTCAGGCTGGCGCGCTTCGGGATCGGTGGGTGGCCAGGTCGCTCACAGGGGGAAACACATGAAGTCAAACGCACCTTGGAATTCGAATCCAGGCGCGAAGCTGCCTGTTCGTCGCGGTGGGAGGTCTTGGATTCGCGTGTAGCGGCTCCTCGGGAACCGGTAACGGGGCGGGTGGCTCCCTGCGGTCCGGCGCGGGCGGCTCGCTCACGGGTGGCGGAGGAGCTCTGGGCTCGGGTGGCGCTGGCGGTGCCTCTTGCCACGCCGCCGGCACACTGCAGGTAACCGCTAGCGGCATGACCGCCTACGTGATCGACGGCGCGTCGAACCCAAGCTTTACTTTCTGTCGAGGCGCCACCTGCGTTTTTGCGGTCAATGCTCCGGTGCACCCCTTCTACATCAACTCCGTGCAAGGGACCGGAACAAGCAACGCCTACACCTCGGGGGTCACCGGCAACGGAGCCACGAGTGGAGACGTCACCTTCGTGGTGCCCGCCGACGCACCGGACACGCTGTACTACGACTGTTCCATTCATGCCGTGATGACGGGGACGATCCACATCATGAACTGACCCGCCACCTACCCGCGGGTGCGCAAGGCATCGCGGGGAGTACCGCCAGGCTACGGCATCGCCACGGCCGCGATCGCGTCCGCACCACACGCGGGTGTCGGAGCAGCGGTGGTGACGCTGAGGGTGTGATTCAGGTCGTTGTACCCGGTCGAGGATTCCCAGGTGCCCTGGTTGGCCAGGCGAATGGAATACTCCGCCCGCGGGTTGAGCGTAGATGTGGGGTCGGGCAG
>PNBO01000352.1 GCA_003136095.1 Myxococcales bacterium
AATTTGTCGTCGAGGACGAAGGTTCCCGTCAGCCCTGAGCAGAACGTCAGCGAAGCCAGGAGCAGCAAGGACACCGGCGGCACCCACAGGGGCCATCCCGCAGAAGTCGTCTTGGCTCGATCTGGCTCGGTCATTTGCTGGTGCATCCAATCGGACTATGGCGTCTACACTCCCAAAGGGCAAGACGTAGCCCTGTCCTTCGCCAACCTCTCATCCGGGCGCCGACGGATCTCGATCCTGGGTAGGCAAAACCAAGAGCGAGCTCGCACGCGCGTACACCCACGGCGGGCTCGGGATCGAACGACGAATCCGCGCTGCCTCCCGGCCAGGGCGGCAAGCAGACCATACGAGTCCCCCTCGCGATCCGCGACGTGGATGGCGTACGTCTGGCCTCCGAGCGCCACCTCGGCCGACTCGACGGCCCGGAGCCATCGCGCCGACTCGCCCCGATTGTCGATCCTGCGCCGTCGTAACTTCGGCGTTGCCTTGTCTAGTCGGAAGATGGTCTCGAGTGCGAGAAGGCCGAGCGGCTTTCGCTGTCCGTCGGCAGACGTTGCCAGGGCAAAGTGCCCGAAGAATCCTTGGCCTGGACGAAGCAGGCGTCCCAGCCCCCACCGCTGCGCCTGCCCGTTGAACTCGAACTCCCTGGTGTCATGGATCACCAGGATCTGCTTCAACGCGGCCGCCCGACGCGCCGTCTGCCGGATATGCGGGCTGAGAATCCCCTCAGGCGTGACCTTTTCATTGCCGAAGAAGCGATAGGCTCCCTCCAATCCGGCGTCATCTAGCGCCTTTGGAAAGCTCTCTCCAGGACAGTCAGCCAGTCGCTCAGCGAGGGAGCCGAGACGCCGATTCAATCGCCGGTCACCCAATTCGGCGTCGTCTAGCTCGGCACCAAGCGAAGGAACATCGATGCGTTTCTTCTGCATTCCCCAAGGGCATCACGCCCCCACCCTGGCGCAAGAATGTGACTAATCGTGAGAGCGTGTTGCTAGCCGCCGCTCCAGCTCCCGCCGAGAGTGGTGCTGCAAACTTGTTGGGCAGATGCGATCTCGGCTGCTGAAAGCGAATACCAAACGTAGGTCACCACAGTCCCAGCGGGAATCCCAGCGGATTGCCCGGCGCCGGTGGAGGTGAACGTACACGTACCGGAAACATTCGCCGTGAGACATGCGGCCTGCGTGAAAGTGCCCTGGTTCTGCTGTGCGCACACCGCTTGCTCTTGGGCCGCCGCGGCTGCGCTCAAACCGGAGAACCCGGTGCACAAATGCATACCCTGAGTGGTGAAGTCGCAACTGACATCCGCTAAAGAGCCGTCAGAACTCGTGACGGCGGCATCGCTTCCGCCAGTACCGGTCAAGCCGTCCGAGCTGGCTGTCGAACCGTCGCTGCTCGAGGTGGCGCCGTCAGAGCTCGCGACGGGGGAGTCGACACCACCGTCGCTGCCACCTGAGCTCGTCACGAACATGAAGTTTGGTCCGAAGTCGCAGAGAGTACCGGTCGGAGTGGGCGTGCCGAAGATGTTCCCGGCGTCGAAGGCATTGGGCTCAACCAGTGTGCTGGTCATCGTGGCGTTGTTATTGCTTGGGCCGTAGCCTGCGCCGCTCAAATAGGTGAGCGCGGCATTCACAGGCGCCTCGCTGGCAGTTATCCCGACTGTATAGTTGTTGGTGCCAGTGACCCCGACAATCGCGTAGGCGTCCGTCGTGTTGAGCGCGATAGGGTTAGTCAGCGAAACATAGTGGAAGAATCCGGTCACCGGATCAGACGCTTGTACCGTGGCCGACCCCAGAAGGGTGTGCGTGCTCAGGTCATACACTCCGACCGCATGCGGCTGAAACGTCTCAGCGCGACCGGTCAAATTGGAATCGTAGTAGCCACATTGTGTCATGCTGATTGCGGTGTTTGCCCGGAAAACGAAACCGGTGAGGTAGCTTCCCTGTGTGTAATTGAATCCAGCAGCGCCGAGCCCCGGCACGCTAATGGCCACGGTGCCGGTAGAGCCGTCGGGCGCGCCGACATCCACTTTCGCTCCGCCTGCGCCGCCGCCGTCGTACTTCATTGTCCCCCCGGTGACGCCACCCGATCCTCCAGTTCCACCTTGGTGCTCACTGCTCCCGCAGCCCACAAGAAGGAGCGGCGTCACCGAGAGCACGAGAGCCAGTGCACGCGCAGTTCGCTTGTTCATGTCAATGATCCCTTCAGCAAGTTCAATGTTGGGCCCGAACGGCGCCCACTATAACACCACTGAGGGCGGTGCGGGTAGCTGCGCATACCGGAATGTGGAACGAGCAGCGGGCCATGCTCGTAAGATGGGTGTCTACCCGATCGGCCAACCCGCTGACGATGATCTTGCGCAGCCCCGGAACCGGCAATGGCTTCCCCTCCATCGTCTCCTCGAAGATGAAGCTGAGCGCCAGCGAGAAGCACGAATATTCGCCGCCTCCCGTGCTCCCCGGCCAGCTCACCACTCGTTGCGTAAAATAGCATCTCTCCCGGGATTCTGAACCGACGCTCACGGGATCGGCACGAGGTAGAGGCCGTTCGCGAACGAAAAGGGCGCCGCCACCCCCGTCCGGAACAGGGCGAGCGCGCGATCGGTCACCCAGCGCGCGCCCGATGTGTTGCGCGCGACGAACGTCGGCAGCGGGCACGGCTGCACGGGCGCCGTTACTAGGACGCCGTTCGCCCCGTACATCACGCGATCGCCGGAGGGGGAGAACTGCGCGCCGTTCGCCAGGGAAGGCCCGCGGGTGAGCGGGTAGGTGAGCCCATCCGAGAGGCGGCCGAGCCGCGCCGTCGAGCTGTCGTCGACGAGGAAGACCCAGCTCTCGTCGGGCGAGAAGGTGACCAGGCCCGTCGTGACATAAGCGATGGGCGTCGTTACGCCCGTCGAGGTATCGATGATGTTGAGGATCGAGCGCGAGGATGCGGCGTCCGGCGCGCCGTAGGCGATATACCGGCCGCTCGGGCTCGACTCCGGCCCCTGAAACGACCCGAGCCGTGTCGCCAAGGTCTCGCGCGACCCGCTGTGGTCGAGGGGCATGCGGTAGAAGTCGCTCGTGACCCCTTCCCCCTCGACGTACGCGCCGTCGGCGATGAAGTAGACGGTCTTCGACGCCGGGACGTAGTCGATGACGCCCCCATTGCCCGCCGTCGTCAGGATCTGCACGTCGAGCTGGGCGGTGGACGCCGCCTTGAACCCATTCACTGTCTGAAAGAAGATGAACGCTCCGTCTTTCGAGAAGACGTTCGTCGGCACTGACGCCGCGGACACATCGACGGTCACTGTCACGGGCGCGCCCCCCGTGACAGGTACGACCTGCAGCGGCGAGCTTACCGACGGTTGCACCAGGACCAGTCGGCCGTCCGGCGACAGCAAGTACTGATTGCTCTGCGCGAGCTGCGTCACCGCGCCGGTCGAGGCGTCGGCGCTGTAGATCGCGATCTGATCCGAGAACACAACGAGTTGGCTGTCGGCCGTGAACTCGAAGTTATTTACGGGCCGCGACGACACGAAGTGAACCGTCCCGGTGTCGAGGTCGACGGTCCTGAGGCCGCTGCCCGCCGTGCACACGGCGAGCCAGCGCTTGTTCGGCGATCGCTGCCAGACGTTGTTCACGTCGCTGACAGTGAACCGGTCGCCGACATCAAGGCGCTCGATGACGAGGTCGAGCGGTGACGTCGACCCGACGTAGTAGCCGAGCCGCTCGGGGGTAAACAAGTACTCGCCTTGGTCGAAACGGACACCCGTCGCGAGCGACGTCCGCGTGGCGGCCGCGGGGTCCACGAGGTCGATTGAGCCGTCTAGCAGCGTGTTACCCGACAGCATGACAATCGCGATGCGCTTGCCGTTCTCGACGAACAGCGCGTGCGAGACCCAGCCGCTCGCGACCGTGGTGGGCGTACCCCCTGCCGCCGGCACTAGGCTGGCGGTGCCTGCGGACATCGCGTAACGGCTGTACACGAGCGCTCCGGCGGCGACCGACGCGTCGAACACCACCTCGGCGCTCGATCCTGTGACCAGACGATGGGCGCGCTGGAGCTCGATCTGGCCGAGTGGGAACGTCGAGCCGTCGACGATGAACGGCTTCCCGCCGGTCATGTCCAGCACCGGAATGGTCTCCTCCCAGGCGCCGAGAGCCAGCGTGAGGCCGTACGTACCGTCTGGAACGGACGGCAGCGACAGCTGGCCGTCGGACGAGGCCACCATCGATGGGGGGGCGCCCGTGAGCTGCACGACCGTCCCCGTGGGATCGCCCCGATCGAGCCGGGACACGAGCGGCGAAGAGGCGGACGCGGCCGGCGCAGGCTCGGGTTCGAAGGGCACGCCGCCGCGGTCCGGGCAACTCGCGACGGCCGGGGTCCAGAGGCCCGCATCGCCATCGGCGGACGCGCTCACGTCTCGCGCGTCCACCGCCGCTTCAGCCGCTCCGTCGGTGCGCCCCCCATCCACCACCGCCTGATCGGCGCCGCGCTCAGCCGCGGTGTCGGCCGCGTCGGCGTGCGTCCGCGACGCGTCTAGCTCCATCACGGGCGCCGCGGCGAGGCCGTCGGGGGGGGCCAGCGTCTCGGCGTCTCGCTCGGCGTGGGCCTTGAGTGGCTTGCCACCGCAGCCCGCGATCGCGAGCGCCAACCAGGTAACCCGCGCCAGCGACCAGCGACGGATCCCCACCCCACTGCCGTCTGGTGCCAATATTCCGTCGCGACCATTCATGCGGCTTCTCGATAGTAGAATTTGAGCAATCCGCCGCGCCGTTCTCGACAACCGACCGCGCTACTGCCGACCACGTCCTGTGATTTGCCATCGATCAGGGCGTTCGCCAGTCCCTGATGGTTCCGTTCAAGATGGTAGTGTCGCATATATTTCGAAATGGCCAATCGCAAATGTCTCTCTCCCAGCGGCGCGGCACCAATCGTTCAAGACACTCGCTCTTGATCGCAAGCACAAATCGCATCGGGAGCCGGGCATTTCTCAGGAGCAGAGCGGTCCGCAGTCGGGGTGTGACGGCGAACCCCATGCCTCACCCTTGGGTCCTCCTTCGGAGGGCCGATCGCGTATCCTGCACGCTCCAAGTTGCGGCGATGCGATACGGGCGCCCAAAGCAACTACCTGCCAGGACGCCCTGACCGCACTTTCGGGGGGCTGAGCTATCTCAGGCAGAAGACGTCGACCGGGTTACCGATGTCACCTGTAGCGGCCGCACGGGTTCCGTCCGGAGAGACCGCGACCACGTACGCCCTGTCGCCCAACTGATAGACGAGCCCGCGAACGGCTACCGAGTAGACGCCGAGGCTCGCCCCGCCCGCCACGATGAATTCTCCGTCCGGGGTGAAGGCGAAGCTCGTCGCCAGAGGATCGACCGCAATGGTTCCGACGCTCTGGTGGTCAAGCATGCTCCACAGTTGCAGCCCGACCGTCGACAAGGCCGCCACCAGGCTGCCATCGGGCGAAATGGCCACGCCGCCACGGAGCACGGGGGCTTCGACGGAGAGCGAAACCAACTCGGTCCCGGAAGCGACATCCCACAAGCGGACGGTCTCATCGGCACCGCCGCTCGCCAGAACGGCGCCGTCTGGCGAGAACGCAACGGCAGTCACGGTGCCGGTGTGCCCAGCGAGACTCTTCAATTCCTGATTGCTGGCGACGCTCCAGAGCTCGATCGGGTTCTTGGCTGCTGCCACCGTCTCCCCGTCGGGCGAGATGGCGTAGGCGCCGAAGCCGTAGACGCTGAGTCTGCTGGGGTTGTAGAGGTCACTGCCCCACATGGTGAATTGCCCACCACAGCTGAGTGCCGCAATTCCACTCCCATCGGGGAAGTAGGAAACGGAGCTCATACCCCCTTGCACACATGGGTCACTATAGCTGCCGACTTGTGCCCCGTCACTAAGCCGCCAAACGACATCGCCGAAGTACTGAAGGGTGGCAGCCAAGGAAAGTCCATCGGGGGAGAAAGCGATGCTGGTCACGAGGGGCATGCCACCGGCAATCAGATAGCTGAGGGCCTGATCGACGCAGCTTCCTGGCGAGCCGTCGAGCGCTGCTGCAGCTTCGATCGGGCCGTCATCGGTGATCGAGCCATCCCAAGGCGCGAGATCCCGGCCGGCAGCGATCCCATCGAGGTGACCGGCGTCGCTGAAGTCGTTGCCGGCTTCCGGCAAAGTGGCGGGGATGTCGATGGGGCCGTTCGGAACATCGAGATAAGATCCGTCAGGCAAGGAAACCTGACTATCGCTGCTTCCAGCGTCCGTCCTGTCGACACGGAGCGATGACGATTTTCCGCAACCACCGATCATTCCGGCAAGGCAGAGCAGGATAAGTTTCTTCATCGCGACACCGTTGGAGCATTTTGGGGTTGCCATCGCACATTGTCTAGCTGGCGAGACGCCGGGCATAGGGGGGCCTAGTTGACTCAAGATCGGCTATCGGACAACCTCGGATGCGATGCGACGATGCGAGAAGGGCGCTAAAAGCAACTTCCTGCTCGGGGAAAGGCCGAGCGACCGCACTCCCGCATGCCCTCAGAGATGCCGCCCGCTGAGCTTCAGATCGGGCACCCGGCCAAAGTGATCCAGGTTGCGAGTCAACAGGACCCCTCCGTTGGCCAGACAGACACCCGCAATCAGATAGTCCGCCATGCCGATGCCCTGTCCCTGCGACTCCAGCACGCGCCGGACCACGGCCGCGCGCTCGCTCGCCTCGGGGGTCACGCCCAGCACGGTCAGCACAGCAAGCAGGCGTGACACCGTCTCCTGGTCGGCCGCGCTCTTCGCGCCACTCAACAACTCGAAGCTGTTGATGGTGGTCGTGGCCAGGTGGCCGGTCTTGATCTCCAGCTCGATCCGGCCGGCCCAGGGATCACGGTCGCGGAGAAAGTCGATGAGCACGTCAGAGTCCGCGATCATCATCGCCAGGTGCTCCGGATGCGCGTGACGGACTCCGCGAGATCGTCCGCCGCCTTGGCGCCCATCGAGCCCTTGAGGGCGAGCGCAACATCGGTGCGGGCCTTGCGCGAATCGTGGTCGGTGAGCAAGCGTTCGACGGCCTCCTGGATCAGGCGCGAGAAGCCCTTCTCGCCGCGCCGGGCGGCGAGGTCGAGCAGTCGGGCCCGCTGGTTGTCGGGGAGCTCTATGGTCGTTCTCATGTCCCAATTGTGGTGGACATGCACATGCATGTCAATTGCATTATGAAATACTTACATACATTTGAAAGCCACGTGTCACATACGTTGGAGCTGTGCGTCCGCTAGTAGACGCTCGCTTCCCCCCTTCGGGGCGACCGATGGGTTCGCGCGCTCCGATCCCGTCGTGGTGCCGGCGCGCACGCTGCTTTCGCAACTTTTCTAGGCGCGTTGCCGAGACCAAGTGGAAGCACCCGCGGCAAGGCATTCGCTTCCTTGCCTCATGCTGAACATTTGATTAGTGTTGGGTAGCCTTGGACAAGCAGGTCGATCAACTCAACCCCGCCCAGCGCTCGGCCGTGGAATACAGCAACGGGCCGCTCCTCATCATCGCGGGAGCCGGCTCGGGAAAGACCGCTACCCTCGCCCATCGGGTCGCTGAGTTGATCGTCCGAGGGGCGGATCCCAGGCGGGTGCTGCTCTTGACCTTCACACGCCGGGCGGCGGCGGAGATGATCCGCCGGGCGCAGCTGCTCCTCGGCAAGGCGCGGGCGGGGAACAGCGCAGCCGGCGGCCTGACCTGGGCCGGCACCTTCCATTCCATCGCCAACCGGCTCTTGCGCTTGCACGCTCCGGCCATTGGTCTCGATCCGTCGTTCACCGTGCTCGACCGCGAGGACTCGGCCGACCTGCTCGATTGGCTCCGCCACCAGCTTGGTCTGGCGAAGACCGAGAAGCGTTTCCCGCGCAAGGCCACTTGCCTGGCCATCTATTCGCGTGTGGTCAATGCCCAAGAACCACTCGGTAACTGCTTGCAGCAGTCGTTCACCTGGTACGTGGAATGGGAACCGCAACTTCGCCAGCTTTTCGCCGCCTACGTCGACGCCAAGCGGGCGCGCCACGTCCTCGACTACGACGACCTCCTGCTCTACTGGTGGATGATGATGGCCGAACCGCGGCTTGCGGCCAAGGTCGGCGAGCGCTTCGACCACGTGCTGGTCGACGAGTACCAGGACACCAACAAGCTGCAGGCGGAGATCCTGCTCCGGCTGAAGCCCGACGGCAGCGGCGTCACGGTCGTCGGCGACGACGCCCAGTCCATCTACTCCTTCCGCGCCGCCAGCGTGCGCAACATCCTCGATTTTCCCGCGCAGTATTCCCCCCCCGCCGCGGTCATCACGCTGGAGCAGAACTACCGGTCGAGCCAGCCCATCCTCGACGCCGCCAACGCCACCATTGGCCTCGCCAAGCGACGCTTCACCAAGGATCTCTTTTCCACGCGCAAGCAGGGCGGCCGGCCGCTGCTCGTCACCGTCAACGACGAGGCCGAGCAGGTGCGCTACGTGGCCGAGCGCGTGCTCGCGGAGCGCGAAGCCGGGCTCGCCCTCAAGCGGCAAGCCGTGCTCTTCCGCGCCGCCCACCACAGCGACGCGCTGGAAGTCGAGCTCGCGCGCCGGAACATCCCCTTCGTCAAGTACGGTGGCCTCCGTTTCCTCGAAGCTGCGCATATCAAGGATGTCCTCGGCATCCTGCGCTGGGCGGAGAATCCGCGCGACGCCATCGCCGCCTTTCGCAGCCTGCAACTTCTGACCGGGGTTGGCCCGGCGGGGGCCGGGCACGCCTGGGAATGGCTCGAGGGACGCGGCTTCGATCTGCAGGCCCTCAACGCCTTCTCGCCAGCCGGCGCCTCCCAGACCGAGTGGCCATCGTTCTGCGACCTTCTGCGCTCCCTGCACGCGCAAACCGCCGCCTGGCCCGGCCAGATCGGCAACGTCCGTCGTTGGTACGAGCCGCGCCTCGAAGCCCTGCACGGCGACGCCCATGCCCGTTCCGGCGATCTGGAACAGCTCGAACAGATCGCCGGCGGGTTCGAGAGCCGCGAACGCTTCCTCTCCGAGCTGACCCTCGACCCGCCCAGTGCCACCGGCGCCGAGGCTGGGCCGCCCCTGCTCGACGAGGACTATCTCGTCCTTTCGACCATCCACTCGGCCAAGGGCCAGGAATGGGACGCGGTCTTCGTGCTCAACGTGGTTGACGGCTGCATCCCCTCCGACATGGCCACCGGCACTCCCGCAGAGATCGAGGAAGAGCGCCGCCTGCTCTACGTGGCCATGACCCGCGCCAAGAGCAGCTTGCATCTGCTGCGACCGCTGCGGTTTTTCGTGCGCCAGCAAAGCCGATACGGCGACCGCCACGTCATCGCGCCACTGACCCGCTTCCTTCCCGACATCATCCTCGACCGCTTCGAGCGCGTCACCATCCACGATCCAGCGCGGCCGCCCGGCGACGGCCCACCCGAACCGACCAACGTCCACATCGACGTCGCGGCCCGGCTGCAAGCCCTGTGGACCGCCCCTACCGCGGGGACGAGCCCATTGTCCCCCGGTCGCAGTCTCCCCCCGCGGAAAAGCGACGGTCAGGATGCAGCTTGCGAAACGCCTCCAGCTCCTCGCCCGTGTAGCCTGCCGGCGATCCGCAAGGCAGGCGCCGGCGGATGAATTCGTCGAGCGACCGCGCCGCCCGTTCGCGAGAAGGTGCGGCCGAGCGCGACTCCGCCCGGAGCAGCAGGCATGCGCGCATCATGCCGCGGACGGAGAACCCGTCAAGGCAGGTAGACGCGGCCCTGACCCGAAGCCGTGTGGCAACTGGCGCAGGCGCCGCTGGGCGCACTTGGCATATTGGCGGTTCGCGTGCCGAGCGCGAGCGTGATGCTCGCCGGCCAGGTGAGAGCGTCCTCGGAATAGAAGTTCCCGACGCTGTTGGTGGTCAGGCTGAGCGTCTTCTGGGCGGAATCAACCACGGTCACCGTAACACCGGCGAGACCTTCGCTGGCCTGTGCCTGGGCGCCGGGAAAGACCGTGCCCGCGAGGCTGAAGTTGTTGTGGCAGCCCTTGCAGTCTTCCCCCGGACGCATATTGGGGCCATGGTCCTCCCCACAGGCGAACAGGGCGAGCGCGGACAGAAGCAGCAGTATGCGCATGAAAACTCCTTTCCTAACCGATCTCGATCCCTAGCCTAGCGCGGAGAGGCGACGGGGCAACCGTCCACCGGTCGAAATAGGAGAATTGTGGTCCCTATTCGCGTGTTGCCCTGGGAAAACGATGGGGCGCCAACCACGAACGCAGGCGGTACCCCAGGATCATCCGGATCATGCGCAGGCCCAGCCGGAACGCGACCCACTTGTTGCCGGTGACCGACGAGTGCCCGATGCGCTTGGTGTAGTTCACCGGGATCTGGATCATCTTCATCTTCATGAGGATGGAGAGGACCATCATCTGCGGGCCGAAGAAGCTGCCGTCGATGGTGAAATGAGGCTGCAGGTCGAGGAGGGCCTCGCGGCGCACGCAGCGCAGGGTGCAGCCCACGTCGGTCAGCGAGGTCGAGTTGAAGAGAAACTCCATCAGCTTGGCCACCCAGTAGTTGCCCCACTTGAGGAAGAGGCCCATGTTGGCGCCCTTCCAGATCAACTCCTTCACCGTGCGAGTACCGTAGACCACCTCGAAATCGTCGGAGTAGGCCAGCATCTTCACGGCGTCGTGTCCCCG
>PNBO01000095.1 GCA_003136095.1 Myxococcales bacterium
GCCGAGGGCGTCACCCGGTTGATAGCCGATGCCCGAGCCGGTCAGGGACAGCTCGAGGTGCACGGTCTCCTTCGCCGAGCCGCGACCGTTGAGGTCGATGCGCTCCAGGACGGGCGCCGAAAAGGGACTCGCCTTGTCATACATGACTTGCGTCGGCGCCGAGGCGGCCGGCGTGGTCAGCGTAATCGTGGCGCCGTTGGTGTGCTTGAGATGCTTGAAGGCCTCGAGCACCTGCCCCTGCCAGGCATCGGCGGCGACTTGGTACTCGAGATCGCAATCGACTCGCGCGACCACCCGCTCGGCGCCCAACTCTTCCAGACGCTGATCGAAATCCGCACCCGCCTTGCAGAAGTTGGCGTAGCTGTAGTCGCCCAGGGCGAGCACCCCGAAGCGCACCCCCTCCAGGCGGGGAGCTCGTTTGCCGAAGAGGAAACGGCGGAACTCCGCCGCGGCATCCGGCGGGTCCCCTTCGCCCTGCGTGCTGGAGATCAGCACCACATGGCGCTCGTTGCGCAAGCTCGCCACCGGGTAATCACCCGTGCTCGTCGCGACCGCATGAATCCCGGCGGTGGCCGCCGCCGCCGTCAACTGCTTCGCGACCTTCGCGGCGTTGCCCGTTTGCGATGCGAAGAGCACGGTAAGCTGTCCATCGAGGCCGGCCGGGGGACTGGGCACCGCGGCCTGGCCGACCGCGCCTTGCATATGGTTGATCCCCGCCAAGTAGCCGAGAAACCACGGCGCCTGCTCCGGACTCAGGGAGGCGGCAAAGGCGTTGAACTGAGTGGTCTGCGAGTCGGAGAGGGGGCTGTGACGCGGGTCGATTGGGGGAATACGCATCGGATTACTCGATTATGGCTTGAATGGGCTTCTCGTACCACATATATAAGACGCAAAAAGTCCTATTTAGGAACTACCCTCGGACGGGAATCTCGTGAGCACGCATGTCGCATTCCTGCGTGGGATCAACGTCGGTGGCAAGAACTTGCTGCCGATGCAACTCCTGATGTGCATGTTCGAATCGCTTGGCTGCGAGGCGGTTCGAACTTACATCCAGAGTGGAAACGTCCTGTTCGAGGCGAGCGAGGCGCTCGCTCGCCGGGTGCCGCAAGCGATCAGCCGGGCGATCCTGGCAGGAACGCGGCTTGGCGTGCCGGTCGTCATCAGGACCGCGGAGGAGCTGGCCGGCGTCGCACGCCGAAACCCGTTTCGCAAGACTGGCGCCGACCCCAGGACTCTGCATGTAGCGTTTCTCGCCGACGAGCCATCCGCCGCGCAGGTGGCCGCGCTCGACCCACGACGCTCGCCGCCCGACGAATTCATGGTTCGTGGGCGCGAAATATACCTGCGCTTGCCGTGGGGGGTGGCCCGATCGCGCCTCACCAATGCCTATTTCGACAGCGGGTTGGCGACCGTGAGTACGCTCCGGAGCATGGGGACGGTAGAGAAGTTGCTCGATCTCTGCCGGGGCCAATCGAGATGATCAGCGCCCGCTTACACCCGCAGCCGTCGCCACGAATTCCTGCCACGGGACCAGGTGGTTGATCTCGGCGAGGACGCGGCCGTCGGGCGTGGCGATGCGGATCGCGGGGAGCGTATCGACGTGGTACTTGGCTTTGATGGGGGGGAGGGAGTCGTCCTCGTCCTGGCGGCTCAGGTCGACGCGCAGGAGGACGAACTTGGCGAGGGTGGGGGCGACGTCGGCGCGGCCAAAGACCTTGACGTCCATCTCCAGGCAGGGGATGCACCAGGTGGCCATGAAGTCGACGAGCAAAGGTTTGTTCTGCGCCCGCGCGGCGGCCACGGCGGCGGGTTCCGAGCGCAACCACTCGATGGGGATGGCCGGGGTCAGCAGATAGGNNACGAGCGTCCCGGCGAGGAAGACGTTGCTGTGGCCGCCTACGCGCGCGAGTGCCGGCGCGATGGGCCGCAAGTAGTAGAGGCCTGCCACCACCAGGGCAATGCCGAACACGCTCTTGACCGCGTTCATCCACGGGCCCGATTTCGGCAACTGCATGGAAAAGCCAGCGATGGCCCAGAAGGGCACGCCGATACCCGCGGCGTAGGTGGCCAGGAGCAGGAAGCCGTAGGCCGCGTCGCGCGTGGTCGTGACGTGGGCCAGGATGCCGGCGAGCGGTGGGCCAGTGCAGGGCGCGGCGATGAGCCCGCCCACGAGTCCCATCAAGAATG
This sequence comes from Myxococcales bacterium, assembly GCA_003136095.1. Taxonomy (GTDB): domain Bacteria; phylum Myxococcota_A; class Polyangia; order Fen-1088; family Fen-1088; genus Fen-1118. Next base: position 2,188 of record PNBO01000095.1, read on the forward strand.
CGCCCACGAAACCGCGCCCGCCAACCCGTGAGAGCCGCTCTTGCAGGGGGGCAGGCAGGTTNNTTGGCCAGGAAGGTACCGAAGGCCTTGCCGAGCAACGCGAAGGTCGTGCCCAGGGTGCCGAACATGACGGCGATGCCCGCGACATAGGCGGTTGCCAGCAGGAAGGCCCGGCCGCGCGAGGCGGCGCCGCGCGCCCCGAAGATGCTGACCGTGATGGGGATCATCGGGTACACGCATGGCGTGAGCGAGGTCAGAAACCCCGCCGTCAGGGCGAAGAGGAACGCCTGGGCAGTGCCACGCGCGGCCGCCTCGGCGAAGTTCCCGGCGGCCGCCGAGAACGGCAGCAGGAAGGTGGCAAGGCTCGTGAGGACGAAGAGCCACCGGCCAGGTGTTTGGCGGGCGTGAAGTCGAGGAACGGGATGCACCCGGTGGATCTACCACGGCATCGCTGGGTGAGGCACATGGCCCGTCCTCCGGCAAACTTCCACGCCACCGTGATCCTGCCCACGCATGCGGTGCCGGCATTTCCTGCCTGGGTTGTGCTTCCCGCGTGTCCGCCTTCTGATAAGTTGCTCGCGTCCACCTCGGCACAGGGGTGGGAGCCCATGCCCAATCCCTTTCCCTCCACGCGCCCCTTGGCCACCACGTTCCGCGTGGCGGACCTCGTCGTGGTCGCCATCTGCGCCACCGTCGTCGCGGCCTGGGCTGCCCTCGCGGCCGGGTCCGTTTCGCTGACCGCCTGGCTGGCGTGTGAAGCCGCCTTCGTGGCCTTCTACTTGGCTGGTTCACTGGCCGCGGCTTGGCGGCCCTTCGCCGCGGGCATCCTGTTCGATCTCCCGATGCGGCTCCTGGTGGGCTATTCCGTGGTCAACACCGCTCTCTTCGTCCTGGCGTGGATCTCCCCGCTGGGGATTGTCGCCAATTTCGGCCTGGTGTCCGGGCTAGTCGCCGCGGCCTTCCTCGCCACCCGCCCAGTTCGCGCCAGGGACGGAGCCGCGATGCCTGGTCTCTGCGCTGTCTTGGTTGCCCTCGTGGCCGCCACGCTCTGGTGCCAGGACTCGTTGCTGCCCATCGAGGTGCGCGGCGACATCACGATCATCAAGCCTTGGATCGACAGCTTCTACCACACGGTTCACATCAGGATGTTCAGCGCCGCCCACGGGGCGTCCTCGATCCAGGATTTTCGCATGGCGGGGGTGCCAGCGCGCCTCTACCACTATGCGGCCTACTTGACGCCGGCCTTGATCAAGCAGGCGTCCGGTCTTCCTTCCTACACGGCGTTCGCGGGGATTCTCGTGCCGATGGGCGTCTTCTTCACCGGACTGGGGGCGTACGCATTGGTGGCTTCCTTCTGGGGGACCTGGCCGGGGCTCGCGGCGTGTGCGGCGCTGCTCTTGCTTCCCGACGGCGCGCAACAGGGCATGGGGAACACATTCTTGTCGTACCACTGGCTGGCCCAGATTTCGCCCGGCGCGACCTTTGGCTTGTCCATGATTGCCCTGGCTTGGTTGTTCGTCTTGCGCGGCTCGACGCGGGGCAGCCTGTTTCAGGTTGGCGTGGGCTGGATGTACGGGGGCGTGGGCGTGGTCTACAAGGCGCAGTTCTTCGTCGCGATCGCGCTGGTTCTGTTGGCCCTGCCACCGCTGTTCCTACGTCGGCGCCGGCGCCTGCGGCGGGGCCTCCGGATCGCGTGGTTGGCGGTGGCCATGGCGGCGTTCGTCGTGGTGATCGTGATCTCGCAGAAACTGAGCGTCGTCCCTCTCATTCGTCTCGACGGATCCTCGACCGGCAGGTTTCTCGATCTGGTCATATCCTATGCCGGTCGAGAGGCAGCCGGAGTTTTTCCCGGCGGCCAGATCGGGTCGGGCAAGCCGTGGCTCCCGAATCTCGTGCTCGGCGCACCGTACCTCCTGCTCGCCACGCTCGGGATCATCGGCCCCGTGCTGGTCGCGCTGATGTTCCACCTGCGCAAACGGGTCGCGGGGCTGTTCCGGATCTTCCCACTGGTCATTGCGGCCAACTTCCTCGTGATGGCGCTGGGATTGGCACTCGACACCCGCCACGTTGGCACCCCGGAGGAGCTCCAACACCGTCCCTTCTTGCTGATGTACTTCGTTCTGGCGGCCTGGACCGGTGCGGCGGGCGGATTCGCCCTGCTGCGGTCTCGATGGGTTGGCCATCTGGCCAAGCCCATCATCGCTTGCCTAATCCTTCTCCTCCTAGCGGTTCCCGCCCTGGAAGGACCGAACCTCCAGGGACTACGGACCATGCCCCACGAAGCCAAGATACGCATTCCGACCGGCCTGCTGCGTGCCACGGAATTCATGCGCGACCACGGCAGTGCGGCAGATGTGTTTCAGGCGTCGTCGCTCGACCCCATGTACATCATCGCCGCCTTGTCCGACCGACAGCCCTACTACGATCGCCAACTGTACTGGGTGCGGGAAAGCGAGCTGGCATTGCTTACCGAGCGCACCTCACAGGTTGTGCAGCTCATGCAACTCGAAGACCCTGGCATGGTGATCATGACCGCCTACCGGATGGGTTTGCAATGGTTTCTCCTTTATCCAGAACAATCCGTGGCCTGGTCTCCGATCGTCGCCGCACATCCGGCATTCCAAAGTGGCGGTTTCAAGTTGTACCGGTTTGACTGACCGACCGGGCCGTCATCGATAGAATCGCCCTTTGGGCGCGTTGGGCGTGGTAATAGCCTGGTGCCCGAAGGCCAGAAAGGTGTCACGGAGGAGCTGCGGAGGGCTGAATTCCGACGAGAACCCAGGGGCGTCGGCGCTGATTTCCCGTCTCAAGGCAGAAGTAGCCCTGTCCGCCGACGAACGGCGAAGCGCGGGTATAGTATCGAGGCTTTGAAGCCCTACAGGTTGGCCGCGTACTCGGCTCTGGCGCTGCTTGTGCTCGCCCGGTGCTCGCCGGGCGAACCGGTGTGCTCGGATCCGGACATCGAAGCGGGGCCCGTGGACAGAGCCGCCATCGACGGCGGGGCCACGCCGCCGCTCGCGATCCTGCTCTACACCTACTCGACCGGATTTCGGCACGAGTCGATCCCCGACGGGATCGCCGCGATCCGAGCGCTTGGGAGCGCGAATGGATTCGGCGTGGACGTGAAGGGCAGCGCGCTCAGCAAGCGTGGCTCGTACTGCATCAACCAGCCCGAACCGGCGGACATGGCGTACTTCACGGCGGACAATTTGTCGAAGTATGCCGCTGTGGTGTTCCTCAGCACCACGACCGAGAAGACACCGACGAGCACGCTCCTCGACGATGCGGGCAAGGCCGCGTTCGAGGCGTATGTTCGCGCCGGCGGCGGCTTCGTCGGGATTCACGCGGCCGCCGACGCCGAATACGGTTGGGCCTTCTACCACGACCTCCTGGGCGCAACGTTCCTCGCGCACGGCCCCGCGGTGACGTCCTCGCTCCGCGTGGAGGATGCGGTACACCCCGCCTCGAGTGCGCTGCCGAATCCGTGGCTGCGTTACGACGAGTGGTACGACTTCACCGAGGATCCACGGGCAACAGCTCACGTGCTGATCAACCTGGACGAAGCGACCTACCCGAACAACCCCAGCCCGATGGGCGACCACCCGATTGCATGGTGCAAGACCGTGGGCGCGGGACGGTCGCTGTACAGCGGCCTTGGCCACACCAGTGCCGCCTATGCCGATCCGATCGTTCAGCAACATCTGCTCGGTGGCATCCTGTATGCCACGGGCGCCGTGGCGGCCGACTGTTCGACGCCCTAACCGCCCGTGGCGCATAAAAAAGGCAGCGGCACTTGGCCGCTGCCTCGGGGTAAGTGTTCTCGATGGCGCCTCCTTTCCCAACCAGCTGTCCGGCCAGCTAGGGGCCGAAAAGCAAGCTGCTTGCGAAATGCACGACGACGATGGCCGCGACGATCACGCCGAGCTGCATGGCCGCCTCGCCCACCGAGTCCATCCACAAGTTCGCCCGTTCCTCGCTGCCGTCGGCTCCGCCCGTTTCGGCTCGCGCGATGTTGACTGGCCGTCGCATTGGTTGGTTACCTCCCTTCTTCGCTGCTCTCATTTTGCCCTCCTCTCGGTTTCCAGTCCGGGATCAAGTTTGTAAACTCGTCGGTCAGTATCGCGATCAGTCTGGAAACAACGTCTTTCATATCGTCAGCAATCCATGTGCCGGAACCTTTGCCCACCTCGGACAAGGTGTTTGCAAGGCGAGCTGTCCATTTCTTGACGTCTTCGGCGTCAAATCCGCGTGAACCCCGAGCTCAACCTGGACAAAGCGGCACAGGTGGACAACCCGGGCCTGCTGAATGACCACCCCCTGGCCTGGTTCGAGGGGGAATGCGCGTCGGGCTTACGCGGCCGACCTTGTTGGCGAGGCTTCCTATTAACCTGACGTCTTCGCTTTACGCTGTCTCATGGCATCGATGCAACCTTCGGAGCGCGAGATCTCGCTATCGGCAATCTCTTCCGCGACACTAGATAGAATGGCCTTGATGAGCCGCTTCGCGTGCATGGTGCTGGCGCTCACCTTTTTGCGGGCCACGCCCGCGGGTGCTGCACCGACATCTTCGAGTTCTGTGGCACCGGATAGATGTCGTCGCTGCTCCAGTTGGAGACCTCGACGATGAGGGCCGAAGCCTGCGCCCGGTAGACGTAGCAGTTCTGCACCGTGATGCTGGTGCAGCCGTGCAGACCGATCCCGTAGTGCGAGGCCTCGTTGAGCCGAAACCCGTCGATCACCCAGTCGTGCAGGTTGAACAGATCGAGGGCGCCACTCGGCGTGATCGACGCCGTGACGTTCAGGACCACCTCCGCGTCGGCGAGGAGCATGATGGGATTGCCGACCGAGCCCGACTTGCCGAAGTCGACCGCCGACGGGAGCGAATACGTCCCCGCCCGGACCACGATGGTGTCACCGCACATCACCGGCGAGGTGGTTGCCACCGCGGTCTGGATGGCGCCCCAGGGGCTGCCCGGGTCTAGGGACGTGACAGACGTAGATTACAGAATCTCGGTTACCGGACCTCTTGAGGCGTGATGACGCGCAGAGAAAAGAGAGCTTCTTTGGACTAGCGCGGACCTTCGGCTCGGCCGCCGGCCGCGCCTAATCGCCCTGGAGGCCCGCCAGGGTCAGCAGCAATTGGCAGATCTGGTCGATGGACATCCGCTGCGTGGTGTAGGCAAGGCTTCCGGCAAGCCCAGGGCTGAAGGTGGCGACGTCCGTCCTGCTGATGTCGTTCCAGATCTGGCAGAACCGCTTGCCGGGGTTTTTCACGTAGCTCGTGAGTTGCTCGACGGATTCCTCGGCGAACGGCAGTCGAGTCAAGGCCGCGGATACGACCAGAATGCCGAAATCGCCGGTCTTCTCGAAATCGCCGAGGATGTGATGGATGTCCTTGGGCCGCACCGACCTCAGCGCGCGGGTGCCGACCGAGACGCCGTGCCGTGCGAAGACGGTCTTCATATCCTTGACGACGGTGTCGCCGTCCGCCTCGGCGTGACACAGGAACAACCGACGATCCTTCTTCTTGCCGGCGTCGGGCTGCGTGGCCACCCATTCCATGGCACCGTCCCGCCAGGTCGCGTCCTGGTCGATTTTGATGACGACGTAGACATTGGAGATGAACTCATGCTGGTAGGCGGCGGTGACCGTGGCGATGTCTTTCTGAAGCTGGGGCTGAATCGCGTTGATGTTGTCGCGCAGATGGGTGTGGAATTTCGCCGGCACCGCGAGCTTGAGGACATACTCGTATCGCTCCGCCCCGGGATCGAAGCTGCCGATGGGGAACAGCTCGGCCTCGGACAGGGTGACGATCTCCACCATCTCGACGTCGTTGCGGTTGACGTAGACGCGCGTCAGGTTGGCGAGGATGGATTCCAGGTCCATGACCATGGTCTTGTAGGGAATGAATCCGATCACTTTTTGACGGTTGGTCGTGGCGTTGGGATCGTTGGTGGCCATGGTGTGCTCCTCGCGATCGATTGTATCGCGCATGAGGCGCCGCCGCGACTGCCGCCTACCTGGGCAAGCCAAAACTCTCGCCGCTGGTGAGAGAAATAAGCTGGGCGAAGAACCTCGTGATTCTCGCCCGTTGCAGGGATGACCTGGAGCGCGAGCTCTACCTGCGCGCCACCGTCCGCTTCGGTTGGACGCGCGCCGTGCTCCAGCACCAGGTGGATCATAGAAGCTACGAGAAGTACCTGCTGAACCAGACCAGCTTCGATCAGACCCTGTCGCCCGCGCTCCCCGCCCAAGCCATCCTGGCCGTCAAGGATCACTACAGCTTCGACCTCCTGGATCTGGCCGACGAGCACTCGGAACGCGAGCTGGAGCACGCCCTGGTCAGCAACCTGCACCGCTTCCACGTCGCCCCCCTTTCCCTCCACGTTGAGTATGGAAACGCCAACCACAGTGTAGCCGACGCGCGAGGAAGCGGTACCATTGGCGACGACCTTGGCCGCTTTCCCTCCCCTTCCCCGTTCCTTCTA
>PNBO01000200.1:0-13664 GCA_003136095.1 Myxococcales bacterium
CAGCGCCACGTAGGCGAGCTTGGAGTCGAACTCGTACATGCCGCTGTAGAAGTGCCCGGCGACGCGGAACTGCTTGAGGCCGGGCATGGGTCCCGACGGCCCCATCTTGCACAGGGGGCACACCACGTCGACCAGGCTGCCGGGAAAGACGCGCAGGGTGCGCGCGTACAGCTCCTCGCCCAAGATAATGGTGGGCGCGCCCTTGCTGTCCTCCGGGGAAAGCGGGTCGAGATCCACGCGCTCGGGATGGGCGAGATCCTCGATGCTGCACTCACGCGCCGTCTTCCCGAGATCGAGCACCGAGGCAGCCGTGGCGGGATCGATGCCACGCAGGAAGATGCCCGCCGGCGAGGCCCCCGAGCGCACCATGACCTCCGCCTCCAAGTACGGCGTGGCCGCCGAAACCCCGGACACGCGCAAGATGGCCTGCCTCGCCTGCCGCCAGTCGAGAAAAGGCCGCTCATCGTCCGGGGGAATCGTGACCACGACGTCGGCTTTGGCGCCGCGGATCTTGCCCTTGAGATCGGCCTCGAACCCGGACATCACGGAGAGCGCCAGGATGGGTGCGGCGGTTCCCAGAAACACCCCGAAAACCGAGAAGGCCGTGAACACGGTGAAGCTGGCGAGCAGCGAGCCCAGGAAGGTGACGACGAACCCCACGATGAGCCCGATGACCGCGCCGATGCGCAGCCACTCGTAGATGGGATCCGGCCGCGCGGTGAAGAATCCGTTGACGTCGCGCATTGGCGTGCCGTGAACCTTGAGGTAGATGAGGAGGCCCGCGGCCAGCACGATGATTGCCAGCCCGACCTTGAGGGCAATGGCGTGCCGGGAGCGGCGCTCGGGATCGCGCAGATGGCGCCAGGCCACGAACCACTCGAACCCGCGGGTCGTCATGGCGTCGGCCTCGATCGTGGGCAGCTGCTCACTCAGGCCTCATGAGGGGGAACAGGATGACGTCGCGGATGGAGGGCTGGTCGGTGAGCAGCATGACCAGGCGATCGACGCCGATGCCCTCCCCTGCCGCGGGCGGCATGCCGTATTCCAGGGCCCGGCAGTAGTCCTCGTCGTAGTCCATGGTTTCCTCGGCGCCCTTGGCCTTGGCCTCGACCTGGCGCTGAAACCGCGCCCGCTGGTCCGCGGGATCGTTCAGCTCGGAGAAGGCGTTGGCGTGCTCGCGTCCGACAATGAACAGCTCGAAGCGGTCGACGATTCCCGGGTTCCGGTCGTTGCGGCGAGAAAGTGGCGAAGTCTCGGCCGGATAGTCGACCACGAAGACCGGCTTCTCGGGTGGCAGGGCGAGCTCGCCGCCGTAGTCGAAGAGCGCGCCGACGCGGTGGCCGTGTGACTCGCACTTGCCCAACACCGCCGCCAGCTCGTCCTGGCGCGCGAGCAGGCCCGAGGCCGAGATCCAGGCGAGCAGAGCCGCCTCGTCGTCGAGCATGGCGCGCTCCAGGCCCGCGGGCAGCGTCCCCATCGCCACCGCCATCACGATGGCGTCCTTCAAGGGAATGCGTTCGAAGGCGCCGAGGTCGACCTGGGTCTCGCCGTAGCGGATGACCGTGCCGCCGCAGATCTCGCGCGCCAGCTCGGCGAACAGCTCTTGCGTGAGCGCCATCAGGTCTTCGTAGGTTGCGTAGGCCTGGTAGAACTCCAGCATGGTGAATTCGGGGTTGTGCTGGCGCGACAGCCCCTCGTTGCGAAAGCTGCGACCGATCTCGTACACCCTGTCGAAGCCGCCCACCACCAGGCGCTTCAAGTGCAGCTCGGGCGCGATCCGCATGTTGAGGTCCATGTCGAGCGCGTTGTGGTGGGTGCGGAACGGGCGCGCCGCGGCCCCGCCCAGCACGGTGTGCATGGCGGGCGTTTCGACCTCGAGGAAGTCGCGGGCGTCGAGAAACCGGCGCAGGTGCTTGACGATGGCCGTGCGCTTGCGGAAGACCTCAAGCACCTCGGGATTGGCGATCAGGTCGACGTAGCGCTGGCGGTAGCGGATCTCCATGTCTTGCAGGCCGTGCCACTTCTCGGGCAACGGGCGAATTGCCTTGGTCAGCACCTGCAACTGCTCCGCGATGATCGTCTGCTCGCCGGTCTTGGTCACCACCGCGGGACCGCAGGCGCCGATGAAGTCGCCGCGCTCCATGGTCCGCCACAGCGCGAAGGTCTTGTCCCCGACCACGTCCTGCTTGACCCACACCTGGATCTCGCCGGAGCGGTCGCGCACCTTGGCGAATGCGGCCTTGCCGAAGCTGCGCAGGGCCACGATGCGGCCCGCGACCGAAAAGCGCGCGGCCCGGGGTTCGTCGCTGAGCGGATTGGCGGCGGGGACATGGCCCGCCGCGAACCAGGCGTGCACGTCGGCGGCCGTGTGCTGGGGCGAAAACCCGTTGGCGTAGGGGTTCTGGCCGGCCTGGCGCAGCTCGTCCGCCTTGCGCTCGCGTTCGGCGATCAGTTCACGTTCATCGGACATCTACTCCTTGGTCCTTCCAAGAAAGAACCCTGGGATGGTTCTTTCGAACTCCCGCGCTGCGTGACGTCGGGCAAAGCCCGCCGTCTCGCACGCGAATCCAAGAAAGAACCCTGGGATGGTTCTTTCGAACTCCCGCGCTGCGTGACGTCGGGCAAAGCCCGCCGTCTCGCACGCGAATCCACTTTCTGTCCACAGGGGACATGGGTGAACCCTATCGAAAACAAACGGACTTTTCACGTCTGTCCACAGGGAATCACGCATCCCCATCCTCGAGTTCGGCGCCGGAGGACTGTGGGGTAGCTGACGGATCGCCAGCCAAAACCAGCAGCATGGCCACCATGAACTGGTCCAGGTCCCCGTCCAGCACCGCGTCCACGTTGCCGACCTTGAGGCCCGTGCGGTGGTCGGAAACCAACCGGTAGGGCGCGAGAACGTACGAACGAATCTGGTTGCCCCATTCGATTGCCTTCTTCTGCGCGTGCAGACCACCCATCTTTTCTTCCTGCTTCTTCTCCTCGACCTCGAGCAGCTTGGAACGCAGGATACGCATGGCGGTCGAGCGGTTCTTGTGCTGCGAACGCTCCTGCTGGCAGTGCACGGCGATGCCGGTCGGGATGTGGGTGATGCGCACGGCGGACTCGGTCTTGTTGACGTGCTGGCCGCCAGCGCCGCCCGAGCGCATGACGTCGATGCGCAAGTCCTTCTCGTCGATTTCGAGCTTGATGGTCTCGTCGATGTCCGGGTAGATGAACACGCTGGCGAAGGAGGTATGCCGGCGCGCCTGCGAGTCGAACGGCGAGATCCGCACCAGGCGGTGCACGCCGTTCTCGGCCCGCAGGTAGCCGTAGGCCCATTCGCCGGTGATGCCCAAGGTTACACTCTTGATGCCGGCCTCGTCGCCCGGCTGCAGGTCGAGGATCTCGCATTTGTAGCCGCGCCGTGCGCACCAGCGCATGTACATCCGCTGGAGCATCTCGGCCCAGTCCTGCGATTCCGTGCCGCCCGCGCCGGCGTTAATGGAAAGCAGGGCGCCCTGCTGGTCGTAGGGGCCCGACAGCATGCGCGCGAATTCCATCTTCCCGACCGCGTCCTCGGCGGCGGACAGCGTGGCGGCAGCCTCGGCCGCCGTGGGCTCGTCCTTGGCCTCGTCGGCCAGATCGATGAGCACGCGCGCATCCTCGATCGCCTTGGCCTGCGCCTCGTAGGCGTCGACCACGGCCTTGAGCCGTGCCTGCTCGCGCAAGGTCGCCTGGGCCTTGTCATTCACGAGCCAGAATTCTGGTTGGCTGGCCTCCACTTCGAGCTCGCCTATGCGGGATTTCTTGCCGGCGATGTCAAAGATGCCCCCGGAGGATTTCCAGGCGGGAAGACAGCTTGCTGGCGCGTTCGCGAAGAGGGCCGATTTCCATGGCAGGCGAAGCTAGCCACGTTGACGGTCATCCCGCAAGTACTTCCCTTGGAAGGATTTCACCGAAGGATTTCACCACAGAGAGCGCAGAGAGCACAGAGTCAGAAGAGAACCGAAGGGTTCGGATCCGGAAACCTCTTCCCCTCCGGCCTCTGTGACCCCTGTGTCCTCTGTGGTGAAAAATCCGAATATCGCGTAGGCGGAGGCGGGCTTTGCCTGCCGCAGCCAGAGCGCGGGAGGGGTTGGGAACCCTTTCAGGGTTCCCATTATTAGGTCGCGTCGCCGAGCATGGCGTCGAGGCGCGCGCGGTCGAAGCCCAGGAGCAGACGCCCCCGTACGTCGAGGATGGGCACACGGTCCGTGGGAACGCCCATCCTCGCGGCCTTGGCTTGGAGCTCGCGCGCGGCGGCCGGGTCGCTCTCGATGTCCTTGTAGGCGTAGGGGATGTGTTTGCCCGCCAGGTATTTCTTGGCGGCCTTGCAGGCGCCACACCAGGGCGTGCCGTATACGATCACGACGGGTGGGCCCAGCGGCCCCAACGCGCCGGCGTCGATCCCAGCGGGTAGGTCCTCGGGCAGGGGCGGTCCGTGCGGCCCCGCCATCGGGCTCGATTCGCCAGGAGGCAGCTGCGCCAAGGCGCCGGTTTCGAACGCCTCGCGCGACAGCGGCCGTGCCTCGGCCTTGCCCGATGCGAGCAATTCGCTCAGGTCGACGGCATACACCTTGGTTGGATCCTGGCGATCGTTCGCCGCCTTCGCTGGATCGACGACACGCACCAGCCGGCGCGCATTCTGCGGAACGTCCTCGGCCTTGTCCGTGGTGGCGAAGGCCCCCTTGGCCTCGACGTAGGTATAGAGAAGCGGACTATCCTTGCTCACCACCAGCTTGGGCGGCTCGACTTTCTGCGACGGCGGTGGCGAGGGCGGCGCGCTCTTGCGGCAGCCGCCCGCCGCGACCAACAGAAGCAGCGTGAGAAGGCGGACCCAGGTGGACCACATCATGACTACCCTAGCAGCCCGAGGCGAGTGTCTCCATGTGGCACTAGTTCCTCCCTTGAGAAATCCGGGCGTATTCGGCCGCCGATCCTCTTGGAACCCTGGGAGGGTTCCAAACCTCCCGCGAAGGGCGAGGCCGAGCGAAGCTCGTCCACGCCCGCGCGGTAGCGCCGCCCGCTTCGTTGTTCCTCGGTACCATGGCTACGGCTATGCGCCCTCGTCGCGCCTCGCGGGCAACACGGCTTGGTGGCCTCGCTACTGCCTATATTTCTGGCGGGAGTCACTCGTGCTTCTTCTTGCCCTTCTTGCTCTTGGCGGACCCTTTGTCCTCCAGTGTAGCGGTGGTCAACTTGGCGACTGCGGTGCTGACCGCTTGCTTGATCGCGCCGGACAGCGCCGTGCGCATGAACCGCTCCTCTTCCTTGTCCTTGAGACGCTCCGAGAACTCGCCCATCAAGGAGGAATCCCCATCGCCCGTGAAGAGCAATTTGTTGCCCGGGATGGTGTGGCCGAAGACCGCCAGCTTCACATCGATGGACATCTGCTGGTCGCGCTTGCCCGGCGCCGGTGGCTTGATCTCCTTTTTGAGGCTCGTGATCCGCAGCGACACCTGGAAGCCCTTCATGCCCTGCTTCTGCAACTCTGCGATCTGCGCCTCTTCGCTCTTGGCATCCCCGAGGTCCATGGTGAACTCGGGGCGGCTTGCGACCTCCTTTTCCAGGAGCTCCTTCGCCAGGGGAATAATCTTGTTATCTTGGGACTGTATGTTGGAAATCTTAAAGTAATACTTTGGACTTGTCGCGGAGCCCGCGGCGGCCGCCATGGCCGGCGTCGCCAGCACAAAAATCACGAGCGCGATGGATCGCATATTCAGCATGAAGGTCTCCTTCCAGATCTATCCTGCCGGGCAGTCGTGGGTCTTCGATTGGCAGCCATTCCACCACGGAAGGCACGCAAGGAAAAGCGCATCTCGGCCATTTCTTTCCTGCGCAGGCTACGCGCCCCGACATTTCCTCGACGAGCAAGTGGACAAGGCAGCGGTTTTTGCATAGCGTTCGGGCATGGTGAACCTGACGCTGACTGAGAAGGGTGGAAGCACCAACGAACTTAGTTTCGACAAAGCCGAGGTGACCGTTGGCCGCGTGCGTGGCAACGATATCATCCTGCCCAAGGGCAACGTCTCAAAACACCACTGCCGGCTTCTGGCCCGCGACGGCGAAATTGTCGTCGAGGATTTGCGCAGCACCAATGGCACCTACGTCAACGGCCGCAAGATCGCCGAGCCCACGGCGCTTTCCACCGGCGACAAGGTTTTCGTCGGCGACTTCATCATGCGGATTGCCGCTCTCGATGCCGCGCGGATCGCCGCCGCCCCGGCGCATCCCGAGGCCGGCTCGCTCAGCTCGGCGATTCCGCGCCGCCCCCCGCCCCCGCCGCCATCCCACCGCTCCACCTCCATGGACGCCAGCCCCGGCTCCGCGCCCAAGGTTCCCCCGCTCTCCGGCCGCCAGCCGCTGCCGCCACCCCCGCCGCCCCTCCCGGGCCGGCATGACAACAAGGGGATTCCAGGGGTGTCCGATGGACTGCCGCCCGTGCCACCCTCGGGCCCTTCGGACATCAACCTAGACGATGAGGACGATGAAGGGCTCGGCACCCCTCATCCGCACTTCATGGTGCCGCCGCTCAAGCCCGCGGTGCAACCCGCGGAACGCATGCCCGAGCTGGAAACCCCCGATGGCGCCGACAGCGCCCGCACGACTCCCCCGCCAGCCCGCGAGCCCGTCGGCTCGGACATCTCCCTGGACGACTCGGCGCCCCCCGAACCCCCGGATTCCGCCAGCGACGACGACGCCCCGCTCTCGGCTGGCCTGCCGTCCGATGATGACGAGGATGACATCTTCTCGTCACGCCCGGCCCAGCCGAAGTCCCACGCCCCGGGCCGCGCTCCCGATGCACACAAGGCGCGCGAGACGTCCAGGCCCAAGGCCTCGGCCAAGGCCTCGGCCCGCCTCACCGACCGCGATATTCCAGAGTGGCTCGCCCATCTTCTCGATGGCGAGGGCGTGACTGCGGCGTTCTTCATGGGCGGCAATCAGGCCGAGGTTCAGCGCCAGGGCCGCCGCGAATCAGCGTCGGTGCCGGCATCGGATCTCGCTGGCCTGGGTGCCGCCATTCGCAAGCTCGCGCTCAAGGGTTCACCCAAGCCCACGCCGGAAGCCGCGGCCATCAACACCACCCTGCCCGACGGCACGCACATCGCGGCCATCTTCCCACCCATCGCCGATCGGCTGTGCGTGGCCATCCGGCGGCCGGTCGCCATTGGCAAGACCATCGAGGATCTGGTCGACGAACAGGTCATCTCCGCGGAGATGCGCCAGGTGCTCGAAGCTTGCGTGGCGAGCCGCCAGAACATTCTGGTTTCCGGCGACCGCGCGGCGTGCGACAGCCTGCTGCGCGCCATCCTGTGGTCCGTCGACCGGGTGGCCAGGGTAGCGCTGGTCTCCGGCTCCATCACACCACCCGCCAGCGCCACCTCGTGGCTCAAGTTCCAGCCCGAGGGGCTCGCGACCGATTTGGTTGCCGCCGCCATCGCCATGCAGCCCGAGTACCTCGTGGTCGACGCCGGCCACCCCACCCTTTCCGGAGAGCTGCTGGGTGAATGCAATCTGGGGCTGAGCGGCGTCATTCTGTCGGTCGTCGCACGCTCGACCAACGAGGCCCTGCACCGCCTCCAGGGTCTGACCGGCGCACACGGGGCTTCCCTCGCGGCCGGCGCCGACCTCGTCGCCTCCAGCGTCGACGTCATCGTGCATGCGTCGGTGCTCCCCGACGGCTCGCTCAAGGTCGTCGAGATCGCCGAACCCAAGGCGAGCCTGGACGGACAGGTTTCGGCCCACGCCCTTTTGACCTGGATTCCCGGCGAGGATGGCGCCGGCTCGTTCACCGTTACCGGCGCACACTCGACGCTGGCGACCAAGCTATCCCAGGCGGGCAACGCGGTTCCGCCCGAGATCCTGAATAGGCCGTAGGCTGGAGGCAGCAGGCCAAGGTCTGCCGCCCGGTCAAGGCGCGGTGGTTTCGCCGGCCGCGACGAAGTCGCCGCCCGCGTCGCGCCCGCGGGCGTAGGCCGCGATGGTTCGCGTCCCCGGCGGGACCGCGAAGGTCAGGGCCACGTCCGGCTGGACTGGTGCCTGCGCGATTTCCTTGCGCACGCCCGCGCCGTCCTCCGCGAGAACGTGCAGGCTCGCACCCGTTTCAAGCTGACCGGTCAGTCCGCTGACGGTGACCGAAACGTGGTGATCGGCGATCGAGAGAGCGAGCGTCACACGCAGCAGGTGGTCGACCAGGCCCGCGGCATAGCCCTCCACCTCCGGCAGCCAGCGACGCGCGTAGTCGGCGTAGACCTTCTCGTCGAGAAAGAAGTGGATCTTGTTCGCGTTCCGCTGGTACGCGAGCACGCGGACTCCGTCCTGCTGGACATAGCGAGTTCGGCCAGTTTGTCCAAGCTCCAACCTCGTGACGGCGGGAGCGGCGAAAGGCAGCGTCTGGTTGACCAGGCGCAAGAGATCCGCGGTCTTCTCGCTGGCATCGAAGCGAACATCTGGCGGCAGGGTCCCCGCGGAAAAGAACCGCGCCTGGGTCCGTTGCGCCAGTCCCTTGCCGTCCTTGGCCACGAAGAAGCTGTCCACGTCAGGACGCACGACCGGGTCCACGGGGGCAGGCAAGGCCACGGCGCCGAAGCGATCCGCCACGAAGCGCTCGAAGGGCGAACCCGCGTCGTGCGCGAGGAACTCGCCGCGGAAGTCATTGCGCACGAAGGCCGGCTGGCCCATGTCCTCCAGCACGGCAAGGGTGCCGCCGAGCGCGAGCAGGGCGCGCACGAGCGCGGTCTCGCGTTCCACGGCTCCCGGCGCGCTGACCGCGCGCGCCCAATGGTCGAGGAAGGCCGGCACCCCGAGATCGTTCTGCGGTGACCACAGCCAAGCGAGAGCGGGCAACCCTTTCAGCGCGAAGGCCAGGCCGGTCGCGCTGTCGCGCACGGTCGCCCCGTCGTCGAGGGTGAGACGGGCCGCGTGCAAGGTGCCCGACAACCCCGGCCCGTCGTCGAGCCCCGCGCGCTGGCCTGGCTCGAAGAAGTGGTGGCGGCCGCGCTCGGGCGGCGTCTTCTCCAAAACGGCGCCAGCCCGCACCCACGCGGATGCCAGGGCGACACCGTCTGCGCTGGGACGATGGCCACCCGCGGGGTCGAATCGATCCAGGCGGGCCTTGAGGCTCCGGGCGGTGTCCGGATCCAGCAGGCTCACGTCGAGCCGCAGGGGTTCGAAGCCACCGAGCGGGCGGCCGAGTCGCTCGACGAGGGTGGCGTGGAACCTCGAGGCCGCCAGCGCACGTTCGGTGAGCCCACTGTGCGTGGTGGCGGGATCCCACGCCAATGCCGGCCGGGTGGCCGCCAGGACCAGCCCGAGCGCTAGGACGCCCGCCGCGCGTCCAGCGCGCGTCTTCATGGTGGGCCTCCCGCCCCGGCTTTCGCCGGGACCTTCGCTTCCTGGACCGCCCCCAGCTCACCGACGTGGCTTTCGACCAGCTTGGCCAGGCGCAGGAGCATGCCCGCGTCCGTACACTGCGAGGTGCCACAGCTGATCTGAACGACCAGTCCCCTTTCCCGCAGGAGGAAGGCCAGCCCCAATACGTCCCCGCCGCGCGCGCGCAAGGATCGGTCGCCGATCTCCTCGGTGGCCACCGCGGCCGGCAGTTCGTCCTTGAGTTTGCCGAACTGCGCCTCCGCCGCCAGGGCGCCGATCGACCATACCCGCACCCCCACGTCGAAAGCTTCGCTCTTGCCCTTGGCCTTGAAGTGCCGGCTGTCGTACACGTCGCTCCGCACCCGATCCGTCAACCGCCCGATCTCGAATTCCCCGGCAAAGCCGGTCACCCCGCGCACCTCCTCGGCGGAAAGCAACGGCGAAACGTCGAGCATCCGCTTGGCGAGGGCGACCATGCCCTCCGCCGGCGTTTCCGCGGCCTGGGGAAGCGCCTTGCCCTCCTGCTCCAGACTGGCCGGTTGGGCCTCCCACCCGGCGGCCTTGCTGATAGCCTGTCCGCCACCGAGGAACGCGAGATGCCGCCGGTGCTCCAGCGAGGGCAACCACTTGTCCAGGCGAACCTTGTTGCCCCGCTGACTGAAGTCGTGGCGCTGCTCACCGCTGCCGAACTTGAAATCGCTGCGGTAGGCGACATAGCCCCGCCGGTAGACGATCAGGGTGAATCGTCGCAGGCGCATCGACCCGCCAGTCGGCACGTCCTCGGGACGGGGAATCTGGTAGCGACCGTCCGCGCTCGTCTCCAGGGCGAACTCGCGGAAACCGGCTGGTCCCCGCAGGCCGATGCCGCGCTCAAAGGCCCACGCGCCAACCACCGTCGCGGCGGCGATGGGCCGTTCGGTCTCGGCGTCGATGACGATGCCGTCGAAGGGACCGAGCAGATCGCCCGGCTGCAAGGTGTCCGGGCGGGCGGAGAAGGGGGCATTCCCGACCACCGGACCGCACGCCGCGGCCCCACCAACCACCAGCGCAAGCAGCGCGGCGCGCGCCTGGCTGCCTCGACGCCCACGCCCGTCTTCCCGCACTGGCGTTCTCCGCCGAGGGAAATTGACGCTTTCCGGAATCGCTGGTAAGAAGAAAGACACTGTGAATGGCCGGGCGACTGGCCCCAGATCTACGGTGATGTTGCCGCCAGACTTTTAGTAGAGGACGGGCCGCCTTGCAATGCTTCTCGGGTCCACGTCTAATCTTTCCGCTTCTCCTCCCCCGCGGGCTCGGGATGGGATAGCCTTTCTGCCTGAATTCCGATGTTGACCTGTTTCCAGTGCGGCGGCGTAGTCGCGGATGGCGCTGCCTTCTGCCATCGCTGCGGTGCGGCCGTCACCAGCGCTGCGGCCGCCGGCTCGGCGCTCATCTGCTCCGGGTGCGGCAACCGTAACCCGGTCGACACCAACTTCTGTTTTGCCTGCGGGCGGCGCCTTGGGCACACCACGCCCATGAGCGCCGACGCCTCGGCGGCCCTGGCCGCCGCCGTGGCCGCCCGGCCCTCCCTCGCCGCGGCCGCGCGCTCCGGCGGGCCGCGCCTGGTCGCGGTCCGGCGGGACGGCTCGGATGGCGAATCCTACGCCCTGGTGGGCGAACAGATCGACATCGGCCGCACCGAAGGAGATCTTCGCTTCGACGACAAGCACCTCGCCGAGCGGCACGCGCGCATCTTGTCCCGCGCCGGCCAGTTCGTCATCACCCCGCTGGAGGGACGCAACGGCGTCTACATTCGCATCACCGCCCCGGTCGAGTTACAGGACGGCAGCTACATCCTCGTGGGCAAACAGGTGCTGCGTTTCGAGGCGGTTCCCGACGCGGAGAAGACCCTGCGTCCCGCGGTCGAGCACGGCATGATTCTCTTCGGCACGCCGCTCAAGTCGCCCTGGGGTCGCCTGCGGCAGCTCACCGCCGCGGGCACTAGTCGCGACATCTACCATCTGACGCGCGGCGATCTGATCCTCGGGCGCGAGCAAGGCGACATCGTCTTCTCGGACGACGAGTTCATGTCCCGCCGGCATGCCTTACTGCAGTTTCGCGGGAACCGCGCCCTCATCTCCGACCAGGGAAGCTCGAACGGAACCTACGTGCGCTTGCAAGGCCAACACGTTCTCGAACCCGGGCAAATGATTCGGCTTGGCGATGAGCTCTTGCGCTTCGAGCCAGGTTAGGGCGAAGCTGTTGTCATCACCCTCTCACAGCACGGCGAGTTACGGCTAGCGGGATGGAAAGCTCTTCGGACATCAAGATCACGACGTTCGGCAAGACCGATGTAGGCCAGATCCGCGAGCACAACGAGGACAACTTTCTGCTTGCCAACGCGGAAACAGGGTTGCGAACCTCCTCGCCCGAGGAGGTCTTGGAGTGGAAGGTTGGTCCCAAGGGGGTGCTCTTCCTGGTCTGCGACGGCATGGGCGGCGCCGCGGCGGGCGAGGTGGCCTCCACCATGGCGGTCGACTCCATCTCGATCGACATGGAGGCCGGCGACCCAACCACGCGGCAGCGCTATGCCCGGCGGTTGCGCCGGGCCATCGAGAACGCGAACGAGAAGATCAACGCCCAATCGCGCCTCAACCAGAACGAGCGCGGCATGGGGACGACCTGCACCGCCGCGTGTCTGGTGGACCGCAAGCTCCTCATCGGACAGATCGGCGACTCGCGCTGCTACATCCTGCGTTCCGGGCAACTGGCCCAGCTCACCAAGGACCAGTCCCTCGCCTACCAGCTCATCGAGGCCGGCGCCATGACTGCCGAGGAGGCCAAGAGCTTCGAGCACGCCAATATCATCCTCCAGGCCCTGGGCGTGCAGGACAAGGTCGACGTCGTGCTCTCCCAAGTCGACCTGTGTCGCGGCGACGTGATCTTGGTGTCCTCGGACGGACTGCACGGCCCAGTCACCGACGAGGAGATGAAGGCCATTCTGCTCGCCGAAACCGATCTCAAGAAGGCCTGCGAAGCCCTCGTCACCAAGGCCAATGAACATGAGGGGCCGGACAACATCAGCGTCGTGGTGGCCCGCTTCGACGGCGATGGGCTGCCCGAGCCCGAACCCAACCCGGTGCTGGGTTTTGCCGCGTTCGACCCGGGCGTGGATCCGGACGATCCCGAACCGGTCAAACTGACGCCGCGGCCAACCGGCGAGAAGACCACCGAGGAGTTTCCCATCCCCGTCGACGCCAGCAGTCCTGGCGCCATGCCGACGAACCTGGTCAGCACGACGGCTTCGACGCCCTCGGTGAGCCACGAGATCCCCACGACGGAGGAGACGGGCTCGCGGCCCTTCTTGACCTTCGTCCTCGTTACCTTGCTCGCCGCGCTCGGCGGAGCCCTGTTTCTGGCGTTCCAGCAAACGAAGCTGCCGGACCTGCCGGTCACTCCGTCTCCGCGCCAGGCGGTCAAGGGAATCGGCGCGCCGACGGTGGAGTCGCTTCCCGCATCCCCTGACACCCTGCCCCCCGCGCCCCCGCGCTAGCTATGGCCACCAATCGGATCTGTGCCCAGTGCAAGTCCCCCGCCGATGCGGAGGCGCACTTCTGCGGCGTGTGCGGCACCGCCTTGCCCGCGCCGCCCAAGCCGGCGGCTCCGGTGGCCGAGGCTCGCCATTTCGATCAGTTGCTCGACCGGGTTTCGGGCATGCCCAAGGCCGTTCCCCACGCCAGCCCCGCGCAGGGCGTTCCCATCCACATGCCCCTCGCCCGCTCCGCATCCATTTCGGCGCCCATCGCCTCGGCGCTGGGGCGGGAACCGGTCCCGGCTTCCCTCGACCGCCTGGTCGGACGGACGCTCAATAACCGCTACCTGGTCAAGCGCAAGATCGGCGAGGGCGGCTTCGGTGCCGTGTTCGAGGGCATGCAAGTGGCGACTGGCCGCGCGGTCGCGCTCAAGGTTCTGCACCCTCAAAGTCTGTCGGACCCCACGGTGGTGGCGCGGTTTCGCCGCGAAGCCGAGTCCTGTTCCAAGCTGCGCAACCCCCACACCGTCGTCATCTACGACTTCGATCAGACCGAGGACGGCGTGCTCTACCTGGCCATGGAGTTGGTACGCGGACAGAGCCTGCAGGACATCCAGCGCGCCTCCGGCATGGTGCCGATTGAGCGTTGCCTGCGCATCCTCGACCAGGTCGCCGATGCGCTGGGCGAGGCCCACGCCAAGGGCATCGTCCACCGCGACATGAAGCCCGAGAACATCATGGTCGAGGAGCGCGACGG
>PNBO01000200.1:13680-30680 GCA_003136095.1 Myxococcales bacterium
TACGCTCTGGGCATGGTGGCCTACGAGATGCTGACCGGCGAGCTGCCCTTCAAGAAGTCGAAGAGCACCACCGAGATCATCCAGTTTCACCTGCAGGAGCCGCCGCCCCCGCCCTCCTCGCTCAAGCCGGAGGCCGGGATTCCCGAGGTGGTCGACGAGCTGGTGCAAAAGATGTGCGCGAAATCGCGCGACGATCGGCACACGACCACCGACGAACTCCGCCAGCACATCGACGAGGCGCTCAAGGCGATGGACACGCGCGCCAATCGCTACGAGGCCAAGCGCGTGGCCATCGTGATCGGCGCCGTCGTGCTGGTCATCGGCTTGCTGATCTACTTCTTGAGTCGCTGAGGGATAATTGTCGTGGGAACCCTGGGAGGGTTCCCAAACCCTCCCGCGCTGTGGCTCCGCCGAGCGAAGCTCGGCTACGCCTACGCGATGGCTAGCCCGCACGACCGTCAACTGGAGTCGCGATTTCGGGAAATGCGGGCTAGCAGCGACGCTCCCGCCGCCACGAGCAGAATCCCCAGCACGATGGCGAGCGAGAGACCGACCGGGATGGCTACCCAGGGGCCGAGCACGATCTTGGCGCCAATGAAGGCCAGCACCGTCGCGATGCCGTAGCTGAGGTAGGCCAGCTTCTGCGCCAGTCCGGAAACGACGAAGTAGAGGGCGCGCAGTCCCAGCACGGCGAAGACGTTGGAGGTGAGCACGATGAAGACGTCGGTGGTCACGCCGAAGATGGCGGGAATGGAATCGACGGCAAAGGTGACATCCACCGCTTCGATGACGATGAGCACGGCGAGCAAGGGCGTGGCCCACAGCTTGCCCTCCCGGCGCACCGTGAAGCGCGGCCCGGTTTCGTCGTCGGCCACGCGGAAGAGCCGGCGGAAGAGCCGCAGAACCGGATTGCGCGACGGATCGATGTCCTTGTCCTTGTGGATGACGATCTTGACCGCGGCGTAGATGAGGAAGGCCCCCAAGAAGTACAGGATGAAGTGAAAGTGTTCGATGACAGCGGCGCCGACGGCGATAAAGGTGCCCCGGGTCAGCACCGTGCCCACGATGCCCCAGAAGAGGATGCGGTGCTGGTAGGCGCGCGGAACGCGGAAGTACGAGAAAATGAGCAGGAAGACGAAGAGGTTGTCGGTCGAGAGCGACATCTCGAGGAGATAGCCCTGGGTGAATTCGAGGCCCTTGTCCACGCCGAAGCGGTGGATGACGTACACGTTGAACGCGGCCGCCAGGGTGATCCAGACCGCCACCCACCGCCCTGCCTCGCGCATACCCAACTCGATCGCGCGCCGGTTGAACAGGCCGAGGTCGACGGCCAGCGCGGCGACCACCACGAGCGCGAAGACTGCCCACGCCACGGGCGTGCCGACCGTGTTCATCAAGGCGATGTCCCGGCGGGACTGGGTGGCAGCACGACAGGGGCCTTGACCCGCACGCCTGGCGGGTGGGGCGCCGGCGCGAGGAAGGCGTCGGACATGCAACCCGCGATCGATGCGGTTCGCTGCCGCAGGTAGATGATCCCCACCAGCATGGCCAGCAAGATGAGTACGCGGGACAAGCTGCGTCTCGGCAGGGCGGCCCAGAAACCCTGTCGAGGAATTTCGTCCTTCGCTGCCGGTTCGCGTTCCTGGTCGGGGCTCATGCCTCGGAGAGGCTCCTGGTGAATTGGCGCAAGCGCAAGCGAATCTTGCGCTTGCCGCGGAATTCGTCCACCTCCGCCGAGCCGATGACATCGAGCCGCGCTCCCGGCCCAGGATCCTTGTCCCCCATGCCGAAGGCGATGGCATCGCTGACCGCGGCCCCGTGCACCAGCGTGAGCTGCAGGTGCGAGGCGCCCACGACCCGCGTGCTCCGCACCGTCACCCCCGGCACCGCGAAAAGCGGCTCACTGTTGTCCGTGCCGAAAGGCGCCAGGCGCGCCAGTTCCTCGGCCTGGGTCATGTCGAGATCCGCCAGGCTGGCCACGGCGTCGACCTCGACGGGACCTTCGGCCGCGCCGGATGCGAAGTGTTCCGCGGCGGCGGCCACGAAGGCCGCGCGAAAGCCCGCCAGGTCGGCCTCTGCGACCGTCACGCCAGCGGCCATCGGGTGTCCGCCGAATCCGGTCAAATGCTCCCGGCAGCGCGACAGCCCCTGGACCAAATCGAACCCGCCCACCGTGCGCGCCGAACCCCTGCCCTGCCCCGCGTTGAATCCGACGACCACCGTGGGCTTGCGGTACTTGTCGACGAGCTTGGCGGCGACGATGCCCACCACCCCCTGGTGCCACCCCTCGGCGCCCAGCACCAACGCCGGTGCATCGGCGTACGCCGCGGCGGCCGCGACCGCCGCGGACCAGACTTGCTCTTGAATGCGCTGCCGTTCGCGGTTGAGATCGTCGAGGCTGTTGGCCAACTCCTGCCCCCGCTGCCGGTCGGTGGCCAGCAGCAATTCGAGGGCGAGTTGCGCGTCCCCCAACCGGCCGGCCGCATTGAGGCGCGGGGCGAGGCGGTAGCTCACTTCCGCGGTGCCGATGGCCCCGGACGAGATCCCCGCGTTCTCGGCAAGGGCGGCCAGGCCCGGACGCCGCAGCAACGACAGTTCCCGCAAACCAGCCGCGACCAAGATACGGTTCTCGTGCGTGAGCGGAACCAGATCCGCGATGGTGCCCAGCGCGACGAGGTCCAGCCACGCGCGGGGGTCCAGGGCAGCGGCCTGCGCATTCCCCTCGGCGCGCAGCCGCGTGCGCACGGCCGCGGCGAGATAGAACGCCACCCCACACGAGGCGAGCCCCTTGAAGGAAAAGGTGTCGTCCGTCCGGTGTGGGTTGAGCAGGGCGAAGGCCGGGCTCTTGCCCGTGGGCACGTGGTGGTGGTCGATGACGATGACGTCCACGCCGCGCGACCGGCAGAGAACGAGGGCTTCGTGGTCGCTGGTGCCGCAGTCACCGGTGAGGACCAGGGTACATCCCTGTTCCGCGAAGGCCGTGGCGTCACCCGGGGAAAAGCCATACCCCGACGACCGCTTGGCCATGCGCGCGACCACGTCCAGACCGAGCGCCCGCAGGAGCAACACGAGGATGGCGGCACTGGTGGTGCCGTCCACGTCGTAGTCGCCGAACACCGCCACCTTCTCCGGCCTGGTCGTGGCGGCAACGATGCGGTCGATGGCGCGATCCAGATCCGCGATGCCGTCGGGGGGGCGCAGGTCGGCCAGCCGTGGCGACAGGAAACGCGCGGCGCTTTCGGCGGTGGAGAAGCCGCGGGCGGTCAGGATGCGCGCGGTCAGGCCGCGCATGCCGAGGCCAGCGGCGAGTCCCCGGGCGCTGTCCTCGTCCGCCGGTCGCAACCGCCAAGCATCGGCCATGGGCTGGCCGGCCTAGGTTTCCACGGGCTCTTCTTCGTCGCGGCGCACGGGCTTGCGGACGTTGCGCTCGGGGCGCGCCGCCTGGCGCTTCTGCATGGCCAGGTACTTCTCGTTGAGCCAGATGAGGATCGGGCTGGCGATGAAGATGGAGGAATAGGTGCCGACGATGACGCCGACGTTCATGGCGAAGGCGAAGTCGCGGATGACACCCGTGCCGAAGATGTTCATGGCCAGGGTCACGAAGAACACCGTCGCGCTGGTCAGGATGGTACGCGACAGGGTTTCGTTGATGGCGTGGTTGACCACCTTGTCGAACTTGCGGTCGCGGTACTTGGCCGCGTTCTCGCGAATCCGGTCGAACACGACGATGGTGTCGTTCATCGAGAAGCCGATGATGGTGAGAATCGCCGCCAGGGTGGTCAGCGAGAACTCCTTGTAGGTGACCGCGAAGGCGCCCACCGTGATCACGGCGTCGTGGAGCAAGGCCACGATGGTGCCCGGGCCGTAGCGGAAGTCGAAGCGAAACGCCACGTAGATGACGATGAGCAGGATCGCGCCGAGGAGCGCGCGCACGCCATCGACCTGAAGTTGCTTGCCCGCCTTGGCGCCCACCGAGGACACCTGCGGGATGGCCTTCACCGTGCCCGTGCCCAGCTTGGCGTCGAGGGCCTTGCGCACCTCCCCCTCCATGCCGATGAGGGTCACCTCATAGGTGTGGTCTTCTGGCGGACCGAAGGACTGCACTTGTGTCGCTTCCGTCCCCGCTGCCTTGAGAGCGTCCTTGATGACATTCGCCTCGAGGTTCTTGTCGAAACGCAGGTAGATCTTGTCGCCGCCCTCCGAGGAGTCGAGCTTGCGTAAGCTGGCGTCCCCCACGCGGGCCAGGCTGGCTTCCACCTTCTTCGCCTGCTCGGCGGTCATGATGGACACGGCGCCGAGACGGATCATGAAGGACTGGGCCGCGGCCACGCTGCCGTACTTCACGACGTCGGCGTTGTGCAACCCGGCGGCCGACATGGCGTCGCGCACCTGCGCCGCATCCACCGTCTTGTTGAATTCGACCACCAGCTCCGTGCCGCCCTTGAAATCGACGCCCCAGTTGAGCACGTGGCCGCGGTCCTTCAAGACATACGCGTTGATGGGCAGCATCAGGAAGGTGACGAGGACGAGGGTGATCGACGCCCCGATCCAGTATTTCTGGGTACCGATGAAGTCGATGTCGGTGCCCGACTTGATGACTTCGAAGAATTTCTGTTGGTCCGCCATCGGAATCACTCCTACCAGCTAGATCGAAAGCGTGGTCCGAACCGTCCCACGGCGGTTGACCAGAACTGCGAACATCCAGTGCGAGATCCACACCGAGGTGAGAAGGTTGGTCACGATGCCGATGAGCAAGGTCACCGCGAATCCCCGGATGGGACCCGAACCATACGAATACAGAACGATGCCGGCCACGAAGTTGGTGACGTGGGCGTCGAATACGGTCCAGAAGGCGCGCTGGAAGCCCGCATCCACGGCCGTGCGCGGTGACTTGCCGAGGCGTAATTCCTCGCGGATGCGCTCGTAGATAATGATGTTCGAGTCCACCGCCATACCGATGGTGAGCACCAAGCCGGCGATGCCCGGCAGGGTCAGCGACGCCTCGAAGGCGGCCAGGATCGCCATCATGAAGAGCATGTTGAGGGTCATGGCCAGGTTCGCGATGAAACCGGAGATCCGATAGTAGATGAGCATGAACAAGATGACCGCCGCGGCGCCGATGTACATCGAGAACTTGGCCTTGTCGATCGCGTCCTGACCCATGGTTGCGCCGACCTGGGTCTCGAAGGACTTCTTGAGCGGGGCCGGCAGCGCGCCGGAGCGGAGGACGCCGACCAGGTCCTTCACCTCTTGCTGGAGCTTGAAGGGATCGCCGCCGCGGCCCATGGTGATGCGGCCGCGCTCGCCGATCTTGGACTCGATGACCGGGGCGCTGGTGATCTTCTCGTCGAGGATGACCGCCATCTTGCGACCGACGTTCTCGCCGGTCAGCTTTTCCATCATGCCCGCGCCCTGGCGGTTCATGGTGAAGGCTACCTCGGGTGTGCCCATCTCGTCCCAGCTCTCGTCGGCCATGGCCAGGTATTCGCCCGTCACGCCGGCGCGCTTCTTGAGCAGGTAGGTCCGGTAGTAGCGGTCGGGCGTGCCCTCGCTGACCTCGCGCGGGCTCATCAGCTCCAGGCTGATCTCGCGATCGTTGGGTACCGCCAGATCGCCCGCAAGGTCGGCGATGAACTTGTTGAGGACGTCGCGGTCCTTTTCCTTCACGCGCAGGTAGACGTCCTCGTGTTGCGCGCCGGAGTGCTTCTCGGTCCACGACTCGGGTGCGACCGTGATCGGGCTGTCCTTGGGCACCGAGGCCGCCACCTTCTTCATGTAGTCCGAGCCGTCGTCGACAATCTTGAACTCGAGCTGGGCCGTGCGGCCGATGATGCTCTTGATGTGCTCGAATTCCTCGGCCTTGGCGCCGGGCAGCTCGACGATGATGTCGGTGCCCTTCTTGATGATGGTNNTCCGAATCGTATTTCAGCTTGACCGTGCCGGTGGCCGGGTCGCGACTAACGATGTCGAGGTCGCGGCGGTACGGCTTGAGCAACTCGTCGTCGAGCTTCGCCATCTCACCGGGAACCTTGAAGGTGACGGCGATGTCATCGCGACCGCTGCGCGCGACGGTGACCTCGGCGCCTTTCTTCCGGAGGGCATCGTCCACTTCATTGGCCAGGCGGTCGACCTTGCTCGACACGGCCTTCTCGATGTTGACCTCGTAGACGAGGTGCAAGCCACCTTTCAAGTCGAGCCCAAGCTGGATGCGCTTGCTGAAGTACTTGTGGAAAAACGAGGGCAACTGCTCATTCGGTGCCACGGTAGGCAGCAGGTAGAGCACGGCCAGGACAATTGCCGCGACATAAAGCGCGGCCTTCCACCACCACGATCGTTCCATCGGTGTTCCTTGTTTCGGCTACGAGGTCTTGGCCTCAGTCTTGGGCGAATCCGACGAGGTCTTGAGTCGCCCGGTCACGGCGCTGCGCTGAATCCGGAGGCGCACGCCCTCTTGCACTTGCAGGGTGATTTCGGTGTCTTTGATGCCCGAAATACGGCCGATGATCCCGCCCGTCGTCACCACCTCGTCGCCCTTCTTGAGCTCCGAGAGCATCTTCTGCGTATCCTTCGCCCGCTTGGACTGGGGTCGGATGACGAGGAGATACATCACACCGAAAATGAGCAGCATGGGGACCAACATCCCGGTAAGTCCGCCCCCCCCGGGGCCTTGCCCCTGGGACGTGCTGCCTGCCTGAGCCACTGAATATAGAAATTGAGTCACGAGGGCAAACGATTAGCAGAGGGGGGATCCCGGGTCAAGCAAGGATGGCAAGCTGCGGTTTCGCGTCATTCCCTAAGATCGTGGTCGTGGTCGTGGCGGTGGTCGTGGCCGGCGTGACTTGTGCTCGGCCACGGCCACGGTGACGTCCACGTCTACGACCACCAGCCATCGCTCCGCTGAGATGCGTGCTTCCACCTTGGAAAGGCGTCTTCGGTGGCCAGGGTGCCCGATTCCGCTCTACCTCTACACCTCGTCATGGGCGAAGGCCATGACCTCTCGAATACTTGACGCGCCCAGGACCAGCATGAGCAACCGGTCGAATCCCAGCGCGATGCCGCAGGTCGGCGGCATGTGGGGCAGCGCATCGAGCAGCTTCTCATCGACGGGGTAAACGGCCTTGCCCCGTTCCTTCCGGCAAGCCGTTTCCGCCTCGAAGCGCCTCCGCTGCTCGACCGGGTCGGTCAGCTCGCCGAAGGCATTCGCCAATTCCAGGCCACCAGCATAGAGCTCGAAGCGTTCCACGGTGAGGGGCTCGTCGGGCTTTCGCCGCGCCAAGGCACCAAGGGGCACCGGCCAGTCGAGCACGAAGGTCGGACGCTCGATGCCCAGGCGCGTCTCGATGCGGTCGAGGAACAACTGGTAGAAGACATCGTCCCAGGCCGCGTCAGGGGCGACGCGGCAACCGGCCCGGCTGGCCAATTTGTACATCTCGGCTTCGCTTTCGTCGCCGCGCAGGTCGACACCCGCGTGGATGCGCAGCAGGTCGCGAACCGTAGTCCGCTCGAACGGCAGGTCGAGCGCGATGGCATCGCCGCCGCTTGGCCCACGGCGAGTCTCCGGGACCGCGACCCTGGGCCAGCGACCCACGGCACGGGCGGCCACTTCGACGATGGCCTCGCAATCGCGCATGAGGTTCGCCAGCGAACCACCCGCGCAATACCATTCGACCATGGTGAATTCGGGCTGGTGGAACGGGCCGTCTTCCTCGGCGCGAAAACAGCGGCAGAACTGCACGATCCGCGGCAGGCCGCCGGCCACCAGCCGCTTCATGTGATACTCGGGCGAGGTGATGAGGTAGCGGCCGCCGCCAGCCGGAAGCGCATCGAGGTGCACTTCCTGGCCGGGCGAGAAGACCCGTGCCGGGGTTTCGACTTCGAGAAAACCCTGCCCCTCGAAATAGGCACGAACCGCCCGCAAGACCCTGGCCCGCGCTTCCAGCGCCGGTCGCCGCGCCACGAGCCGCCCTCGCTCGTCCACGCCCCTCTACGCGCGGCCCACGCGCTCGAGATACTGACCCGTGCGCGTGTCGATCTTGATGACGTCGCCTTCGTTGATGAAGAGGGGCACGTTGATGGTCGCCCCCGTGCTGATGTGGGCCGGCTTGGTCACGCCCGTCGCGGTATCGCCGCGGAAGCCAGGCTCGGTCTTCATCACCTTCTGCTCGATGAAGTTGGGCAGGGTGACGCCCACGGCGCGGTCGTTGAAGAACAACACCTCGACGACGATCTGCTCGGGCATGTAGTTCGAGTCGTCGCCAATCGTTTCGTGTGGGATTTGCACTTGATCGTAGGTGCTGGTGTCCATGAACACGAACGAGTCGCCTTCCTTGTACAGGTACTGCATCTGCTTGGTCTCGACGTTGGCCGGTTCCAATTTCTCGCCCGAGCGCAGGTTGCGTTCGATGACCCCGCCGGTGAGCAGGTTCTTGAGCTTGGTGCGCGTAAAGGCCGCGCCCTTGCCGGGCTTGATGAATTGGAACTCGACCACGGTGAACGGATTGCCGTCCAACATGACCTTGAGCCCCTTGCGGATGTCGGATGTATCGTACGAAGGCATTGAATGGGCGGATTTAGCCTGCCCAGCCGGCCAGGTCAATCTCAATTGAAATGGGAACCCTAAAAGGGTTCCCAACCCCTCCCGCGCTCTGTCTGCGCCGAGCGAAGCTCGGCTTCGCCAACGCGTTGAGATGGGAACCCTGGGAGGGTTCGCCCCGCACGCGTCTACATGTCTGGCAGAGGGCACTTGCTGTTGCGGCCGTGCAGGGCGCGCAATGCGGCCTTGTTGAGCTGAAACGGCCGCCCGGCCCGCTTGACCGCGTCCACGTAGAGCGCGGCCGCCAGACACGTGTCGCCGTGCCAGGCCAGCGCCTTTTCCAGCCGGCGGGTGGCCAGCTTGAAATCCCGCTGGCGCGTGGCGAACACCCCGAGCACGTAGGAAGCCACCGGGTTCCACCGCTCGGCGCGCTTTTCCAAGGTCTGTGCCTCCGCCTTGGACATGGGGCCATCCTGTCCCAGCTTGGCGAAGGTCCGCACCTCCCAGTCGATGTCCTGGATGCCCGGCGGCAACGCCTTGAGCAAGATGGCCAGGCCAGCAGTTCCCGACCGCGCGTAGGCCGCGCGCAGGGCCACCAGATCGCGCTCCGGGCCGGCCGGGGTCTCGACCGTCGGCAGGCCGCTGCCCTTCTCACCCCGGCCGAGGCGAATTGCCAGCTCGGCCCACTTGAGCGCCACCGCGGCCGGATCGGCGGCCTTGGCCGCGCGGCCCAAGATCTCGTCGGCCCCGTCGATCTCACCGATGAGCGCCAGCAAGAGGGCCATCTGCGCCAGGGCCTGCGGATCCTCGGTGGTCTGCGAAGCGGCCTTCGCCTTGCGCAAGGCGCCGCCACGGTCCCCGTCCAGACGAGCCTGCGCCGCCGAACCGACCGCGCACAAGGCGCGCACGTTACGCGAGATCTTCGCGTCGCTCTTGCACGCGAGCTCCAGATCCTTGGTCCAGCCGGCTTCGCCGAGGGCGCGTTCCGCGTCGGCGAGCAGGAGCCGCGCGCGGGAGTATTCCGGATCCTTTTCCAGGACCGCGACCAGCGACCGCCGAGCCGCCACCGGGTCCCCCTGGTCGAGTCGCGTGGCCGCCCAGTCGACCTGCAGGGGATGGATGTCGCCCGCGATACCCATGGCGCGATCGAGATCGCGAGCCGCGCC
This sequence comes from Myxococcales bacterium, assembly GCA_003136095.1. Taxonomy (GTDB): domain Bacteria; phylum Myxococcota_A; class Polyangia; order Fen-1088; family Fen-1088; genus Fen-1118. The sequence continues at coordinate 23,380 of PNBO01000200.1, forward strand.
CGCGGCGTCGCCCGCCAGGGTGCGCACGCGGGCCGAGGCCAGCAAGGCGTAGGCTGGCGGATCGGGGGCGACCGCCGCGACGGCGATTTCCGCCTGCTGCTTGGCCGCGCCTCGATCTCCGGCCGCGAGGGCGAGCAGCGAGCGCGCGGTCGCCGCCAGGGAGGCGCGCTCCTGGCTCGGGGTCGGGGCCTTGTCGGCACGATCGAGGGCACGCTCCGCGTCCTTCTTGGCGTCCACGTCGTAATCGAGGACCAGGAAGGCGTTGACCAGCCCCAGGCGCACCAGGGAATCAGGCTCCGCCTCGCGCGTTTCCAGGTTGATCCGCGCCACGTCCCGGCCGCGCATCAGCGCTTCGAGCGTTCCCGCGGCCAGGGCCTTGTCGAGCTCCTCGCGCGAGCCGGGCCGCGGCGGTTTGGTCGAGCCTTGGTAGCTGTAGATGGCCACGCCTGATGCCACCACGGCCACACCCGAGAAGAAGGCGAGCAGGACGCCGCCTCGGCGATACGGGGGCGGCCGTGGGGGTTGCGCGACCGGCAACGGCGCGGCGACGGGCGATGTCGCAACGACCGGAGCAAGCGGCGCGGCAGGCGCAGCCGGCGCGGGCGCGGCGCGCGCCGGTTTGTCAGGCGCGCGTGGGGATGGCGCTGGCTGCGCCGCCGGCCGCGCCGGGGGCGGCGCGGGCAGCCGGTTGCGCTTGGTCACGGCGTCCGAGGGCGCATCGCTGACATGCGCTGGGATCTCGCTCGGGGGCTGGGCGTCGAGCTCGTTGGCGTAGTCCATAAGCGGCTGGGCCCGCTGCTCGTCGCCCTGCTTGCTCAAGACCAGACTCAGGACGCGGAAAGCCTCGGCACATTCGGGCTGGGCTTGGCAAAGCTTGAGCAGCACACGCTGCGCGGTTTCGAGGTGTCCCTGAACGAGGAGGGTCCGGCCTAGCTCGACCTCCTCGCTGATTTCTGCATTCCCTGCGGTCAACGCGCCCATACTACCTGCTTGGCCATCGCCCGTCGACTATGAGCCTGTGCGTGAGCCTGCCGAATAGGTGCCTGCCCTCGCCCAGCCCGCGCCCTGTTGACCAACCTCGGCTCGCGCGGTAGTTCAGACTTCGTGATGACCCACGGGTTGGCAAGGCATGACGGGTTCGCTCGGCCACAGGTCGGGTGCGTTGTTCACAAAGTGGCGGCCATCGTCGTGCTCGGATGCTTCCTCGGCAGCAGTCCTGTCCGGGCGCAAGCAGAAAGCCCGGTCGCACCCGCTCCCGCGGCGCCTGCGGCCGCGCTGCCCGCGGAACCAGCCCCAGCCCCACCCCCGGCCGCCCTGTCGGTACCGCCGCCGCCGCCAGCCAATCCGGCGCTCGACCTGCGCGGCCCCGCCCCGGCGCCGGCCCAGCCCTCGATCTTCCACCACTGGTGGTTCTGGACCGCGGTTGGCGCGGCCGCCGCCGCCACGGTCGTGGTCATCGTGATTTCCACGCGGGGCCACGCGCCGCCCGCCACGGACCTCGGGAATCAGGGGTTTCAGCCATGATCCTACTGAGAGCACAGAGGAAGGAGAGCGCACCGAGACCGGAGAGGGAAGGATTTGCCGGATCCGGGAGCCGAACCCTTTCCGCCTCTGTGCCCTCTGTCTCCTCTGTGTCCTCCGTCGGTATCTTGCTGGCGTTGCTCGCCATTCCTGCGTGCAAGGACGACTCGTATGCGGTGATTTCCGTTCTCACCTATTCGGACAGCCTGGCCGGGGTGGCGCAATTCCGAGTGCATGTCGGCAACGGTGCCGACACCGACACGCTCTTCTATCCCCAGCAGCGGACGGAATCGCTCCTGCTCGACATGAGCCATCCCGTCACCTTCTCCGTGGAATTCGACACCTCGCGCGGTGGCCAGACGACCTTCGAGGTCGAACCACTGGACCTCAACGGCACGGCCCTCGGGTATGGCAAGACCGACGCCGCCATCGTGAAGGAGAAGGTCTTCAAGGTGACGGTGTTGGTCGTCCCGGGGGCGATCCGGCCCGAGCACGGCTTGGACGGCGGCGCGAACAGCGACGCGGGAACGAGCTCTCTCTCCTGCGATCCCTACAATCCGGCCTCGGCCTGCGGGGCTGGCCAGACCTGCGGCCTTCTGTGTGGCGCCGGCGAGCCCGCGGTGGGGATGTGCTACGCGGCCGGCGCCGGTGCCCCCGGCAGCGTCTGCGCCAGCAACAACGACTGTCAGTCGGGCTCGCAGTGCTTCACCTTCGCTGCCGTCGGCTGTCAGGTCATGACCTGCCTGCGTTTCTGCAACAACGACGATTCCGCCTGCGCCGAAACCGGCGCGTACTGCAATGTCCCCATCCAGTGTGGAACCACCCCGAGGTTCAACGCTTGCTCGCGTCCTTGCGACCCTACGGGCAGCGGCAGCACGGGTTGCGCGACGGGGCTGGGCTGCTTCGTCTACGCCGACGAAACCACCGACTGCGCGTGCCCCGGATCCGGCGCGGTTGGCGCGGCGTGCACGCAGAACCAGGGGTGCAATGGCGAGGCCGCCTGCACCGGCTGCCTCGCCGGCTCAAGCTGCGTGATCCCGGCGGGTGGCACGAGCGGGGCCGGCGTCTGCCGCCCAATCTGCAAGCTCGCGGCGCCGGCCTGTCCATCGGGCACCACCTGCCATGCCTTCGACGGGTCGACGCGCCTGCTTTACGGGTTCTGCCAGTAGACCGGTTCCGGTTACTTGTCGTTCGCGGCGTAAAACGCCTCGATCGGGCTGGCGGGCGAGCCCCACAGGCGCTTCTTCCAGACGTTCTCGAAGCCAGCTTGCAGCGCGAACACGTTGCGCATCTGGCGCAGGGCGATGGGGCGCTTGCCGACCAGCTCGACCTGCTCGCGCGGGTCCTCGATCTCGTCGAAGAGCTCGATGCGGCCGGCGCCCGAGTGGATCATGCGATAGCGTCCGGACTTGATCCCGCGCGCCATCGACCCGTTCTGGGTCATGCAGGTCGACGGCGAGAAAGCGACCTCGTCGAGCGCCGTGCCAAGCACCGACTGCCCCTGCATGGAATCGGGAATCGCGATCCCCGCCAGCTCCAGCAGCGTGGGCGCCAGATCCATGGCTTCGACCTCGGCCGCGATGGCGCCGCCGGCCGGCAAGAGCCCTGGAGCGTGGATCATGAACGGCACGTGCACCAGCTCCTGGTGCGGCGCCTGCGCGTGCCCACAGTCGCCGTGGTCCCAGAACTCGTCGCCGTGGTCGGAGATGACGATGACCACGGAGGTGTCGTAGAGACCCGCCGCCTTGAGATCGGCCAGGAAGACGCCGAAGGCGGTGTCGCTCTGGGTGATCTCGGCGTTGTGCAGCGCCTCGAGGTAGGCCTTGTCGGTGTCGTTGACCTTGAGCGTGCCCTTCTTGATCTTGCCGAGTTGGATCCCGGTCAGCACTGGCTTGATGGGCCCGCCATACGGCTTGTCCCAGTACAGCTTCAGGAATTCCTTCTTGGGGTTGTAGATGACGTGCGGCTCGATGACCGCGAGGTAGACGAACTGCGGCTTGGCCTTGCCCGGCAGGATCCATTTCTTGGCGGTGGCCCACAGGTTGTCGGCGCCGTTGGGCAGGTTCTCGCGCACGAAGTTGCGGTTCTCGTCGAAGCCGCGGCCGAAGCCCCACTTCGACGACACGTAACCATTCGACGAGAAGAGCCCGGTGCGGAAGCCGGCCTTCTTGAAGATCTCGGGGGCGATGGGAAGCTGGGCATTGATCTTCGATTCGTGCTCGGTGGCCTTGTGCACGTTGGGGTAGACACCGGTCAACATCGACGCCTGCGACGGTAGCGACCAGGTTCCCGGCACCTGCGCCCAAAGGAAGCGGGTGGCGTCGGCCGCGAAGGCATCGTAGTTCGGGGTGATGACGTTGGTCTTGGGGTTGTAGACATGCACCTTGTCGGCGCGGAGCGTGTCGATCATCCAAACGTAGATGTGATCGAACGTCCGCTTCGCCGACGGCGCTGGCGCGGTGCCTGGCACCAGCACGCGCGGCTCGGCCCAGACGATGCCGCCGCCGCGCGCGACGAGATCGATGCGCACCGCCTGCCCGCCCATGGCCGCGAGATCCCAGGACGCGTCGGAGAACTTCTGCGCCGCCGCCCCCTCGAAGAGAGCCACCGGCGCGGCCCCGTCGCGCGCGACGCGCACCAGGGCGGTCACGCCGGGCTGGGTCGCGGCGTATGACAGCGCCAGCTTCGCCTTGGCCGGAAGTTGCAGGTAGTAGGACAGCCGCGACGCCTCGGGGATCGAGATGGCCGTCTTCTTCACGCCGCCGACCTCGGCCACGGCGGGTTCGGGCAGGCCGCGCGGGGCCACGGGCAGCGCGGGGGCCGGCCGTGCCGTACCCAGCTCGATGCTCTCGATGGCCGCCGCCGACCGCTTGCCCCCCGCGAGGGCGGAGGCATTGCGAAAAGTCAGGCGGATGCGGTTCTCGCCCAAGCTGAGCGTGGAGGCCGGCACCGTCACGTCGTAGGCCGCGCGTTCCTTGCTCACCTCGAGGGTGGTCACGGGCTTCTCGTTGGCGAAAACGGAGAGCCGCTGGTTCGGCGCCACGGAACGCATGACGATGCTCAACTGCAGGTCGGAGAGCGACTTGCCTGCGGCGCCGTCGCCGTCGGCGTCGAGGGGAAAGGCGAAGGATGCGGACGTGCCGGAGATGTACGCGACCCGCGTGGTCCCGTCCTTCTGTCCGAGGATCCACGACCCCTTCCAACCGCCATCGACGAACTTGTAGAAGTCTACCTTGCCCGCGTCGAGAATCATGCGACCGCCTCGATGCAAGATGGCGTGCACCCGAGAGGCCAGCATGTCGACCGCCACGCGGTGGCCCGCGAGGGCGGCCTTGCCGGGCGCGGCAGGCGCAGCCGTGGGCGCCGCCTCGGCGCTCGGAATCACGGTGCTCGCCGTGGGGGGAGCGCTCTTGCCCGATGGCTTTCCGCACGCGCAGATGACGCCCAGGAGAACCAGGGTTGGAAAGCAAAGACTGCGAGTTACCTTGTCGGAAGATTCGGCTGACGACACAGGCAGGGAGGTTGCGCGGTCCAGCCGCGCTGGTCAAGAGGCTCTGTGCTACTCTGCGTTCCCAATTCGATGACCGACAGCCGCCCCCCGCGTTTCCACCTTCCCGTCGCTCTTTCCACCTTTGCCGGCCTGCTTGGCGCGGGCGTGGTCGACGCCCTTGCCGTGCTCGTCCGTGGCCATCAGGCGAGCTTTCTCGAAGCGATGGCGCTCTCCGTCGGTCTTTACGGAGCTTGCGGCCTCGTCGTGGCCGCCCTCCTCGGCTGGGGCGTCGCGACGGCGCTCGGCGCCATCCCGGGCGGCTGGCGGGCCTTGCTCGCGGACGAGGCGCTCGATGGCCGCGTGAGTGGACTCCTGCTGGGGGCAACGGCCGGAGGCCTCGTGCTCGCGCTCGGGGCGGGCATCGGTCACAAGGCCTTCGTGGCGGGCATGAACAGCCAGGCATTGGCCACCATCGCCAGCGCCGGCCTCGCCCTTATCATGGCTCTGCCCGCGACGCTCGTTCTCCTCGCCTCGTGGCGGCTGCTCGCCCGTCTGGTCCAGCGATTCGTGCCCCGCCGCCCGAGNNGCGCTCTCGCGCGCGGACTGGCGGGTGCTCGACCTCGGACCGCTGTGGGCCGCGGGGGTCGCGCTCGCGCTCGGCATCGCCCACGGCGTCTTCTGGCACGTTTCCACTGCCGGCCGGCGTCTCCTGCGAAAACTGCCCACCCGGATTCTGCGGCCCGCGCTCGCCATCGTGGTCGGGCTACTGCTCCTGGTTGGAAGTCACATCAAGGAAACCTCGCCCACCTACACGGCCATCAACGAAGGCGGACTCGGGCTCAAGCTCGCGCTCAAGCTGGCGCGTCAGGCGACAGACCGCGACGGCGACGGCTACTCCGCGCTCTTCGGCGGCGGCGACTGCGACGACACCCGCGCCGATGTCTATCCCGGTGCCGACGACATCCCCGGCGACGGCATCGATCAGAACTGCGAAGGCGGTGACGCGCCCCTGCCCGCGCCGGTCGCCGAGACCCCCGGCGAAGCGAGTCCGACGGAGCCGGCGAAGTCCGGCCAGACCGGGGCGTTCGCCGGCAGCATCCTCATCATTGCCGTCGACGCCACGCGCGCCGACCGGCTGGGCGTCGCGGGCTACGGCCGGCCCGCCGGCCATTCGCTGACCCCGAACCTGGACGCGCTCGCGCGGCGCGGGGCCTACTTTCGCCGGGTGTGGGCCCAGGCGCCGAACACCCCGCGTTCGTTCCCGTCGTTCGTGACCTCACTCTACCCGTCGGAGATCGCCTGGCAGAAGAAGACCTTCAACTACTCGCCACTCCTGCCCTCGAACCACACCTTCTTCGAGCCCCTGGCGGCGGCGGGCTGGAAGCCCATCGGCATCTTTTCGCATTTCTACTTCACAGCCGACCGCGGCATCTCCAAGGGCTTCGCCGAATGGTCGGACGACGGCGCCAAGTCCATCGCCGACTCGAACAAGGACATCGCGGCCCCGCGTATCGTCCCGCGCGTCATCGAACGTCTGAAGAAGGCCGCGACCAGCAAGGAACGGTTCGTGTTGTGGACGCACCTCTTCGAACCGCACTCGAGCTACATGTCCCATCCGGAATTCCCCACCACGCTGTCCGGCGTGCAGGGCCTCGAGGAGAAGTACGACTACGAAATCGCCTACGACGACCAGTGGATCGGCAAGATCCTGCAGACCCTCGACGAGACCAAGCTGGCCGACAGCACGGCCATCGTCGCGTTCGGCGATCACGGCGAGGCGTGGGGCGAGCACAACCGGGTCTATTTCCACGGCCAGAACCTGACCGAGGAACAGCTGCGCGTTCCCCTCATTGTCGCCATCCCGGGCCGCAAGCCGGTGGTTTCCGACGACGAGGTAGGGCTCATCGACGTGGGTCCGACACTGCTCGATCTCTTGGGCATCGCGCCGCCCGCGCACCTGCACGGCCGCAGCCTGCTCCCGGCCATCGACGGCGGCGCCCTGTCCCCGCGGCCGGTCTTCGCCGAGCTCTTGCCCTCGACGGCAACGCCCGATCACCACGTCGTCATGGTGGACCGCGGAAAGAAGCTCGTGCACAAGGTCTCCGAGCGCCGCTTCGAGCTCTTCGACCTCACCGCGGATCCCGGCCAGATGAAGAACCTGGCCGAGGAGCCGGCGCACAAGCCGCTACTCGACGACCTCAAGGCCCGGCTGCTCGCCCACGAAGAGAAACGGGCCCCCTGATGTACACATCGCCCCGCGCAGCGGGGAGAGGTCGCGGCGCAGCCGCGG
>PNBO01000360.1 GCA_003136095.1 Myxococcales bacterium
GCGATAAGCGGCGCACCGAACAGCGACCCTGCAGGTACTGGCGGCGCGGCGGGTGGCAGTGGCACAAGCATCGGCGGCACGGCGAGTGCCGCTGACGGTACCATCACCGGTGGAAGCTACGAGCTGCTTCAACGCTTTGGGTGGCACCGCCAGCGCAACCGCACCGGCGGCACGACAGGCACCGGCCAGGGCGGAGCCACCGGCGGCACTGTGACAACGGGCGGTACCCAGGCGACTGGCGGTACAGCGATAGGCGGCGCAACGAACAGCGGCACCGCAGGTACCGGCGGCGCAGCCGGCGCAGCGGGTGGCAGTACGGGGGCCATTGATTCGACGCCGCCCACGGTCTCGATCCCGTCGCCGTTGAACGGCGCCACGGTGGGGACGGCCTTCGTTGTCACGGCAACCGCATCGGACAACGTGGGCGTGGCGGGGGTCCAGTTCAGCCTGGACGGATCCCCCTTGGGAGCGGAAGTCCTGGCAGCCCCCTACACGGCCTCGGCGTCCGGCTTGACGGCGGGTTCCCACACCCTCGGCGCCCGGGCCCGGGACATGGCGGGCAACACGACGAATTCCGCCCTCGTCACCGTCACCGTCATCACGACCGGAGCGGGGCTCTTCCTGAACGGCTATTTCCCCATCGGTGTGTGGACACAGCCGTTGTCGCTGTTCGACACCTGGAAGGCCCGCGGCGTCAACACGATGGTGAGCGACTCCCCGCCGGAAACCATTGCCAATTGGGACCAGGCTGTCAAAAACGAGGGTTTTATGACAATCCGACCGCCGTCGGAAAACCCGTCCGACGACGTCGGGAACACGGTCTTGCTCGCGTGGGCGCAAAAGGATGAACCGGACATGTGCGGCGAGGGATATGTCAATTATCCCACGTACTTGGCCAATTACCAGGCCTGGAAGAAGGCCGACCCTACTCGTCCGATCTACTTGAACTTCTCGGGAGGGGATGTGCTGGGAGCCGGGCCGGATCCCGATCCCAAGGATTACGCAAGCAATGTGGACTGTTCACCCGCTGGCACGCCCTGGCCTTTCAATTGCTCCCTGACATCCAACCACTTGAACTACATCAACAACGCCCTCGATTGGGTCTCCAATGACATTTATCCCGTGTCCGGGAACCTTCCGGACAACCTGGCCCGTTACGACTTGACCGGCCTCGGAGCACCCATCGCCAGGCTCCAGTCATGGACGACAAAACCGGAGTTCTCGTATATCGAAACAGCCCCCATCTATAATCGCGGGGTCACTCCGGACGAGCTCCGTGCGGAAGTTTGGCTGGCCATTGTCTATGGCGTGCGGGGGTTCGTCTACTTTCCCGATAAATTTGACTCTTCGGGCAATTGGTTGGACTGGGACGGCACGCCGGACGACGTAGCCAAGGAAATAACCAAGCAGGATGCCGTCATCACCTCTCTGGCGCCCGTCCTGCAGGGTGACATCAACCCGGCGGACCTGGGCATCTCCGTTCCCTCGCCGCTTCTGGCGTGCTGGCGGAAGGCGCCGTCGGGGAAGTACTTCATCGTCGTCAACCCCGGGGCCACGGTCAAATCCAACGTGACCCTCACCCTGACCGGCACCGCCGGCGGCACGACGGCCACGGTGTTCAACGAAACCCCCACCCGCACGATCACGCTCGGGGGCGGTGGAACGACGATCACCGACAGCTTCACCGCCTTCGCCGTGCACGTCTATGTGGTGAATTGAGATTTCAAGACGTATCCATCTATCGAGGCGAGGCGGGCATGAGCGCGGTGAAGCTGCGTGCTCGCCTCGGGGCGGGTGAAGGCGGGCCGGCTCGGTCTGGCCGTCTCTGGCGATGTCGATTTCTACGCCGAGAGCCGAGGATGCGTCGGGAAGTAAGGCGGGCGGTGATGTCCAGGTGATTTCCGGTGCAATTCACCGTCGCTGCGGTGTCAGCCGAGGAGGTGCGAGGCGCGCTGCAGAAGGTTGGACGCAATCGCGTTGAGGAAGATCACGCAGGTGACCTTCGCGGCACCGCGGACGAGTACCTGCGTGATGCCGTGATGGGTCTTCTGATGAGCGTTGGCAAGCTCGGCGAGTCCCGCCCGGCCTCGGTAGAGCTGCCTGGCTTCGTCGGTTTCCATCCCTTCCCGCCAGGCGATGACCTCGGTGTCAGCGCCCTCGGTTTTGGTCTCCTCAATCGTCTTCGCCGTCTCGGCGGGCGGAACGATGACGTCGACGCTGATACGGCTGGTCGCCGCTCGCATCCGTGTCCCGCCCTGTGCCACCACCACCAGTGACAGCAGCCCCTGGCTCATCAGCGTCGCCAGGATGTTGGTCATCAGTTCGTTGAGTGCCTCGCCGTAACCCACGCGAAACTGCGACAGCTTCTGATGGCTGACATCCACGTTGCCCGGGATCCATCGATACGCCAGGTCGCATGGCGGCATGCGGGTGCCCGCATTCACGCCCTCGAAGGTCTCTTTCGCTTGGAACTGGAAAGCCGCATCCCCAGGGAGGAACGGCTTCCCGCTCCCTCTGAGCATTTTCGAACGCGAATTGAGCGCGCCGACTTCACGTAGGACGGAGGACTACAATCCTCGCCACCAGCGACCTACAGGAAGTTCAGCGATCTCTTAACTGCGTTGAAGCGCAATCCAGCGTATCTATGTTAGGTATGGGGGAATCCGGGTTGTAGGAAGATTGAGAACCTAAGAGCTAGCGGCGGGATTGCAGACGGGAAGCAATGGAGCGAGCGCGGCATTTCGAATTAGGAAGCCCCTGCACACAGAGAATGGATTCTGTGTGCGGACGCCCACATCTGCGTTTCGGCCACGGCGAGCTTGCCTCAGGCTCGCGCTGCGACAACCACTAGATATAGTCGGCGCTGTCTTCCTAGTCGTTCGAGGCATGGTGGTTACCATTGCTTCGTCTAAATGAGAATTGTACGACGGGTGCGGGCCGAACGCGTCTGGGCTTCCTTGTCGTCCATGAAGATCAGTTGGTAGTCCGGTCGCAATTGTCGCGAACCAGACTAGCTGCCTACATGCCATCTCATACATGCCTGAGCAGGATGACGAAGCATCCCTCTAGTAACTCTGCTACGCGGCAGTTCCGAGTGGTCCGTCAACAGGAGAATCATGATGAAACGATTGATGTCCAGTTTCGGCTATTTCGTGCTCTTTGCCGTCGCCTGTTCGAGCAATTCCGTCACAACGGTTACGGCTCAAGACTCTGGTGGGGCTAGTAGCGCCGACGCATTCGGGGCAACTGGCGGCTCACCCTCTTTGGGCGACTCGACAGCGACTGGCAGTACNNGCACCGAACAGCGACCCTGCAGGTACCGGCGGCGCAGCCGGGGCGGCGGGTGGCAGTGGCACAGGCACTGGCGGCAGGTCGAGCGCCGCTGGCGGTACCATCGCTACGGGCGGCTCCAACGCTTTGGGTGGCACGACCAGCACCGGTGGAAGCAACCGCACCGGTGGCACGACAGGCACCGGCCGGACCAAAGCCACCGGCGGCACTGTGACAACGGGCGGTACCGAGGCAACTGGCGGTACCAAGGCGACTAGCGGTACCAACGCGACTGGCGGTACCAA
>PNBO01000342.1:0-141 GCA_003136095.1 Myxococcales bacterium
CTTTCAGCCAGGCGCCGATGTCCTTGGCGATTTGGGTGCACTGGGTATCGAGATTTCCCCGGCCGTGCTGGGTGAGGTTGAGCAGCAAGCTTCCGTTTCGGGAAACGTTCTGCAGGAGGGTCGTGACCAGAGATGCCGCGC
>PNBO01000342.1:168-20899 GCA_003136095.1 Myxococcales bacterium
TCATGTTCATGACGACGTCCACCGGTCCCTGCTTCCAGGTCAGGGACTTGTTGTAGTAGTTCGCCAAGATCGTCGTGGCGATGGAACCAAGTCCCATATGGACGCCCAGGTCCGTTTGGGAATCGCCGGCGTGGTCGTCGAAGTAGACGACGTCAGGATGATACTTGTTGATGGCGTCATCGACTCGATACATGAACTGGGTGCCATAGGCCGAGTTGTTACACGAATTGTTCGAGCAGTCGCCGCTGTGCTTAGGCCCATAAAGATCCGCGGGATTCATGCCCTCCCACCATTTACCTTTGCCGTCCGCTGTCGTTAGCAGCGCATCGTAGGGTCCCTTCGCGTCGCTGGTGTAACGAATCGGCATCCACTGACCCCAAGTTCGAGCCGGGGTGTTGTGGAAGCCGATGCCGAACCGCAGGCCCTTTTGGCGCGCGATCGGCGCCCAGGTGCCCACCATGTCCTTCTGTACTCCGACCCGGACCGAGTTCCAGGGCTGGTAGGTCGAATCGAAGTTGTCGAAGTTGTCATGGTGTGCGCCCATGGCCATGAAGAACTTCGCGCCCATTTGCACGTACAGATCCATCAAGGCGTTGGGATCCCAAAGGTCGACCACCCAGTTCTTGCAAATGTCCTTGTAGCCGTATACGGACGGATCACCGAAGTGAGCGACGTTGTAGTTGAAGTCAGCCGAGCCCTCCTGATACATGTGATACGCGTACCAGTCACCCTGCTCGGGCATGGATTGCGGATCCCAGTGAGCCCATGCGCCGAATTTGGCGTCACGCCACCACTGGGGCGTTGAGTAGGCCAGGCCCAACGCCGTCCAGTCGGCGGTATACGGGCCCGTGGCCACGGGGAATTTCGGCAGGTTCCAGATGTCCGTGCCCGCGACGGTTCCACCCGTGCCCTGCTGGCCCCCGGTCCCAGCCGAGCCCCCGGCGCCGCCGGTGCCTCCGCCTGCGGTACCGCCGGCGCTGCTTGTGGTGCCGCCCATCCCCGTGGTGGTACCACCCGTGCCGGCGCGGGTACCACCGCTGCCGGCGGTCGTCCCCCCCGTACTGCTTGTGGTGCCGCCCATCCCCGTGGTGACTCCACCCGTGCCGGCGCGGGTGCCACCCGTGCCGGCAGTCGTTCCGCCCGCGCTACTTGTGGTGCCGCCCATCCCCGTGGTGACTCCACCCGTGCCAGCGCGGGTACCACCCGTGCCGATGGTCGTCCCGCCCGTGCTGCTTGTGGTGCCGCCCATCCCCGTGGTGACTCCACCCGTGCCAGCGCGAATGCCACCCGCGCCGGCGGTGGTTCCACCTGTGCTGCTTGTCGTCCCTCCCCCTCCGACCCCATGGCTCGGCGCGTTTGACGAACAGGAAATGCCAAGCACCGCAATTGCGGCGAACACGTGAAATCGTGTTAGGTGCATGAAGACCTCGAAGTTGAAATCATTGGGTTTTGCGTCGTGCTTTCGGAGTCGTCGAGAAGAACGTGTTATCGCCCGTACCCCGCGGCGACGATGTTGGCCTGCACGGCGTCGTCGGTGGCATCCGATGGCAGGCCGTTGGTTATGGCTCCTTCGAAGAAGGTTCCGGTGCCGCCTTGGCTGCCGTCGCCGCCGGTTCCCAGGATGATGGCACCTTGTTTCTTCGTGGGACTGTAGCCAGCCGGACGTGCTCCGTTCCACTTGGTCTGGAGGGTGCCGGACTGCGCATTGCCGGCCTTGAGCCCCATCGTGTTCCCAGAGGGGCCCCTCAGCATGCCCGTAACGAAAGACATTCCGGTTATGGAGGTGTTGCCTGACACTACCGTCGATTCGCTCGCCGAGTCTCCCGCAAACATACCGTTTTCGAGATCCGCCAAGACCCATGGGCCGCTGCCACTGCCATGGGAGCCAAACTGCGTGGAGGCGCCCCAGTAGAGAGCCTCCATCGTGGCGTTGCCTTCATCCCAGCCGGACAGCTCCGCGTTCCCGTAGTCGAAACAGCAATAATTGTTAGAGCGCGTTCCGTCGAGCACCATGTACATGGCCTCTGGCTGGTCGCCGGTTGCTAGCCCTTTGGTGCCTTGGTTCCAGGCGACGGTCGCCGAGCTGGCGGTGCCGTTGTAGGCGGTCTTCAGCGTCACCGTCGTCGAGGCACTTATGTCCGCTGCGGTGAAGTAGGTGCGGACGAGACAGTTGTTCGGCCATGAGTCTGCGGGGCAATCTTGGGTATTCACGACGAACATGAGCGGCGTGTTGGCGGGGAGCGTCTGCGGGCTCGAGAAGGTGACAGTCGACGAGCCCTTGGTGACAGCGGCCGTCCCCGACAGCTGCGTGCCTGTTCGGTAGGCAATGTTCGGACCGAATCCAGTGACATAGATGCCGTGGGCGCTGTGGCCCCCCACCGTGATCTTGCCGGCGCTGGCATCGGCCGGGTTGCCTCCAGTCTGCAACCAATACGCCCACCACGTCACTCGAAGGTGGTTCCCGTTCGGGGACTGGTCGTAGATGATCGGGATGGTGCACGTCGTACCGGAACAGAACGAGTCTTGGACGGAGACGTCGACGAAGCCTCCGGAGGCGACCGGAATGTCCTTGGTGGTCTTGTCCGACGCGCGTTGGACCTGGTAGAGGGGGCCTCTATACGCTCCGTAGAGCGCCCGAACCGTGCTGTGGGCTGCACCGCAAGGCGTACCTGCGGATTGATAAATGTCGCAGGGTCCGGCCGGGCCCGTACCGCTCGAGCCGGCGGTTCCTCCCGCACCAGTCGTACCGCCCGAGCCAATGGTCCCTCCCGTGCCGGTCGTGCCACCCGAGCCGCCTGTACCTACTGTTCCGCCCGACCCGGAGGAGCCGCCATTGCCGGCTCCGCCTCCACCCTTGGCCGTCGTGCCGCCAGACGCAGTCGTGATGTTGCCGCCCGTGCCCCCGCCGGAGCTACCGGAGCTGCCACCCGCGCCGCCGCTGCCGCCCTTGGCGGTCGTGCCGCCGAGGTTGGCGCCGCCCGAGCCGCTGCTGCCGCCCTTGGCCGAGGTGCCGGTATCGCCGCCGCTCGATCCGCCGCTACTACTGCTGCCACCCGCGCCGGGGGAGCTGTTGCCACCCGCGCCGGGGGAGCTGTTACCGGCTGAGCCGCCTTGGCCGATCGCGCCGCCCGAGCTTGCGCTGCCGCCGCTTCCAGTTCCGCCGAGATCTCCACCACTGCCACCCAATGCCTGGCTGCCGCCCGTGTTCGTGCTTCCGCCGGTCGACGAAGCTCCGCCCGATCGATTTGGCGCGCCGCAGCCCACGAGGACCGACGTCGCGGTTGCCGCAAGACCAAGAACCAATACCGCGAACAGCGTGTTCCTCACTGGTAATCCTCCTATGCAACGTGGCAAACGATCGGCTGAAGCCATGACGATGTGCAGTGGCGTGGGTGCCCAAGATCCGTCTTGCCATGGGTAGGAGAGTGCCCTCGTATCGTGTACACGTTTCTGCGGAAAGCCTGCGCACACAGCCGGCGATACGAACTGCGCGTGCTGCGTTTCAGGAGACACGATGACCGTGCCCCGCTGAGAAGCAGGGCGAGCACGGCCAGGTGGCGCATGATGCCATGTCGGTCTTGCGGTCTCTATGTATGCGTGCGCTCACCGACGGAGGAGCAGGCTTGCGGACGAGAACTTGGCGAACCACAGTGGAGAGAGGGAGCGAGGACGGCGCCGCCGCAATTGGCGAAGACCACGAGGAGCGGGCCGATGAGGGGTGCCTTCGAGGCCGATCTCACGATGAGGATTCTGGAACCGGCCGTGGGCGATGTCCAGACTGGGCTGAGGAAGCTCTGCGTACGTCAGCCGCTCGTCTCCCGCCCTGCCTCCATCTACGGCGCTGCCCTACCCGCCTTTGTAGCCGATGGCGATGATGATCCCAGAGGCGTCGCTGCTGACGAAGAGTCGGCCATCGACCCCGGTATCAATGCCCACTGGGCGATGCGGCCAGCCGCTGCCCGTGTCGCCGGCACCGGAGTATTCGAGCAAGGGAACCGGGTCTCCGCTGGGCATGCCGTTGGCGCCAAATGGGACACTCACCACCTTATAGCCCGTGGCCGCGGTGCGATCCCATGAGCCGTGGAACGAGATGATCGCTCTGCCCGTCATGTCGGCGGGGAAGGCGCCTCCGCCGTAGAATTTGATATCGAGCGGGGCCGAGTGGGCCTGCATCGACAAGACCGGCGGAACCACGTTCGCCGTATCTCTGCACCAGGCATCGGTGTGTGTACCGTCGCCCGTGAATTGCGGATCAACCCATTGCGTGCCGGGTCCCATGCCCACGCCCGCGGGCAGCAGGAACTCCGACCAGCAGTAGGGATAGCCATAGAACCGCCCGGAGGTGGCGAATAGGTTCAGCTCTTCTGCCGGGTTGTCGTTGTGGATGTCGCCGCCCAAGTCGGCGCGATTGAGATCGTCGCGGCCGTTCTCCACGCCCCACACGCGTCCTTGCGAATCGACGGTGATGCCCACCTCGTTGCGCATGCCTTCCGCGAACACTTCGCCCTGCGCGTAGGTCGCCCCGCCGGCCAAGGCCGTTGCCGCATAACGAATGATCCGGGCACGGCTGGAATCCGAATCGACGTTGCTTCCCGATCCAATGGCTACGTAGAGGCGTCCCTGGCCGTCGAACAGCAAGGTCCGGGTGCTGTGTCCGCCGGTGGGCAGGCCGCTCACGACGGTTTGCGGGGTTCCGAGTGCCTGGCGCCCACCAGTGTACGGCCAGCGATACACGGTCGACTCACTCGACGCGTAGAGATACCCGCCTTGCATGGCGATGCCATGATTGAGCCCGGAGGTGGTCGTCAGCGTTACCCGCTCGTTTGTGTCGGAAACACCATTGCCGTTGTCGTCGTAGAGCAGCGTGATTCGCCCGGCGTTCTGTTCGACGACCAACAGATCGCCGTTCGCGTTACGCATGATTCCGCGTGGGTTGGTGAGGCCGCTGGCCCACGTCCAGGCGCAGTAGCCGGTTGGCAGTCCCGCGTTGGCAAGAGCCGCGGAGGCCGGACCGACGCAAGTGTTGCGTCCGCCCGCGGCGCCGTCTACGACGGGCACATCAACCCGGGCGTCAGGCACCAGGGGAGCATCGACCGGACCCGAGTCCAGCGACGAGCCATCGATGTGGGACAAGTCAACGCCGGCGTCCAAGGCAGGGGATCTTCCGCCCGTGCCGATTCCCCCGGCGCCGATTCCGCCCGTGCCGGCGCCCCCGGTGCCGGTGTTGCCACCACTCGCGCCGCCTTTACCCGCCACGCCGCCACTCGACACGATCCCTCCCGTCGCGGCTGCCCCACCGGTGGATACTACACCGCCGGTCCCCGACGCACCGAGCGTCGATCCGCCAGTGCCTGGAAAACCGCCTTCCGGCCGTTCGTCACTCGACGCGTCTCTGGTTCCCCCGCTACCTCCCGCACCGGAATCGCCGCGTTTCGCCGTCCCACTCGAGCAAGCCGCCAGTGCGAGAAAGAGTCCAATTCCACGTCGAAGGTCGTAACTCATGTTCGGCGCTCCCCTTCTGCTTNNCGACCGGCCCACGCTGGCGCGTTCGCGAGCGTGGAGGGGCCGTCGATGACCTCACTGGCCAGGAAAGCTGCCCGCGGCTCGGCGGAGGGTGAGGTCGGCGACGGCCACCTCGAAGTGAGCCTGGGCGAGAGCTTCCTCGGCGGCGACCAGACCGTCCTGCGCCTGCAGCAGGTCGATCTGCGCGGCATTGCCCGCGGCGTACTGCGTGCGCACCAGCTCGAGGGTTTCGAGCGCGAGCGCCACCGAGCGCTCTGCTGCTCGCTGAGCGTGGCGTTTCGTGTCGAGCAGTCCGTGGCCGTTGGCCAGGTCGTCGCCGATTGCATCACGCAAGACCGCAGCCTGAGCGGCCGCTTCCTCGGCCTGGGCTCGGGCCAGATGGCGCTGGGCATCCCGCACCCCGCCGTCGTAGAGCACCCAATCGAGCTGCGCGCCGATGGCCCAGGCATGCTGCTCGCTCGCGAAATTGTCGTAGTTGAAGACGCGCAGACTGCCAAAGGCGGACAACGTCGGAGCCCACCGCCAGGCGTACGCCCGTCGCTGTGCGTCCGCCGACCGCACGCCGAGCTCGAGCGCGCGGAATTCCGGACGTAGATGCAGGGCCGATTCCAGGCTCAAGGGCTCCTCGGCGGTCGCGGCGACGGCCGCCCGGACCTTGAACCTGCGTTCCGATTGGATCAGGGTGGAAAGGGCTCGATAGGCCTGCTCCCGTGCGAAGTGAGACTCGCGCGCCCCCTGCTCGGCCCGCACCAACGCCAGCTCGGCGCGGTCCACGTCCACCTTGGTCACGCTGCCATTCTGGTAGCGCGTCTGCGCGTTTTGTAGGGTCGCGCGCGCGACCTCGATGTTCGACCGACGCGCCGACATCACCTCCTCGGTGATCGCGGCGGCGTAGAACGCCTGCGCCACGCCAAATAGTATCGTGGTCTGCGAGGTTTCGAACTGGGCTTCGGAGGCGCCCACGCCGCTTCTGACCGCCTGCAAGGCCAAGTAGGCCGACGGCGCGAGCAGTGGCACCGTGAAGCTGAGCGAGCCGTCCAGCTGGTTCTTGGGCTGTACGGTCAGGGTCTCCGTGGGGCTGATCGGGAACGAGAAGGCGATGTTGTTCCGCGTGTACTTGCCCTGGGCGGCCACCGTGGGATAAAGCGCCGCCCACGCCAGCTCGAGATTGGTTCGGGCCTGGGCCAAATGGGCCTGCTCGACCCGCAGACTGCGGTTCGCCTTGCGGGCCATGGCCATGGCCTGTTCCAGCGTCAGCTCGGGCGCCTCGGGCTCGGCGCGGGCCGTGGCGGTCTGCAGACCGGCAAGCAACAAAACCATGCCGAGGCCAGCCTTCGTCACCTGCCTCACGAGGCCGCCTCCAAGGACGCTGGCGCGTCGGCGGCATCCTGGCCCTCCGTTGCCGTCAGGTCGGTGTCCTGCTGCGCCTTGCGGTGATCGCGGGCCAGCAGGACGTAGATGGCGGGAACGAAGAACAGGGTGAATGCGGTGCCGAGGAGCATGCCTGCAACCAGGACCAAGCCGATGCTGTTGCGGGCGGCGGCGCCCGGCCCCTTCACCAGCGTGAGGGGGAAGTGACCGCAGATGGTGGCGACGCTGGTCATGAGGATCGGCCGCAGGCGGGTCACCGCCGCTTCCCTCACCGCCGCGAGCTTGGTGAGACCCTGCTCTTGCAAGGTATTGGCGAATTGGACGATGAGGATGCCGTTCTTGGACACCAGCCCCACCAGGGTCACCAGGCCGACCTGGGAGTAGACGTTGATGGTCGTGGTCCAGCCGTCGGTCCAATAGCGCATGTTCGGGTTGGGCATCTTGAGGAAGGCCAGCGCGAGGGCACCGAACATGCCCAGCGGAACCGACCCGGCCAAGATGACCAAGGGATCGCGGAAGCTGTTGAACTGCGCCGACAGGACCAGGAAGATGAGCACGACGGCGAGAATGAAGGCGGGAAGGAACTTGTTGCCCTCGGTGCGTAGCTGCCGCGACTCGCCGGTGTAGTCGAGGGTGTAGCCCGTGGGCAGGAGCTTCGCGGCCTCGGTTTCCAGGAACGCCAGCGCTTCGTCGAGGGGACGAATCGCGACGCCGCTGAGCTTGACCGCGTTGAGCTGCTGGAACCGGTTGAGCGAGCGGGGCACCACGGCACTGTGAATCTTGGCGATGGCGTCGAGCGCGATGAGTTGGCCGTTCGGGCCGGAGATGTAGATGTTGCTCAATTGGCTCGGGTTCATCCGCTCCGCGCGCAGGAGCTGAGGAATGACCTTGTAGCTGCGGCCGGCCACGCTGAAGCGGTTGACGAAATTGCCACCCAGGGCCGCCGCCAGATCCTGCGCCACGGACTCGAGGTTGAGGCCGAGCTCGGCGACCTTGTCGCGGTCGATCTCGATTTGCGATTCGGGCTGATCGACCTTGACGTCGATGAGCGGGGGGAACGCGAACATGCCGCTCGCCGCGGCTTTCTGCTGCAAGGTGGTGGCGAAACCGAGGATCTCCGCGGTCTCGGCGGTCGAGGACAGGACGAGCTCCACGGGGAACTGACCGCCGCCAGGCAGCGCCGGGGGCAGGATGCCGAAGGTCTGGATACCCGGGATGGCCCCGACCCGCCGTTGCACCTCCGGCACGATTTGGAAAGCCGAGCGTTTCCGTTCCTCCCATGGCTTGAGCCCGACACCCCAGAAGCCGCCAGTCGGGAAGGTCAGCTGAAAGGTGAAGCCCGCCTCCGGGATCTGCATGACCGTGCGATTCACCTCGCGGGTGGAGAAGGTGACCTGGTCGAGGGTGGAATTGGCCGGGGTATTGACCACACCGAAGACGACCCCCTGGTCCTCGGTCGGCGCCAGCTCCTTGGGCGACATGATGAACATCAGGAAGGCCAGCACGCTGNNCGCTGACGACGATCCACGCCGTGTAGATCGCGCCGCGCGCGCCGAGGGCCATGTCGAGATGCCGGGCGTACATGCCCCGGACGGCATCGAATACCCGGTTGGCCACACCCGACAGGCCCCGCTCTTGGTGCCCGGCCCGAAGCAAGTAGCCCGACATGACCGGGGACAAGGTGAGGGCCACGATGCCGGAGATGGTCACGGCGCCCGCCAGGGTGAGGGCGAACTCGCGGAAGAGCGAACCGGTGAGGCCGCCCTGCAGCGCGATCGGCGTGTACACCGCCGCGAGGGTGATGGTCATCGCGATGATGGGGCCGACCAGCTCGCGCGCGCCGGCGCGCGCCGCCGCCAGCGGCGTCATGCCCGCGCGCACGTGCCGCTCGACGTTCTCCACGACCACGATGGCGTCGTCGACCACGAGGCCGACGGAGAGCACGATGGCCAGCAGGGTGAGCAGGTTGACGGTGAATCCGAAGAGCTGCATCAGCGCCACGGCGCCGATCAACGAGACCGGTATGGCGACCACCGGGACCAGGACCGAGCGCAGCGAGCCAAGGAAGAGGAAGATGACCAGCACGACGATGAGCAGGGTCTCGGCCAGGGTGTGCTCCACCTCGCGCACGGCGTTCTTGATGTAATTGGTGCCGTCGTAGGCGATGACCGCGGTGATCTGCTCGGGGATCTCCCGCTGCAGGCTGTTCATCTCGGTGCGCACGCGGCCGATCACATCCAGCGAGTTCGCGTTGGGCAGGGCCCAAACCCCGATGAAGACCGCGGTCTGACCGGTGAAGTTGACCGCCGTGTCGTAGTCCTCCGCGCCCAGCACGATATCGGCCACGTCGCCCAGGCGAACCACCGTGCCATTGCGTTCGCGTACCACCAGTTGCTGGAACTCGTGCACCGAGGTCAGGCCGGTGTTGGCGGTGAGATTGACCTGGACCATGGAGCCTTTGGTCTGGCCCACGGCCGCCAGGGTATTGTTGGCGGCCAGCGCCTGGCGGACCTGGCTGGGGCCAAGGCCGAAGGCCGCCATGCGATCGGCCTTTAGCCAGATGCGCATGGCGAGCGTCCGCGCCCCGAGGATATCGGCGCGCTGCACGCCCTCGATCGCCGACAGGCGGGGCTGCACGACCCGCACCAGGTAGTCGGTGATTTCGTTCTGCTTGAGGAACTTGGAGGAGAAGCTCAGGTAGGCCGATGCGAACTGGCTGTCCACGGTCTCGATGTTGATGACCGGCAGCTCGGCGCCGGGGGGCAGATCGCCCCGCACCTGGTTCACCTTGGCGCTGATCTCGGACAGCGCGCGATTCGAGTCGTAGTTGAGCCGCAGGCGCGCGCGGATGGTCGACAGGTTCTGCAGGCTCTGCGATTCGATGTAGTCGATGCCGTCGGCGGCCGCGATCGAGCGTTCGAGCGGGGTCGTGATGAAGCCGCGCACCAGCTCGGCGCTGGCCCCGATGTAGGCGGTGGTCACGGTGATGGCCGCGTTCTCGTTGCGCGGGTACTGCCGCACGTTGAGCGAGCGGATGGCCTGCAGGCCCGCGATCAGGATGACCAGGTTGACGACAATCGCCAGCACCGGACGGCGGACGAAGAGATCGGTGAGCTTCATGTCAGCGAGCGGTCTCCGCTACTTGTCGGTTGGCCTGGGATCGAGCTCGACCGGTGGGGCGAGGTCATCGTTCAGGACGACCCGCGCGCCCTTGCGCAGCTTGAATGCGCCGTTGCTGACCACGGTTTCGCCCGCCGTGAGCCCGGACTCGACGGCGACCAGGTCGCCCCGGCGTTCGCCCAGACGCACGAAACGCGGCTGCGCCTCGAACGTGGGTGGCGCGCGGTCCTGGAGCCGGTCATCATGCTTGAGCTCGCCGCGGGGGGCGTTCTGGGGGGGGGCGAGGACGAAGACCGTGTCCCCATAGGGCGCATAGACCACCGAGGTGGCGGGGATGATGAGCACGTCACGCTGGTCGGACGCGTTCACCTCCACATTCGCGAACAGACCCGGACGCAGAACGCCTTCTTTGTTCGGGAAGGTAGCGCGGACGCGGATGTTGCGCGTGGCCGAGTCCACCTCCGAGTTGACGGTGCTCACGGCCCCCTGCCAGGTCTTGCCCGGGAAGGAGTCGACCCGCATGGTGGCGATCTGGCCGATCTTGAGGTCGGCAAGCGCCTGTTGCGGAAGCGTAAACTCCGCGTAGATGGGGTCCACGGATTGCAGGGTCGCGATCGGGGTCCCCGGCGACACCACCTGGCCACGCTCGACCTGCTTGATGGCCACGCGGCCGTCGAAGGGCGCACGGATGGTCTTCTTGGTGATGGTCGCCTGGATGTTCGCGACAATCGCCTGGGTCTGCTTCGCGCGGGCCTCGGCGGTTTCGAGCTCGGCCGGGGTGTTCGCCTCGCCCTTGCGGAGCGCGCGCGCCCGCGCCAGCGTGGCCTGGGCCAGCTCGCTATCGGCCTTGGCGGAAGCTAGCTGGGCTTCTTCATTGGTGGTGTCGAGCTTCACCATCACCGCCCCACGCTTCACCGTCGTACCCGATGCGAAGGCAACCTCGCGAATCAGCCCCGGCAGCTCCGCACCCAGGACGACGTCATGAACGGCGACGAGGGAGCCGATGGCCGAGCGTCTCGCCTGCCACGTGGAGGCTGCCACCTTGGCCGAGGTCACGGCCTCGGGTGGCGGGACGAAGGACTGTCCTGCCTGAACCATGGCCCGAATCTGTCCCACTTTGACTCCGACGAGCGTGACGAGCACGACGACGATTCCAACAATCGAAACGATCCAAACTTTTCCCTTCGACTTCATGGTGGTTTCCTTGGTTGGGGTCCGTGCCAACGCCAGCCAGGTCCACGCGAGAATCGGTAAGATCCACGGCTCCGGGCGCCGACAAAGCTACGGTGTCACGAATACCTACATCCGATGTCCAAGGGCCCGGATCGATTCACGAGGACGCGCTCTCGGACGCGCAGCGCCACCTGTCCTCGTCGAATCTCGACCATGGAAAACGAGGACATAGCCAATCAACAAAACGACACGGCTATTCCTGTAACCTCCGTCCCGGTTGGAGCATCATCGAAAGATCTGCCTTGGAGAGTAGCGCTGACCTGCCCCCTGAAGGCCCTTCCATCTAATAGACGGCCGCCCTGGTGCCCGTGCGGCATCAGGGCACGGCCAGACGGAAAGCAACCCCCAGCTTGGCGATGGGGCGGTGGCGCATGCAGGTCACCAGATGATCGTTGACCATGCCGACCGCTTGCATGTGCGCGTAGACGATGGTCGAGCCGACGAACGAGAATCCACGCTGCTTCATCACCCTTCAGACCAGCACCATCAAGTTGCTGAAGTCGTTCTGCTTACCGAGCATGTCGAGATAAAGGGCGATCATGCCGCGGTGATGGGTCTGATGATTGAACGTGTGCAAGACCAGCCCGCCAAATTCGCGGTCCTGATCGACGCCCTTGAAGTTCTTGTAGCGCAAGCGTTGCGGAAGATCCTCGGCCTGCACTTCGTCGGCGAATTTCGCGAAGCGTTCGTCGAGGGTCTTCCGCTCTGCTTCGTAGTCGCGGAACGTGGCGAACAGCAAA
This sequence comes from Myxococcales bacterium, assembly GCA_003136095.1. Lineage (GTDB taxonomy): Bacteria > Myxococcota_A > Polyangia > Fen-1088 > Fen-1088 > Fen-1118. Next base: position 12,156 of record PNBO01000342.1, read on the forward strand.
TCTCCCAACGTCGGTCTCTGCTGGAAGATGGGATGCTGGGCGTAGCTGAACGGGCGAAGCGTGGCAAAGCGCCGCAGCCAGGCGAGATCGGAAATGAACAGGTGGGAGCAGAGCGAACGGATGGATGGGTAGAAGCCGCCCAATTCCTTGGTCCATTCGCCGTCGCCGAGCTGGGCGAGCACGCGTCCCATTTCCGTGTTGGCGTGCATGTTGTAGCGGGCAAGCAGCTTGACCGTGTCGGGTGTCATGGTTCCTCCTTGGCGGACAAGCCTAGCATCCGGCCCTTGGTGCGGGGGGTGAGGTCGGCGAGCGCATCCTCCGTGCGACGGATGGGCAACTTCACGCCCGTCGACGAATGGCCCCCGGTCACGGCCCGCAATGCTGGATCTCGCCATTGGCTCCGACGGCCCAGACGTCCGTGGCGCTCGTCCCGCTGATTTCGTACATCGACGGAATGGTCTGCGCTAGGGCGGTCCAGGCCGTCCCGTCCCAGTGACGGAACGTCGTCGTGCCGACGATCCACGCGTCGTCGGGCCCGCTGCCCCACACCCCCATGAACCAGCCCGAGCCGGTGGAAAGGTCCGACCACGAGCTGCCGGTGTAGTGGAGGATGGTCCCGTAGTTGCCCACGGCCCAGATGTCGGCGGGACCCGAGCCCCACATGCCCTCGAGCGGCACCGTGGTGCGCGAATCCACCGTGGTCCAGGCCGTCCCGTCCCAGTGCGCGAGCACGCCGCCGCTCCCGCCGGCCCACACGTCGTTCGAGCTGACGCCCCAGGCGCTGGTCATCGTGCCCGAGGGGAAAGGCTTGGTGACGACAACCCATCCGCTCCCCTTCCAGTGCAGGAAGGTTCCATCCTCCCCCACCGCCCACAGGTCGGTCGCCGAGCGCCCCCAGACGTACGCGAGGAAGCGGTTCGTCACTCCGGTGCTGTCTTTGGACCAGGCAGTGCCGTCCCAATGCAGGATCGCGCCGCTGAAGCCGACGGCCCACACGTCGTTCTCCGCCGTGCCCCACACGCTGAGCAAGACTGAGGTGACGCCGGAGACGACCGGCGTCCACTGGCTCCCGTCCCAGTGCAGGATACTCCCCTGATCGCCGACGGCCCAGGCGCTGGTCGGGCTGAAGGCCCAGACGCCGTTGAGGCTGGCGGTGATTCCACTGTCGACGTGGGACCAGGTGCACGGCGGGCCTTTGGGGCTCGTGTCGGGGTCGGCGACGGCCGCATCCGAGGGCGGCGGCGCCTCGGGGCCAGCCGCAGCCTCGTCCGGCAGAGCTGCCGAGGCGTCGGCGCCCTGTGCGAAGGCGTCGGGTGTGGAAAGCTCGGCATCGTCGGGCGCGCCCACGTCGGGTCTGGCTCCTGCCCCCGACGGTTCGCAGGCCGCCAGCGCAAGCACGCAAACCAGGATCGTGGCTCTCATCGACTCCTCCTTGGCGCCGAGGTCGCGGGCCGGGATTCCGAACTCCCCGCTGCCACCATCGGATCGCATCTCACTGGCTCCAATTATAGCTGATGATGTCCCGTGGGGGTGGCCACAGGCCGCTGGCACTTGCTTGCGGGTGGCCTACTTCGGGGTCAGCTTCATGACCGAGCCGCCGCCGGCACTGTCACCCTGGTTCACCCAGTACACACTGGTCGCGTCCACGGCGATGCCGGCGGGGGCCGCCTGGCCGGACGCGAGCACGGTGGTTGGGCCACCCGCGAGGGGGACCTTGCTCACGTTGCCGGGCGAGGCGTGGTCGGTAAAGTACACGCTGGTTTCGTCGATCGCGATGCCGCTGCCGCCCGTCGCGGCCAGGGTCTCCTCGCTGCCCCCGGCGAGAGCAACCCGCATCACGGCGTTGACCGTGACCCAGTAGACGTGGGTTGCGTCGACTGCGATGCCGAAGCCTGGCCCCGTGACCTTCGCCAGGGTGGCCGGCCTGCCCCCATCGAGAGGAGCTTTCATGACCATGCATGGATCGCCGAAGCTGGTCCAGTACACCGAGGTCGCGTCCACCGCGATGCCGTAAGAAGCGAAGGTTTGCGACAGGTCGCTCGCGGGCACGACCGGAGTGGCGGGGCCGCCGGCAAGCGGCGTGCTGACGATCGTAACGCCATCGGCGACCGCGCCGGTGCCGTAGACGCCCGTGGGCCCCACCGCGATCGGATCGTTCATGAACCACCCCGCACCGAGCGTGGTCACCGCGCCGCCTGCGCGGGGCGTGGTGCTCACGGCACTGCCGCTCGAGCTGCCCATGCCCATGCTGGACCAGTAGATATTCGAGTCGTAGATCGCGATACCGCCTGCCGACGCTACACCGGCCAGAAACGTGGCCGGGCCACCGCCAATCGGCACCATCATGATGGACCCGCGCCGCGAACCCCCGGCGTTCGCCCAGTAGACGTTGGTGGCGTCAACCACGAGCGCCACGGGGGACGCCTGGTCCGCGGCGAGGGTCACCGGGCCGGGCATCGAGGTGCTCGTGGTGGCGCTGCCGGTGCCGCTCGCGCCGCCGATGCCGGCGATTCCCCCCGAACCAAAATTCGACATCTTGCCGCCTTGCCCGGAGCTGCCCTGCGCAAGGGAATAGCCGCCCGTCCCGGGCGGGACGCCCACCCCGTCGGCGTGCCCGGCGCCCGCGAATCCCCCGGCGCCGACGGTGGGCCGGCCATCCAGCTCGGTTCGCCCGCACCCGCCGGCAACCACGACCACGACCAGGCACAGGCGAAAGAGCAGTTTGCTGTACATCGCGATTCTCTCCTCTTCATCCGGCGGGCCGTGGACAGGTTACCACCGTGGCCATAGTGGCCAATGGTCTTGTGCCCTGGGACCCGACTTCCTTACGCGGCGTATTTGGTTCCATGCCGGGGGCAGCGCGGGGGTCAAGAGCTGCGTTCCGGCGGCCGCGCACCGGCCATATAGCCGCGCACATTGCACGTGTTACGATGAGCGAATGCAGACACCCTGGCGTGTCGTCCGGGCCTATCTTGCATGCGTTGGATTCGCGAGCGCGGCACAGGCAGGCTGCAACTTCATGGTGTTGTGCGCGGCGCTCTTGGCCTGCTCCTCGAAATCACAAGGCCCGGGAACGCCTGGCGACACCGCAATTCCCGTGGCGATGCCGGATGCCGAGCCGCGCGCCGAGGTCGGCGACAGTGCCGCACCGGCCACGGACCTGGCGTCCGTGCCGGTCTCCTGCCCGGCCAGCGCGGCCGGCGACACGCCGCTCGGGACCGACACGCCGCCGGCACGCTGGAAAGTCACCGACGCGATCACCTTCCTCAACGTCGGGGGAAAAGGCAGCTATGATCGCGTCGTGGACATGGCCCCCGGCGCCTGGCCACCCCCCTGCAGCGATGCCAACGCTTGCGTCAAGGCAAGCAAGCCCGTCTCTGGACCCTTGGTTCCCTTCGACGAGGAGATGACCATGGTGTTCTCGGGTCCCATCGAGCTGTACGACATCGCGGTCTACGCACCCGACAGCACTGGCTTCTCGCGCATCTCGTATTGGAATCGCTGCTCGTCCGACAACCTGGTCTTCATGAACAACCTTGGCGGTGGCAGTGTCAGCGGGGTGTGGACGGTGTGCGGCGGGAACAGCCAGTCGTACGCCTCGGCCGATGGCAGTCAGGCCGCGCCGGCGCCCACCCAGTTTGCCGGTACGCTTGCCGACGGCGTCGGGGTCAACGTGATGAGCGCCAGCCCCTGCCAAGGAACTGGTGACAGCAGCGAGTGCGGCTTCTACCGCGACGTAGGCTTGCATGGATTTCGGGGCTCTGCCGACGGGACCAAGATCTTCGCGGTCAAGCTGCGCATGCCGGTCGGTAGTGTGACGCCCGCGTACTGGATCCTGCCAGCCCAAGTCGTGCGCACGGCCCAGTACGGGTGCAATTGTCGAGGCATGGGCGGTGCCGGTGGCTGCGGCGAGCTCGACGTCGCCGAAGTGCTCTCCTCGGACGATGCCATGGCCGCGACCTCGACCATCTACTCGTGGAAGTCGGTGCGCAACGGAAACGGATCCACGTTCCAACGTCCGGCCATCGCCAGCGCCACCTTCGTCGTGATCTTCGACGGTGCGGGCGGCACCATTTCGCTGCGACGGCTCGACGCGAACGCCTTCGATTTTGGCCCGGCCATCGCCTCCACGGTCGTGGCCGCGTGGCGATCCAACCAGGGCGCGACCTCGGAGATGTGAATGATCGGGGCTGGAGGCTGTTCATGAGGATAATCGACGCGAGATGGCCGCTGTTGCTTGGCCTGGCCGCGGCATGCAGCTCTGGCGGTGGCGGAAGCAGCGCCCTGCATGACGGGGCCATCGCCAGCGACCTCGCCCCCGACCTTCCCACAGGGCTGGGCTCCGGAGGTGCGTCAGGCACCGGTGGCAGCACGCCAGGCACCGGTGGCAGCACGCCAGGTGCCGGTGGCAGCACGCCAGGCACCGGTGGCAGCGCGGCGCCGCCGGGATTCTGGGACGCCGGCTCGATTCCCATCGCCAAGAACGTGATGATGTTCGTCTTCCTCAACCGCACCAACGGCAAATACGCCGACGACGAGGTCTACTGGAGCTTCAAGAGCGGCTCGATCTCCGAGCTTCGCTCCATCGCGGAGCAAGCGAGCTACGACATGCCCGCCAATTCCTCGGGCAGGATGTATGTCTACCTCTGCGCGAACACCGACACGACCTGCGCCACCGACCCGAGCAAGAGCAAGTACTTCGACTTCATCGAGCACACCATCGGCCCGACCCAATACAACGGCAACACCACACGGGTCGACGCCTTCGGCATCAAGATCGCCATGCGCCTCCACTGTGCCGACGGCTTTGACGACGCCGTCGGCGAGAACTATGCAACCTTCCTGGAAGACCGCGCGCTGACGTTCCAACGCTTCATCGACGCCGTTCCCGATGAATTCAAGCCGCTCGCCCAGGCTCCGCACGCGCCCTATCGCATCGTCGAACCCGGCGCGGAGGGATTCAAGGCCGGCGGCCCGTATGCCAACTACTACGATTCCTTCGTCGATTCCTTGTGGTCAGCCAATGCTTTCACCATTGCCAAACCGGGTCCCAACGGCAGCGGGCTCGGGTCGTATCCGGATCTCTCGGCGGCCATCTTCCGCCATGTCGGCAACGTCGCCGGCACCTTCGACCCCAACGGAAAGCTGCTCGACAAGACCCTCTGGAAAGACAGCTCCACCTTCTATCAAGCTGCCCCAGCGGACTACTACGCCAGGTTCTGGCATGCCAATGCCCTCGGCGGGCGTGCCTATGGGTTCCCCTACGACGACGTCGGCAGCTACTCGAGCTACATGTCGCACGTCAATCCACAGTACATGCTGGTCGCAATCGGCTGGTAGGCATGCAACCAGCCACGCCCGCGACCTACTCGCGCTCAAGCCGAACGGCGCCTTCGAGGGCGGACATCTTCCTGTCGAAGGTCAGCGTGATAGCGCCCTCGGCGCGATGACGAGCGTGGATCAAGCGGTCGGCCAGGCCGGCGCCGGGGGCGGGAGCGAGCGCGGTCACCGCCTCGGGCGGCACTACGGTCACGATTCCCGAGCCAGCCATTCTGCGCAGGTGCGACCGTGCTTCCTCCTTGGACTGGCCATAGTGGTAATGGAGCGCAAAGTAGGCCTCGACGAGCACCAGATCCGTCACGAGCACGACTTCCGCCGCGGCGTGGGCGCGTTCGATGCGAGCCCGCGCCAGGCGTGCATCCGCGGCCGGCTGGCCCGTGAGCAGGCGGAGGACCACCGAAGTGTCGAGGCCGATGCTCAAGGCCGCTCTCGCTTCCGCCCTCGCGCGATGGATGCGCGAATGGCCGTCATGTCGTGCGTGGCGTTCGCCGGTACCGACGCCGCGCCGATCCACGACCAGTCGACCTTGCGTGGCCTCATGATCCACAGCGTCTCGCCCCCGAGCACACGTCGCTCGAGCGCGATCTCGTCACCAGGATGAACATCGAGCTCCTCGCAAAGGTCGCGAGGCAAGGTCGCTTGCCGCTTCGCCGTCAGCTTGATGGCCGCCATGAACGAAGTTTACCACACACGCCTTACTTCTCAACGCATTGGTAAGGCGAAGGCCGGCGGCGGTGGGGCTCAGCCGCCACCGGGCCGCCGCGATGACGGACCGGCCTTGCGTGACCGTCGTCGCGCCGTCTGCGCGCGCCAACCTCGACGGTCGAAATGGTCTTCCCACGTAGCGCGGATTTCATCTTGGTTCTCCTTGAGCAGCCGAAACGCCGTCGCAACTTTGACGGTGGCCGAGACCGTGATTCTGCGCGAGCTCCACGACCGGTTGCAGCCGGAATGACCGTGGGACTAACGCGAAGGATATCGGGAGCCCATCTGAGATGATTCCCTGGCACCTCCACAGCGCACGANNGATGCGCAAGCTGACAAGCAAAGGTGGATTCGGATTGGCCGTCGCGTTGTGCCTGGTTGGGTGCCAGAAGGAGGGCCTGACGTTTCTGGATTCCGGCATCTCGCCGGGCACCGGGGGAACGAGCGTTCCGGGCTCGCAGGGTGGGGCCGGCGGAGTGGCAACGGGCGGCGCGAATGGTCATGGCGGTTCGGCCGGAGGCTTTGGCGGCGCGCCCGGGACGGGCGGCCAGCTTGCCTTGGGCGGCTCGATCGGATTGGGAGGCAATGTCGGAGCCGGCGGCTCCGCCACGGGTGGCCGCGATGCGAGTGTCGACGCGGGCTGTCCGGCAGGGTGGACCCTTTGCTGCGGGCAGTGCTTGAGTCCTCAGGCTGGAATCTGCAGCATGCCCTGCTCGGCAACGGGAGGTGCCATTTCCACGGGTGGCGCCACGAGCAGCGGCGGCGTCGGCGCTGGCTCTGGCGGAAGCAAGACTGGGTCCGGTGGCGCCACGAGCAGCGGCGGCGTCGGCGCTGGCTCTGGCGGAAGCAAGACTGGGTCCGGCGGCGCCAAGACTGGCGGCGCAGGGGGAAACAGCGGCGGCACCGGGGGGACTTCGCACTACGATGGCGGTCAGCCAGTGGATGGCGGAGCGAGCTGCACCGATTTGCAGAACGCGTATGCCGCTGCCCTGCCCGCGGCGCGAAGCTGCGACGTCGCGGCGGTTGGACAGTGTCAACAGTCGGTCAGCTCCTCCCTCTCACCGTGCTTCGTTAACTGCATGACCTACGTGAACGACGCCTCGACCTTGAACAAGCTCAAACTGGAATGGCAACAGCAAGGCTGCAACACGCTCGTCGGAATCGTGTGTCCAGCCATCGCCTGCATTGCGCCAACCGCGGGTGTTTGCACCGCAGCCGACGGCGGCGGCGGCGTGTGCACCGATCAGACTCTCGTTGCAACGCCGACACTCTGAGGCCGCACCGCACTCCGAACGCGAGCTGGAGCGCGCCCTGGTGAACAACTTGCGCTCGGCTGCCGCTTGCGCGGCCCAACCGCATGCATGGTAAATTGGCCTTCGTGAGCGACACCTCACCCAAGGCAAACGCCAGGTACTTCGAGCTCTTGCGCCAAGCGGGGCCCGAGCGACGGCTCGCGATCTGCATCGGCCTGTCGCACGCCGTGCGCGAGCTCGCCATCGCTGGCATCAAACAGAAGTATCCCGACCACGCTCTCTCGGACGACGAGCTTCGCCAGAAGCTCGCCGAGCGTCTTTACGGTGCGGAAGTAACTCGGCGCGTGTTCGCGGGGCGCTCCGCATGAGCGATAGGCCCCAAGACGTCGTCGACATAGCACTGAGGGTCGCCGAGGCTCTGGAAAAAGTTGGCGCGTCCTATTTCGTTGGCGGCAGTCTGGCCAGCTCGATCGATGGAGAACCGCGCGCGACCAACGACATCGACTTCGTCATCGACATGGCCGTCGGGAAAGTGTCCGAGCTTTGCCGACTGCTCGGCGCGGACTTCGAAGTCGACGGCGACATGCTTCGTGATGCCATCCTGAACGGCAGATCCGCGAGCGTGTTCTATCTGCCGCTGGTGCTGAAGATCGACTTCTTCGGGCATCCCCACGGCCCCTACGACGAATCCGAGTTCTCGCGCCGACGGCCAGTCTTGGTTCGTCCTGGCCGGACCCTCATGGTCAAGGCGCCCGAGGACACCATCTTGCGCAAGCTGCTCTGGTTTCGCGAAGGCGGCGAGATCTCGGATCGCCAGTGGCGCGACATCCTGGGCGTCCTGCGCGCGCAGCGGGGAAGCCTGGACCTCGCCTACCTGCGCGATTGGGCCGTCCGCCTGACGTTGACCGATCTACTGGATCGCGCGACAGCCGAGGTCGAGGGGGAGTCGGGATAAGCTGTCAGTTGGGCGGTGGAGCTCAGCCGCCACCGGACGCTCGCGAGAGCGGTGCCAGAGACTTGCTCCCGCGCGGAGGTGCTAACAACATGAGAGAAAGCGCCAACTGAGTTGGCAAGCGGAGGCAGTTCGTTCCAATTCTCTCCCGTCTTTCCTCCGTCTTGCCTGGTCATCCGGCCCTTGGTAGCAGGTCCGGTTCTTGCTTTGAAGGGTCATAGGCTCATGAAGGACACGCCTTGTGCCGTAGCATGGTTCGGGACCGCTTTTCTGATGACGAGCGTCGGCTGCGGGCGAAGCTACACCGTCGGCCAGGTTTGCGATCTGACGGTGGACGCCGGGCCTTCTCAGGGGGTGGTCAACCTCGAGGCCGGCGCGTGCAAAACGGGGCTTTGCCTCAAGCCGGTGCTAGCTCCCAGATCGAGCGTCATCGACCCGCCGACCGGCGCGACCTGCACCGACGAGTGCAGCAGCGATTCCGACTGCGGCGGCGA
>PNBO01000342.1:20931-21349 GCA_003136095.1 Myxococcales bacterium
CCGGGCTGCACGCACACGCGCTTCCTGCATGGCCATCACTGGCGCCATTGGCTGCACGGAGGAGAGACGAGCTTGGCGAACCTGTTGCTGCTCTGCCCATCCCACCACCGCCTGGTCCACGAGGGCGGTTGGTCGGTCGAGCACGACGACGCGGGCGCCTGGACGTTCATCGCGCCGACGGGAAAGAGCGTTTCCGCGGAAACGCCACGGGCCTGGGTGGGAGACATCCTGACCTGGCTCCAGGAATGGGCGGANNTACGCGGTGAGCGCGCTGCTGGCGGCGGGGTAGCGTGGGCTGGTGCCCCTCACCCACGCTTCGCTACGCTTCGCGTGTCGGCCTCTCAGCCCTGCGGGCACTTCGGGTCCTGCACGCCCTGCCCCGGCCCCCGCGGCTTCGCCGCGCCCTCGCCCGCTTTGC
>PNBO01000342.1:21413-40298 GCA_003136095.1 Myxococcales bacterium
ATCGGGACGGCGTGGCCTAATTCGTACGTGCGGCCCGAAGACTTGCGATCCTTTGCCCAGCGCGACTGGGCGCGTGTCGAGCGGGCGAAGCTTGCCTACTGGACCCGGCAGTACGAGGAGCATGCGAGCGGCCCATCCCTGCATGCGGCCGATGGGCTTCGTGCCCACGTGCTTCGGTTTGCCCCGGCTGCGCTCCGCGCGCAGCGTGCCTTGGATTTCGAAGACCTGCTTCGGTTGAAGCGCAGAATCGATGCCGCGAATGCCAGGCTCCGTCGCTGAAGTCCTGGGAGACTTGTCCAAGGCACTCCGCGATTTGCGGATAGCCTGGTACGTCTTCGGGGCACAGGCGCTCGTTCTGCGGGGTTTTCCTCGGGCCACGGCGGATCTCGACGTGACGGTTCTTCTTGGTGCGACACCGACCAGCCGTCTGGTCACCGTACTTGGCCTGCGAGGCTTCAAACCCGGCTTGGGCGACGCGGCGTTCGTCGCGGCGACTCGGGTTCTTCCGGTCGTTCACACGTCCACGGGTTTTCCCGTGGACATCGTGCTTGGCGGTCCCGGGCTCGAAGAGCTCTTCGCCTCGGCGGCGGAGAAGATGAAGGTTGGTCGACTGCACGTGCCAGTGGCCACCGCCACGCACCTCGTGGTCATGAAGGTGCTGGCGGGCCGGCCGAAGGACATCGAGGACGCGGCCGCACTGCTGGCCGGTCGGGCGGACCAGATCGACGTCAAAGAGTTGAATGACTTGACCAAAGATCTCGCCAGCGCGCTGGCGGAAGACGACGTGCTCGTCCATCTTCGTGAGGCTACAAGACGGGCCTCTCGGGTGCGGCGGCGGCCACGGGAATAGAGAGGGTGTGTGATCCCCGACCGAAGGTAGTTGCGTCCGGAATCCGGACGCGGACCTCCCATTCGAAGCTCCCGCAACCATCCTCCAGGCCTGCAGTACCCTCGGACGGGATCCGCCGCCGAGGCTGGCTCGCTGGTCGAGCGTCCGAACCCGGGCAGAGCTCGATCCACCGGGCGCACCGATGCGCGGCCAGCCCTGCCCGTGTAGACTCGGCGACATGCGGTTCGCGGTGGTGGTGCTGTCGCTCTCTGCCCTCGCTCTCGCCGGCCCGGGCTGCGCGCACCGCAATCGCTGGCCGATGGCCATGTACGGGCTGTCTCTCCAGAGGCCTCACGTCTTCCGACAGCCAAACGGGACCAGTGTCCCATGCGGCATGGGACTCGCCTGGCTCTTCGGCGATCTCCTCTGGACCTGTGCGATCGACCGCCGCGCGACCATCCAGGGCAACGATGTTCCCGCCGGGGCGACCGTCTGGTTCCGGGGCGACGGCACCCTGGAGCAGGTACGCTACTTCGAGTCGGCAGGAGCGGTGGTTCCTGGCGAGGAATGCCGTGCCCGGCGGCTCATGAGCTTCGACCAGGCCGGCAGGCTGGTCGGCATCACGGTCGAGTGTTTCAAGGAGAAGACGGCCCGGCCCTGATCGGATACGATGCGGCGCGGACTGGACGAAGACGCGACATCCATGTCAGGAGTCCGAGGCAGATGCATCCGCGAGCCTTGGTCCGCGTTCGGGTTTCTGCCTGCTTGGGCTCCGTCACAACGGCACGGGAGTTGCTGCCATGGCTCTTCATCATGATGAGCCTAACTACCCAAAATGGGTCCACCGTAGCTCTCCTTTCCCTGGTGCTTTGCGCTCCGGCATGCGGAGGTGGGTCTGAGATTTCCTGTCCTGTTGCGGTCGATAGCTACTGCAGCTCGAATTCGGCGGCGGAATGCGCCGACCAGACCTGGGCGCCAGCGCTCGCCCACGCGTGCGCCGCCAGCGGGCTCGGAACCATCCACGGCTTTGACCAATGCGGCGGGTACGACATCCTCAGCGAGCAGAGCGGGAATGGCCCCATCACGACTCGCTATTATGCTCAATCGGATGGGATGCTGGTCGCCATCGCCACAGCCGCGTCTTCCTCTGGTCCGCTCCGATGTGTGGCAGGCCCCCCAACCTTCGACGTCCCAAGCTGTGGAGGGTCCACGGGAACACCCTGTCAGTCTTCGGGACCACAAGACGCAGGTGGTGCCGTGAGCGGGCCGCAAGATTCGAGCAGTGACTACGGACTGTGTGACTGCAGCGCCGCTGGCGCGTGCCCGGATCCCATAAACTTCGAGCGCTCCAACTGCGAGGGCATGCCTTTTCTGCTCGGCCAAGGGGTGATCTCGAGGGTCTTCTACGGCGACAATTGCTGGGGCTTCGAGCAGAAAAGCGGGGACATGCTTGTGGACGTCTTCTACCTGGGCAGCGGGAGCGTGAGCTCGACATTCGTGGCAAAGACGTGGAAGAACGTTTCGCCGATTCAAGGCCCCTGGAGTGCCATCGGTGCCGACAGCGGCGCTTGTGGCTTGCCCTGCGGAAGTGTGGAAACTTCGCGGGAGTTCGTGTGCGGCGACTCCGGCCTGCCGTAAAGTACCAAGACTCCGAACCCCGACCGAGGGTAGTTGCGGTCCGGTTCCCGGCCGGGGGTGGTTGCCCTGCATTCGCTCCGGAGGTAGGCTTGAATCACTATGTCGGTCGCACGGTCTGCAACCCCCGACGATTTGCACTCCGGAGGAGCTCCAGGTGTGACCCCAATCGTGTCCGATCCCGTCGTGGACGAGGCTCGTGCCATTCGGGAGGCCTATGCGGATTCTCTCGGGAACGATCCGGCTTCGATTGTCGCCGATCTGTGCTCGCGACAAGCTCAGCACCCACAGCGACTCGTGTCGCTGCCCCCCAGGCCGGTAGAGAAGTAGGGCTCGTCGGGCCTCCATCACCTGCCCGCGTGGTCCACGAGGGCAGCTGGTCGGTCGAGCACGACGACGAGCACGGCCTCGACCTCGGCCCGAACGCGAACGGGCCATTGTCGATGGGAACCCTGGTAGTCGTGGGCCAGGCTCGCGCGGGTCTTCTCAGGGCTCGCTATCTGCGATCGTGTTCGCCCCGGTTTTCATTGCCCCTGCCGGGTGCGGGCCCCCGGTTCGGGCCGCCCATCGGTCCACCGCCGCGAGGTCCCTGCTGACCGGGTTGGAAGCCACGGCCGTCTTGTCTCGGCTGGCCAGACGGCCCCTGGAATTCCCTACCTCGCATCCCACGTTGCGGCTGGCCCTGGGGAGCCGGCTGCGGGCCACGCATTTGCATGGGCCCCTCCGGTCTGCGCTCCATTCGTTGAGCATTTCCCCGGGGCCCGACGGGCCGCGGCTCCATGCCCCGAACGCCCCACCCGTTGTGCTGTTGCCAGTGCTTGTCCCTTTCCCAACCACGCCAGTTGCGCTCCATATCGCCGTGCGGAATGCGCTCGTGATTCCATTCGCGTCCCCGCCAGCGGTGCTCCCGGTAGTCATCCCTCCATCCGGGTGGCACGTTTCTGTAGAAGGGCGGAGGCGCCTGACGATAGAAGCCCCATCCGCCGTCGTAATGGCGAGAACGATACCAGCGCCCTTCCCACGGACGCCACCACCACCCCTGGCTGAAGTAGATGTCGGCTTGGGCATCGGGCACGGCGTAGACATTGGTCTCGGGGATGACCACCATCTCCGGGGGCGCGGAAAAGACAATGGGTGGAGGCAGAGGCACGTTGACGCCGACGCTCACGCCAAGCTGCGCCATCACGGGAAGGGGAACGAGAGCCACCACGAGCAGAAACAGCGTCCCTATCATCGTCTTTTTCATTCCTGGTCCTTTCGCAGGTTGTCCGGTGGCGAATCTTACGCCATCTGGCGAACCTATGCCTGGCGACAGCGACCTCAGCGCAAGTCCGCGAACAACCCGCGAAGCATTCGACCAAGGCCCTCGAGCAGCTCCTCGAGCTCGACGTCCGGTGGATCGTGCACCACGGCCCGGCCGACGTGCGTCACCGCCACGCAGGCAAGCCATGTCTTTGTGCGCAGGCTGTCTTGGGAACGGCCGCTGCGCTCGGACAGGATGCGGGTCGTGTCGGCGACGAACATGTCGAGCTCCGCGGGAGACGTCCCTTCGCGAAGGTCCGCCGCCAAGGCGCGCATGCGCGCGGGGGCGTTCCGGTGGAGCCCCGCCATGACCCTCATCAAATCCACGATCGCGTCCACCAAATCCACCTGCGGATCGGCCAGACGCAAGAGGGTCTTCACGATCAAGAAGGGCGGGTCGACCTCGCGGTGGCTCTCCACGTGGTGCACGAGACCAACTCGCCCGCGACGGTCCTTGCGTGTCCTCGCCGGCTGCCTCAAGCCCGGCGGGCACCTGCTCATCGTCGAGCCGCCGGGGCACGTGTCGCGGGAAACCTGGCAATCGGAAATGGCCACCCTCGAGCACGCCGGTCTCGTCCGCGTCGAGCGCCCCAGGGCCGAGGGCCGCAAGTACCTCGCGCTTTGGCAGCGACCCGCGCAAGCCCGAGACTGCTGAGCGCGTCCCGCCCCTCACGGCCCCTGAAGTTGGTCTCGGCGACCTCGCCTACTTGCGCGCCACCGCCCGCTTCGGTTGGACGCGCGCCGTGCCCGCCGCCAGCGTCCGCCGATTGTAACGAAATGTAAATTTCGTTGACGAATGCGGGCGCCTGAATACCATTTCGTCGCCATGTCCATTCCGCGAGCGCGCGCGCTCTTGCTGCTCGTCCTGTCTTCCCAGGTGGCCCTCGCCGAGGAGACGGAGCCGCGCCCGGCGACGCCGACGGTCACCGACGAGAAGTCCCCCACGCCGCCAGAAGCGGCGCCGCCAACCGCACCGCCCGCGGCCAAGGCGAAGCTCGATGGACAAGAACCGCAGCTCGGTTTCGACTTTTTCGACGAGCCCGGGCGGCCCTCGCTGCTCTCGCCGTCCGGGGCCAACCCGGGGGACAACGCCGTCGCCGCAGCCGTGCAGAAACGTCGCCACCGACTGGAGGTCCATCAGGTGCTCGGCCTGACCACCTGGGGGCTCATGCTGGCGGCCAGCGTAATCGGCCAGCTCAACTACTACGAGCTCTACGGCGGCGGCTCCGGCAGTGGCACCTGGCTTCTGCCTCATCGGGTGCTGGTCTATTCCACCGCGATCATGTTCGGCGCGACGGCCGGCTACGCGTTGCTCGCGCCCACGCCCTATCCCAAACCGCTCAAGCTCGACACCGGGCTGGTTCACCGGATTGCCGTCATCGGCGCCACCGCGGGCATGGTGGCGCAGATCGTCCTCGGCTTCATCACCGCGCGCACCGCCGACGCCGGCAACCCCGACAACCTCCAGCGCAACGCACAGATTCACGAGGTCATCGGCTGGACGACCTTCGGTTTCATGACCGCGGCGGGCGCCGTCTGGGTCTTCTAATCAGGATGGGGACATGACGACGCGCAAACCCTTCGCTGGTGCCCAGCTCCCGCGCAAGCAGATCGCGCGTCTGGCAATCGCGTGCGGCCTGGCCGCGGCCGCCTATGCGTGCGCGTTCGGCAAGCCCGACATCACCGTCGTCCCGACCCATCCGGGCTTCGCAGCCGACGTGAAGCCGCTGCTCGCGGACCACTGTCTGCTTTGCCACGGCTCTCCGCCGCGGCGAAACGCCCCGAGCAGCTTCCGCCTGGACGTGTACGACGACACCAACGGCGTGCTCGGGGCGAAGTCGGAGGCGGACCGCCTCGTGCAATCGGTGCTGAGGGGCAAGATGCCGCCCGCCGCATCCTGGGGCGATGGCGTCGGTCCGAACGGCAAGCAGCTACTGCAGAACTGGCTGGCCGACGGAGCGCCGCCGTAGAGCCCGCCGCCAAGCTCGCTCGGCGGTGCCGAGGCCGAATCACGCAGGCTAGGGTGGGGAGTGCACATTGCGCTGCTGTTGGGTTCACCATGCATTGAAGGTCTCCGCTGGACTTTCCATTTGCGCTGACCGTCGTATATGTTCCAAAAGAGGTCGACTTTCCGCAGTAGGACGCTGTCGGGATATTGGATGGGTCGCCAACTGCCTGAAGATCCGCGAGAAACCGTATCACGATTGGCGTGCCTGGGGGATAGTAAGACGAGCTACTCTGGCAGTCAGCCGCATCAGAACCTTCGTAGCCGCATCCGCGTGACGGGACCGTGGTTTGGGTAGCGCTGCCATCGCTGTACACAAGTACGACGAACCCCGCGTGGTTCGTGGACTCAGTTTCGATGATTTCCGCAACGGGAGTGCCAGCCTCGGATTGAGCTGCATCGACGCCGCCGTCGACGATAGGCAATACCACGTCGCCACCAGCATCGGCGGTAGGATGGCACCAGAGACCACATTGTCCACCAACGCAGCCAATCGCCTGACCGTCGCACCCTACGCATTTGCAAATGTCGTCTTGGGGAGACTGGGTTGGGCAATAAGAGGACCATGCGGCTTGATTCGCTTCACACCGCTTCTTGCTGGCTATCATTCCGCCGCAGCAATACGAGTGGGCGCACTGGCTCGAATCTGTCGGGGCAGTTTCCCAGATGCATGCGGTGCAGTCGGAATCGATGGAACAAGTGTCAAGGTCGGTGGTGGCTAGGGAACCGCCGGATGCTGAAATTGCTCCACCTGTGCCCGTCGCGCCTCCTGCCGCTCGGCTACCGCCACCACCTGAAGCGGCACCCCCCATGCCGCCGCCAGCTCCGCCGTTTCCAAGCGAGCCACCGCTTGCGGGAGGCACCACCACGCTGCCGCCAGCGCCACCCGCTCCAGGTGAACCGCTGTCGGGCGCATGCAATCCTAAGGGCGTGCGAGAGCAAGCCAAGACCAGGACGATAAGCAGAGCTAGACGTTTCATCTTCGTTTCTTTCCCGCGAGACGTTCGGGGAACCCATGCAGGCTACATGAAAGGGGACCATGCGGGTGGTCGGCACGCAAGCGGCGTGGGGCAAGAGCGTGGCCCTGCGCACGTAGACGCACCGAACTGCGCGACAACATGTCCACGATATCCTGCGCCGTCGGTGCCTTTGGGCTTGCTGGGGCACGCTGGCAACCAGACAGGCTGACTCCGCAGCTGCAGGCCCAGGACCACAGACGCCGACGTGAATCTTGGCTCCCAATCTTTCCCGCCACGTACGCCCCGGTGCGCGTAGTACCGTGGTGACGTGGTATTTGCCTTGACCAGCCGCGATCCGTGCTCATGGTGTGTGGGGAGGGTTGTGGTCATGAAGGTCAAGAAGCAGGGGGCAGAGGCAGCGGTCACTCTTGATTTCTCGAATAGTGCCCGAGATGTGACGGTGGCGGCTGCGGATAGGGCAATGCAACGGGCAGCGGAGTGCGCCGTTCGCCTTGACTTCGATCTGCACGTCTTCATGCAGGCTGCACATTGCGCGTACATGCAGGCCAATCCTGCCGCCCGCGAGCATCTGGAGGCGATACATTTGCAGGAGCACGTCGATTATCTGCGTCGCCGAGGAGCTCTCGCCACGGCCTGATGCAACCTGGTAGCTGCACAACTCAGCGACCAGGTGGGGTTTCTACCCTGGACTGGCAGCCGAGGTCCTGGCGCTGGCGGCGTTGGCTCTTGCTGCTTCCCGCCACGCGAAGGTCAGCTGGGAGCTTCTCGCGTACGGCATCGTCGCTGTCGAGGGCCTCCGAAGAGAAGCTGCTTGCCTGATCTTCCCGCTGGTAGGCTCTCGTAACCACCTGGCTCGGGGACAGGGCTCTAGCGGGAGCAGAACCATCTTGCCAGCCAGGTCCTTCGGGCATATCTATGTCTTCGATTCCGAGGCATGCAATGAATGCCTAGTTGGAGATGGCGAGTACAGCTATCGGCCGCAGCCTTGTCAATGTTCGGTCGCGCAGAAGGATCCGGCGGACTACTTTTCGCCGTCTTAGGACAGGGCCCGTAGTAGAGGCAGGTAGCGCGCACAAGTCCACATGTCGTTCGCGCAGGTGACCTGATCGCCGCAAAAATGCCGCGCGAGCGGGCGGAGGCGATCCCCTACCGGCAGAAACCCTAGGATTTCCCAGCCAGGACCGAGTTTCTGCGGCCCACAGTCGCGCTCGGCAGGATCGTCGACCTGGGTTTGTCGAAGCTCGTTTGCACTCAGCCGTCAAGCCCGCAGAGCCAGCCAGGGGGCGCACCTTGATCGTCCGCTTGCCAACGACGATGTCCTCGCGATCGCTCTCGGTGAGCACCAATCCGACATCAAGTTTCTCCTCGTCCAGCGCCTCGGTCATAGCGCTTACCTCGCGCGTGCGCACGTGTGGATCGGCAAGTGACAGGGTTACCTGGACGAGCTCGGCCAGAGCCCGTCCGCGGCGGCAGTGATCGGTGTTTGGCAGATCTGCTCCGACGGGCATGGCCTCTTTGCCGGCGCGCCCTCCGATACGATCGGCGTCGAATTCGGCCCGTCGACCTCAAATGGTGACGGGGTCGGGGAGGGCAACTCGTACTTTCTCAAAAGCGGGCCTTCAGGGCCGGTGCGAGGCGACGGCCCGGACTGTCAGCAAACCTATCGAGTCGTGGACGACATGACCGTGTCTTGCTGGTCGCTCGGAGACAAGTATTTTAGTCACTTCGAGCTCATGTACTCGCCGTGCCCACGGGAGTTGTGGCTCGAGAGTCAAAACGGCCGCAATGGCACCCTCGCGTCCTTCTGATCGGGCACAGCCGTGGCGTAACCGATTTATGGGGATAATCCCCCTGGCAATGGGGGCAGGTATCGACGGACAAACCCAGGATCAGACGCATCAACTCCGCCCACGGCCGATATTGGCAACGGGTAGAACTTGGCGAAGAAGCTGACGGTCAGCGGCACGCCGGCCACGTCTTGCGGCAAACCGGGCGACGACCTGCGACCAATGCTGCGGTCAGCAAGCCAGACTTGCCGCATTGCCGATTCCTGCATGATTCCAGCACTGTCACTGTTGCATACACTTTTTTAGAAAATGTCTGCGCAGACAGCTGGGCTCGTCCCAGACCTTCCCGGCGACCGGCGCGGCCGACAGTTCGTCTCCTTCGGCGTCCTGCGTTTGCATTTGCGACCTGAAAACGCCATGATCTTGTGGTTAGCAACTCTGCTATGCGACATATTCGCGTCTGCGTCAACGGGAGAATCATGATGAAGCGATTGTTTGCAGGTGTTGGTTGCTTCGCGTTCTTTACCGTTTCATGTTTGAGCGCTGCTGTCACAAAGGATACGGCTCAAGGCTCTGGTGGGGCTAGCGGCGCCGGCACATTCGGGGCAACTGGCGGCTCACCCTCTTTGGGCGGCTCGACGGCGACTGGCGGTACGGCGACAGGCGGCGCAACGAACCGCGGCACTGCAGGTACCGGCGGCGCGGCGGGTGGCAGTACGGGGGCCATTGATTCGACGCCGCCCACGGTGGCGATCACGTCGCCGTTGAGCGGCGCCACGGTGGGGACGGCCTTCGACGTCACGGCGACCGCATCGGATAACGTGGGCGTGGCGGGGGTCCAGCTCACCCTGGACGGATCCCCCTTGGGAGCGGAAGTCCTGGCGGCCCCCTACACGGCCTCGGCGTCCGGCTTGACGGCGGGTTCCCACACCCTCGGCGCCCGGGCCCGGGACATGGCGGGCAACAGGACGGATTCCGCTCTCGCCAATGTCACCGTCATCACGACCGGGGCGGGGCTCTTCCTGAACGGCTATTTTCCCATCGGCGTGTGGACACAGCCGTTATCGCTGTTCGCCACCTGGAAGGCCCGCGGCGTCAACACGATGGTGAGCGACGCCCCGCCGGATACCATAGCCAATTGGGACCAGGCTGTCAAAAAGCAGGGTTTTAGGACAATCCGACCGCCGGCGGAAAACCCGTCCGACGACGTCGGGAACGCGGTCTTGCTCGCGTGGGCGCAAAAGGATGAACCGGACATGACCGGCGAGGGATATGTAAATTATCCCGCGTACTTGGCCAATTACCAGGCCTGGAAGAAGGCCGACCCTAATCGTCCGATCTACTTGAACTTCTCGGGAGGGGATGTGCTGGGGGCCAGGCCGGATCCCGATCCCAGCGATTACGCTGCCAATCCCGACTGTTCACCCAACGGCACGCCCTGGCCTTTCAATTGCTCCCTGACATCCAACCACTTGAACTACATCAACAATACCCTCGATTGGGTCTCCAATGACATTTATCCCGTGTCTGGGAACCTTCCGGACGACCTGGCCCGTTACGACTTGACCGACCTCGGAGCACCCATCGCAACGCTCCAGTCGTGGACGACAAAACCGGAGTTCTGCTATATCGAAACAGCCCCCATTTATGATCGCGGAGTCACTTCGGACGAGCTCCGTGCGGAAGTTTGGCTGGCCATTGTCTATGGCGTGCGGGGGTTCGTCTACTTTCCCGATAAATTTGACTCTTCGGGCAATTGGGTGGACTGGGACGGCACGCCGGACGACGTGGCCAAGGAGATGACCAAGCAGGATGCCGTCATCAACTCTCTGGCGCCCGTCCTGCAGGGTGACATCAACCCGGCGGACCTGGGCATCTCCGTTCCCTCGCCGCTATTGGCGTGCTGGCGGAAGGCGCCGTCGGGGAAGTACTTCATCGTCGTCAACCCCGTGGCCACGGTCAAATCCAACGTGACCCTCACCCTGACCGGCACCGCCGGCGGCACGACAGCCACGGTGTTCAACGAAACCCCCACCCGCACGATCACGCTCGGGGGCGGTGGAACAACGATCACCGACAGCTTCACCGCCTTCGCGGTGCACGTCTATGTGGTGAATTGAGATTTCAGCGTAGACGATCCGGCAGACCGCCACGCATCTCCACGTCATCCGGTGCTCCACGCGGGTTGTGCCGAGCTCGGCATGAGCCGCGATATGCCGTGATCGCTTCCACCTTGACGGGGCAGCAGGGCGTTGCATGATGGGCGCAACTTCCGTGCCTCACCCCCCGCACCTCTTTCGAACTCTCCGCTTCCGGAGTCACCGACCTGTTGGATGGGTCGTGGATTAGCTGATGCGAACCTCCTCGGGCGCTTCGCGAAGCTCGCCTCCGCACTTCTTCCGCCACTCGAAAAGATGGTGTGTGGCCTTGGCGACCATGGGTTGGTCGCTGTTTTCGGCATGCTCGGACGATGTTGGATATAGGACCGAGGCTGCTCTCACCCCGCAAGCCACCGACGGCGGCTCCAATCTCGTCGATCGTTTCGCTCGCGATGCCAACGACGACGGCCCTGCCGGCGGCATCGACGGCGGCGCGCGCGATGCCGACGACGGCCTTGCCGGCGGCATCGATGGCCGCTCTCCGGACACCACCGACGACGGCCTTGCCAACGGCAACGATGACGGCCCTCGCGTTGGCATCGATGCCAGTCCAGGCGACGTCGATGACGGCGGCCCGCCCAATGCCTTGGACGGCGGGCTCTCCTATGCCGATGCGCGGGGTGACGCAGAGGCGGTGGACGGCCCCGTGGCTCCGGTGATCGACGTGTATTCGTTGCTCGACGAGATGTCCGATCTCGAGCGGCTGGCCCACCCGGCAAGACAGCGATTCCGAACCTTCCTGGCGTCCTCGTACGACCGAAGCTCCGTCACTCCAGCAGTCTCAAGCGATACGCCGACGGGCTGGTACGCCAACGACGATCGGGGCAACTTCTACGGCGCGAAGGTAGATGCCTCAGGCAGCAGTGTCGGGGTCATGCTCGAGGTTGACGGCCCGGGCTGCATCACGCGCATCTGGAGCGCCACGCCTGACGGGACCGTGCGGATCTACCTTGATTACGCCACGACGCCCACGCTGGAAGTCTCCATGGGCGACTTGCTGTCGGGCCAGATTGCGCCGTTCCTGCCGCCATTCGCCGGAGTCACCGCCGGAGGCGGCAACCTGGAGTTTCCCATCCCGTTCCAGAAACACGTGAAGATCACCTGGGACGACAGCCATGGTTACTATCAAGTCACCTACCGGATCTACGAAGATCCTTCGACCGTCGTGCAGTCGTTTGACCTCGCGTCGCTCGACACGTCGAAGTTGAATCTCGCGAAGACTCGATTGCTGGCGCCCATTCTTCCGGCTGGCAACATCGTCAATAGCCAAGCGGTGTTGACCGCGGCTTCTCCGGAGCTCACGATCGAGGCCTCCCCTGCCGGTGAGGAAGTCGTGGCGTTGCAGGTGAATCCGACCTCGGTAGACGCGTCCAGCCTGCGAAGCAGCGTGCTTTCCCTACGCTTCGATGGCAAGGAAACCGTCAGGGCTCCGCTCGGCGATTTCTTCGGCGCCGGGCCTGGCCTGCTTCCGCACGCAACTCTGCCGCTTGCGGTGAGCGCAGGTGGCCAATTAACCGCCCGGTTCGTGATGCCGTTTGCCACATCAGCCGTCGTGCGCATCGATGCTGCGGCCGGGCTCGAGGCCACGGTTACCGCGACCCACCGAGCCGCCGTCTTTGACGGTGGCACCTACTACTTCCACGCGCACTGGTCGGCGCGTGGCCCCATGTCAGTGCGTCCCTTTCGCGACATTCTGCTGGCCGACTTGGTCGGTGAAGGTAGCTACGTCGGTACCTTCCTGGCCGTCGGCAACTCCTCGACCGCCTGGTGGGGAGAGGGCGACGAGAAAGTCTGGGTCGACGACGACACCTTCCCGAGTCTATTTGGCACCGGAACCGAAGACTATTTCGGTCAAGGCACTTGCTCGCCCGAGCTGTACAATCATCCCTTTCGTGCGCAGACATTGGCCGCTGGTGATGGCTTGGTTGAGGGTGCAAACGGCCTCTTCTCGATGCTGCGCACGCATATCCTGGACCCAATCCGCTTCTCGACCGCACTCCAATTCGACATGGAGTTGTGGCATTGGGACGAAAGCGCACAAGTGACTTTCGACAACGTCAGCTACTTCTATCTTGCGACGAGCGCGACCGACAATCTGCCCTTGCCGACAGCCCAGGATTTTCGGCTCTCTCCATTGGGACAATAGATCGGTGATGAGCCTCGGCCGCATAGCCTTCGGTTGCATGTTGGTCGCGTGCAGCGGTGCTGCCTGCGGCGGAGGCGACGGGAGCGGCGCGCCCGACGCGGCCGCCAGGCTCGGTGGCAGCGGCGGCCGTGCCCAGGGCACGGGCGGGGCGGGCAGCGGTGGTGCGGCGGGCGGTGGCTCGGGAGCGCTGGTCGAGTATCTCCTGCCCACGCCAGGTGCCATCCCGCTGTGGATCACGGCAGGGCCGGACGGCAATTTGTGGTTCACCGAGGACGGCGGCAACCAGATCGGCCGCATCACTCCCGCGGGTGTCATCACGGAGTTTCCTGTTCCCACGGCGAGCAGCCGTCCCTACGCCATCACGGCGGGGCTCGACGGAAATCTCTGGTTCACGGAACAGGCGGCCAACCAGATCGGCCGCATCTCGCCTGCGGGAACCATCATGGAGCTCGCGGTACCCGCCGGCGTTGGGCAACCCCAGGGCATCACCGGCGGCCCCGATGGTAACCTATGGGTTGCCGTCGGCGTTCGCCTGGCACGCGTCACGCCGGACGGAACCTTCACCTTCTTTCCGCCCGCATCCGAGCCCTCGCCCGTGTCCGGTGTGCTGGGCGAGGTTGCCGCGGGGCCCGACGGGAATCTGTGGTTCACGGAGATGTACGGGAACGCGGTCGGCAAGATGTCGCCGAGCGGAGCATTGGTCGAATTCGCCCTGCGCGGCTCATCGTCCGTGCCCAGGGGCATCACGGCGGGCCCGGATGGCAATCTCTGGTTCGCGGAAGAGATGACCCAGGCGATCGGCAGGATCACGCCGAGTGGGGACATTGTCGAGTTCGCTCTCGCGCAGTCGGGAATGCCCACGGGCATCGCGCTCGGTCCCGACGGCAACGTATGGTTCACCGACCCGGGGGTCGGACGGATCACGCCCACGGGGACCATCACGCTCTTTTCGGGACAATTCGCCGCCGGTGGCCCGTTCGGTATCACCGCTGGGGCCGATGGCGGCATGTGGTTCACGGACATCTTCAGCAACGCGATCGGCCGGATCACCCCCTGACCGCGTACGCGGCCTCCAGGAGCCAATGACCCGTCGACGCCCCGCCTGGGCTTCCCGATCCTTTTGCAATTTCCAGCCCGTTGCACTTGCGCAATCAAATCTCGGGAATGTCGTGATTCGCAGCTGCGCACAAGTCGCTGTGATGACGACAATAATGTCCGGATCGGGCGGAGGTTGGGCGCCCTTCGAGGTCCGCCGGCCAGACAATGCTGCCGATTCCGAGAGGATTTCCTGGCATACGTCTTGCTAAGTAACGCGGGATGATGACGAGCTCTCCTCCGTGGTCTCTCGTACTGGCAGGAATGCTGACCTTGGGTGCGTGCGGGTCTTCCACACAAACCGGAGGATATGGAACTGGTGGAACCGGCGGCAGCGCGACTGGCGGCACCGGGGGAGGTGGAACCGGCGGCACAGGCGCTGGAGGCACGGTGGTTGCCGGAGACTGCCCAGCATCAACGAGAGGTCCGCTGAGCACCTGGGAGGTGCCACGACCAAGCTTCGGCTGGACCTTTGTTGCACCGAGCGGGATAGACGGCGGGGCTGTGGATGCCGGAGCGACTAGCGACGGAGGGGCGTCCGCACCTTGTCAATCGCTTTCAGGAGTATCTGCAACCGGAGGCTACCAGCCTGGGTGGAGCTGCCATGGCGCGGCTGTGCTCCACTCTGGTGCGAGCGGGCCCATCGTCACGTTCGACGGCGGTGGTGAGCTGGCCTGGACAGGCGATCTACCCAGGGAAGCGCAGCCCTACATCAAGAGCACTACCGGAGACCGCGTCCAGGCAGACTACCAAGAACACGAAATCGTCGTCTGTCCCTTCTGCGGCGGCTACACGACCCAAGCCTTGGAGATTCGCGATGGCGAAGGTGGCAAGGTGCGTTTCCACGAACAAAGCGGCGTCGTCCTGCCCAACCTCAGCGATGCCGAGGTCCTCGACATCTTCGGAGCATCCGCGTCGATGGTTGCCATCTGTAGCTTCCATGCTGTGGGGCCGTCGTGCACAACCTTCGACCGCACCGAGTACGAGCACGTGCTGGCTACGACGCCCGCGCAGACGATCCCCAACGCCAGCTGGACGGCCGTCAACTCGCCGAACGGAACCTACCAGGTCTTTTGGGTCTCCAGTGTAGAGACGAACTTCCAGTCTCTCCCCAATTGCGCCGATGGCCCTGCCCCCGCGACTGACACCGGATTCGTCGCCGCGCTGACGGCACCCTAGAAGGGTTAGATTGGGTATGTAGGTGCATGTAGTTGATGCAATGTCGCTTGTCTGCCATTTTGCGGAGGCGATTTGGTGAAGACATCGGTGGAGTTCGCCGAAGCACCGCTGCCGGACCGGCTCGGTTGAAGTCCAACAGCGACCTGCCTGCGCGGACTGCGGCCACCGGTCCGAAAGCCGCCCGGCCTTCCCGATCCCTCTGCAATTTCGCAGATGTTGCACCTGCGCGACGGAGCCGCTGGAATGTCGTGATTTGCGGCTGTGCTAAAGAGCACAGGGGGATCTGTGGGTCGACGTAAGTGATTGCCAACCGCCAAGCCATCTGTACAATGGCACCAGTTTTCCAACGAGGGGGCGCAGCCATGAAACGCAAACTGTTTGCCGTGTTTGGTTCGGTAATGATTCTAGGCTCGGGCGTGCTTGCGGGAGGGTGTGGTGACAGCGGTACCGGCAGCGTCGCAGTGAAGGACGCGACCGCAGATAAGGCCGGCGATGCCAAGGGTGGCGCTGGTGGGGCAGGTGGCACGGGCGGCGGGACTACCGTTGATGCCAACGCAGGCGGTAGGGGCGGCGCGGGTGGCAACACTGGCATTGACGTCGGCGCGGCTGGTGCCGGTGGGGCGGATTCCTCGGCCGATGTGAACAATGCGGGCGGTATCGACGGGAGCACCACCTCGCGGGGAGGCTCGGGGGGCACCAGCACCGGAGGCTCCGGCGGGTCCACGACCGGCACCGGCGGCATCGACGGTGGCAGGGACGTTGGGTCCGGCGGTGATGCCAACACCAGCGATCGTCGTGAGGCTGATGGCGTTGCAGAGACTGGTGGCATTGACGGGGGCATTGATGGCGGCGGGATAGATGTGGGCCCGTGCACGCCCAATTCGCACCAATGCTCCGGGAACGGGGTGGAGACATGCTCGAGCACTGGGCAATGGGGCGCGCCCGTCGCATGCGCCTTCCCGACGCCGGTATGCACCGCCGGGGCTTGCACCAACGCGACCCTCACCGTGACGAAGGCCGGCACTGGCACCGGAACTGTCACGTCCTCGGGCGCGAACGGGATCAACTGCGGGAACACCTGTAGCCGAACCTTTGCCACAACCCCGGTCGTCCTCACGGCGACTGCCGCGGCCGGCTCGACGTTTACGGGTTGGTCGGGGGGTGGCTGCTCTGGCACCGCTACTTGTTCCGCGAGCCTCACGGCGGGCGATGTTGCCGTGACAGCGACCTTTGCGTCCGCGCAGGACACTCTGACTGTCAGCAAGGCCGGGTCCGGGACCGGGACGGTGACGTCGGCCCCGACGGGGATCGCCTGTGGGGCGACCTGCGCGGCGCCTTTTGCTTCTGGGGCCAGCGTCGTTCTGACGGCAGCCGCTGCGACCGGCTCGGTGTTCGCGGGATGGTCGGGGGGCGGATGCTCCGGCACGACCGCCACCTGCACCGTGACGCTGTCGGCCGCGACCACCGTGACCGCGACCTTCTCGCTTCCGACAAACACCCTGACCATCGTTCGGGCCGGGACCGGGACCGGGACCGTCACGTCGACGTCGACCCCGGCTGCCACAACCAACATCAACTGCGGGGCGACCTGCGCGGCGGACTTTAGCGCTACCGCTAGTGTCGTTCTGACCGCGACCCCCGCAACGGGCTCGGCCTTCACGGGCTGGTCGGGCGGCGGCTGCACAGGCACGAGCACGTGCACCCTGTCGGTGACGGAGGATACCATCGTGACGGCGAACTTCGCTCCGGTCGTGGGGTGCGCGACCGTCGCCACTGCCGCGACCTGCACCGGCGGCACTGCCGTGGGTGGCACCTTCGCCACGGACCTATCCCCGGTGCAGTGTCACGACCAATGTCAGGCCGCCATGGCGGCAGCGAGCACGGCCAGCGGGTGTTGGATGCTCAACGGCGCCGGTGCCTGCGTGTGTCGAAGCGGCACCTTGACCGGCGGTGGCACCAATTCCGGCGGGACCTGTTCGCGCGGGGACTACGCTCTGAATGTCACCAAGGCGGGCAATGGAACGGGGGAGGTCGCCTCCAACCCGACGGGCATCAGCTGCGGGACGACCGGGACCACATGCTCCGTGCTCTATGCCGCGGGTGACAGCGTGGATCTGACGGCCACCGCTGGGACCGGCTCGACCTTCACGGGTTGGTCGGGCGGCGGCTGCACTGGCACCACCACCTGCACGGTGTCGATGACCGCGGCGAGAAACGTGACAGCGACCTTCACGCTCGCGACATTCACGCTAACCGTGACCAAGGCCGGGAGCGGGACGGTGACGTCGGACGTGACGGGCATCAACTGTGGGACGGACTGCACCCAATCATACAACTACGGTACCAGCGTCACTCTGACGGCGACCGCCGCGAGCGGCTCGGCGTTTGCGGGCTGGTCAGGCGGCGGCTGCTCCGGTAACGCTGCCACCTGCACCGTGTCGATGACGGCGGCAACAGCCGTCACGGCAACGTTCGCCCCGCCGCTAGGGTGCACGACGGTCGGCAACGCCTTGGACGCAAACTGCGGCGGTACGCTGGTCGACGACCTCGGCACGTCGCTATCCGCACAGGGCTGCCACGACGGATGTGAGACGGCGTTGGCAGCGGCGGCGGCGACAAGCGGGTGTTGGGTCTTGAGTGGCAACACGCACTGCTACTGCCGAGGCGGGACCCTGACCCCTGGCGGCGGCTCATCTCCCGGTGGTAGCTGCAATGCTGGGCAGTATGCGCTGACCGTAGACAAGGCTGGGAATGGAACAGGGAACGTCACCTCCAACCCGGTTGCGGCTGACATCAACTGCGGGATGACGAGGTGCTCGGCGCTATTCGCACCCGGTAGCAACAACGTGACTCTGACGGCGGCCCCAACGGGAGGCTCGACCTTCGCGGGCTGGTCAGGCGGAGGCTGCACGGGNNTGGCCACGGCGACCCCGGCCAACGCAGCCGCCTGCCGGACTCTGTGTGGGACGCAGTTGCCGGCGAGCGGAGCGTCGACTGGGTGCTGGCTTTTCCAAGGTGGCACCTGCTCGTGTCGTAGTGGCTCAGTGACCGGTGCCGGTGCTGTCGCCGGATCCTGCAACTAGGCACAACCCCGCGGCGAGTTGCTGCCCGGGCTGCGAGAAGGGGCGCCATGAAAATGGGCGCCCCTTTCTTTTGGGTTGTCGTGTGCAGAACGCCGTCTGGTTGATCGTCGGCCCCGGCGAAGAAAACTCTGGCACCACATCTGCGCATCTGCACATCACATCCGCGCGGGCGCACCTGGGCGGAAGGTTCCATGCCCTCCTTGGTGACCTCACCTCCGTCGGCGACGGCGAGGAGCGCGGGGGCTCGGGACGCCAAAGCCCGATGGCATCAGGATGTCGGCGAGGAAATCTTCGAGCTCCCCCGGCTCGGGCTCATGGTCAGGATCCTTGGGCTGCGCGTCCAGTTCATCGACCAGAACGACCTGCATGACTGCGGGCCAGATCATCTTCGGAGTCCGGCCATCAGTTCCTTGGCCATCTGTTCCTGTTGGGACCCCACCTCCGCTTGCCCATTCCTTCGGGATCGGATAGCGTTCCGGCGCCGCTGGAGGCATAGCCTCGACTAGTACATGATGAATTAGCGTGGGAAGAAGGTTGTCGCGAATGCAGAATCACGTATCACCGGCGACCACAAGAACATGCGCCCTACGCACCCCCGTCTCAGGTCGCTCCGAACGGCGAGATACGCCGAGTGATGCACGGAGCGCAAGCGTTGGCTTTAGTCAGAGGAAGACCTAGCAAGCCG
>PNBO01000332.1:0-4856 GCA_003136095.1 Myxococcales bacterium
CCGGGCGCCGCCTTGCCGCCGAAGATGATGGTGCGCGGGGTTTCGTCGCGCTTGGGGTCGAGCTTGAGCCGCCGGTAGAGCGCGATGGCGTGGAGCACGTTGAGGTGCTGGCGCTTGTACTCGTGGATGCGCTTGACCTGCACGTCGAACATCGATTCGGGATCGAATTGCAGTTGGTTCTTCTCCCACGCGTACTTGGCCAGGGCGTGCTTGTTGTCGAGCTTGACCTGACGCCATTTCTCGGCGAACGCGGCGTCGCCGGCGTGTTTCTCCAGGTCGCGCAGACGCGTGAGATCCGAGAGCCACTTGTCGCCAATCGCCTCGGTGATGAGCGCGGTCAGGCCGGGATTGGCCAGCATGAGGAAGCGGCGGGGGGTGATGCCGTTGGTCTTGTTGCTGAACTTCTCGGGCCACAGCTCGGCGAAGTCGCGTAGCACGGTCTCGCGCAGGAGATCGGAGTGCAGCCTGGCCACGCCGTTGACGGCGTGACTGCCGACGGTGGCCAGGTTGGCCATGCGTACGCGGCGCTCACCGCGCTCGTCGATGAGCGACATGCGCGCCAGACGGTCCTTGTCCGAGGGGTAGCGCAGGTGGATCTCGCTCAAAAAGCGGCGATTGATCTCGAAGATGATTTCCACGTGCCGGGGCAGGAGCCTCTGCATGAGGCGCAGTGGCCAGGTCTCCAGCGCCTCGGGCATGAGCGTGTGGTTGGTGTAGCTCAGGGTCTTGGTGGTGATTTCCCAGGCGGTCTCCCAGGGCATCTCCCGCTCGTCGACCAGGATGCGCATCAGCTCGGCCACGGTCAGCGACGGGTGGGTGTCGTTGAGCTGGATCGCGTACTTCTCGTGGAAGTGATCCATGGTCTTCTCGTGCTGCTCGTAGATGCGGATCATGTCCTGCAGCGAGCAGGAGACGAAGAAGTACTGTTGTTGCAGGCGCAGGAGCTTGCCTGCCTCGGAATCGTCGTTGGGATAGAGGACCTTGGTGATGTTCTCCGAGATGGCTTTTTCCTCGACGGCGCGGCGGTAGTCGCCCACGTTGAAGGCCTGCAGGTCGAGCGAGGTGTAGGCCTGCGCCTGCCACAGGCGCAGCATGTTCGCGGTGTTGGTGCGGTGGCCAAGAATGGGCGTGTCGTTGGGGAAGCCCTTCAAGACCTGGTCGGGCACCCAGCGGACACGGTAATGGCCTTTGCTGTCCGCGTAGTGCTCGGTGTGGCCGCCGAACATCACGTTGAAGGCGATTTCGGGATGGGCAATTTCCCACGGGTACCCCAGGTGCAACCAGTGGTCCAGCACCTCCACCTGCCAGCCGTCCTTGATGGCCTGATCGAAAATGCCGAATTCGTAGCGGATGCCATAGCCGGTAGCGGGGATTTCCAGCGTGGCCAACGAGTCGAGGTAGCATGCGGCCAGACGGCCGAGGCCGCCATTGCCGAGGCCGGGCTCCTCTTCCTGTTCGAGCAACTCCTCGAGCGAGAGCCCGAGTGCCTCCATGGCTTGCTGGGCAGGCTCCCAGATACCNNGTGTGGATCCAGCGGTGGAGCATCCGATCCCGCACCGTGTAGGAGAGGGCCAGATAGTTGTCGTTGGGGGTGGCGACCTCGGGGAACTTCGCCTGATGGGTGAAGAGGTTCTCAAGGAAGTCGCGCTTGATGGACTCGACGTCGAGGCCAAAGTGGACATCCTTGCTCGAGGCGATACCCGGTTTCGTCGTGGGCTGTTTCATGGTGGCGAGGGAATTGTAGCGGACAAGCGCCCGTCCGTGTCAGCCCATTCATAGCGCGGGCTTCGCCCGCAACCCAAGGCTTCAGGCTCCAGGCTCCCGGCTTCAGGTTCTCTGCTCGAGAGCGGCGATCAGCTTCTCCACGGCCCGAAGGAGATCGCCGTATCGTGCAGCAAGGAGGTCGTGATCCTCGGCGTGCATCCTGCCCAACCGATGCGCCAGGCCGATCCGATAGCGGGCCTCCGACGCAGAGCCGAGCGCCACGGTCAGGAAATGGCCATCGTCCCTCGTCGACCTACGGGCCGAGCCTTCGATGATGTTCGTCGGGACCGAGACGGCTGCCCGCCGGATCTGGGCTTGCAGCCCGCAGCGCTCCTCGGACGGAAAACGAGCGGTCGCGCGCTAGACAGGCTCGACCCGATCGTCTGCCATGGCGAAGACCTTGAGCTTTGCTGGATCTCGACTTACGCGCCTGCACGATAGCCTGAAGCCCGAAGCCTGAAGCCTGAAGCCTGAAGCCCGGAGCCTGGATGGAGCCTCATGACACGACCGCTGAAAAAGTCGTCGTGCCATGCGAAGAATCTCGGAGGTAGTAGATCAGGGCTGCGCGGGCAGGCGCACCTCGAAGCGGCTGCCCGTGGGCTGGCGGGGCACGTAGGTCACGTCGCCGCCGTGGTAGCGCGCGACTTGGCGGCAGAGGGCCAGGCCGAGGCCGAGGCCGGTGTCGCCCGGCGGGCGCGGACCCGGCGCGCGGTAGAAGGGGGCGAAGATGCGTTCGCGCTCGCTCTCGGGAACGCCGGGGCCATCATCCTCGACGGCGAGAAGGAGGTCGCCACCGTCACGGTGGACCTCGGCGCGAATGGCGGTTCCTTGCCCGTGCAAACGCGCGTTGGCGAAGAGGTTGCGCACCATGCGCCTGACCATCGCTTCTTCGCAAGGGAAGGGCAGGGGCTCGCCGGCGACCTGCGCAGAAACGGTCTCGGCCTCGGCGCGCACCAGCGCCAGCAGGTCAATCTCGACGAAGGGGCGGCGGGGCATGCCGGGCTGCGCGCGGGCGGCGACCAGCAGTTCTTCGACCAGCGCATCGAGCTCCGCGACGTCCTCGCTCGAGCGGCGGGCGAGATTGCCCCGGCGGACGGGATCGGCCTCCTCGGCCAGCAGCTCCAGCGCCATGCGGATGCGGGTCAGGGGCGTGCGCAGCTCGTGCGAGGCGGTGGCCAGCATCTGGCGCTCCTGCGCGAGGAGACTCTCGATGGCGCCCGCGGTCTGATTGAAGCGGACCGCGAGCGCGGCGATCTCGTCCTTGCCACGCACGGGAACGCGATGGCCGAGGTCGCCCTGGCCCCAGCGTCGCGCGCCCTCGGAGAGCTCCTCGATGCGGCGGGTGATGCCGCGGCTGAGCGGGTAGAGCCCCAGCGCCATTAGGATGGCCAGCCCGCCGAGAAGTGGCAGGAAGAAGCGGCCGCGCGCGCCGAAATGCCCGCGCTCGCGCAAGCCGAGCATGCGGCCGTCGGCGAGCGGCGTGAGCCAGAGGACGCCGCGCGGCGTGTGGTGCCAGCCGGCCGTCGGGTGGGCCGGGAAGGGCAGGGGCGCGTGCACGGCCTCGAAGAGCGCGTGGCCCTGGCCGTCCCACACGGCCACGTCCAGTCCCAGCTCGCGCGCGGTATCGGTCAGGCGTTGCGCGGACTCGCCCTGGCAGCCGGTCGGCGCGGTGCAGGCCAGCGAGCGCGCCAGCGGCGCGATGTAGCGCGCGACCAATCCAGCGGGTTCGTGAAAGGCGCGGGCCAGCAGGGTCGTCACCCCCAGGGCCAGGACCGTGACCGCGAGAAAGGTCAGGTAGAGGCGCAGGTAGAGGCGTCGATTCACGTGGCATCCCCCGACGGAGAGGGTGGGGTCAGCACGTAGCCCGCGCCGCGTACGGTCTGGACCAGGCGTGGGTGCCGGGCGTCGTCCTCGATGAGCTGGCGGATGCGCGAGATGTGCACGTCGATGCTGCGATCCACGCTGTCCCACTCCTCGCCCTTGAGCGCGTCCATGAGCTGCTCGCGCGTTTGCACGCGGCCGGCGCGCTCGGCGAGCAGGAGCAAAAGATCGAATTGCCGGCTCGTGAGCTCGCGGCGCTGGCCGCGCACGCGTACCTCGCGGGACGCGCGATCGATTTCCAGATGGCCGAAGCGCAGGATGGTATCGGCTTGGGCGACGCCGCGCGTCCTTCGCAAGATTGCGGCCAGCCGGGCCAGCAGCTCGCGCGGGTTGAAGGGTTTGGGCAGGTAGTCGTCGGCGCCGAGCTCGAGCCCGACGATGCGATCCATGTCGTCTCCCCGTGCGGTCAGCATCAGGATGGGTACCGGTGAGCGGGCCCGCAGGCGGCGGCACACCTCCAGTCCGTCGATGCCCGGCAACATCACGTCGAGGACGACGGCGTCGTAGTCAGCGCGTGCCTGCGCCGCCAGCCCGGCTTCGCCGTCGCCGCAGACATCGACTTGATAGCCGCGCGAACGCAGGTAATCGCCCAACATCGCCACGAGGCGCACATCGTCGTCGATGAGAAGCACGCAAGTCGGCATGAGGGGCGCGTCCGGCGGACCGGCCAGCGCCCAGCATAGCCGGTCTGGAGGGCGCGGGCGAGGGCTAGGTCATTTCAGAAACCGTGCTGGTGGTGCTGCCCATGCATCTCCTGCAGATGCTGGACGAGGGTCTGGCGCTGCTGGGCGCTGAGCACGGCGGCCGCGTCGAGCAGCGCCTTGCTGAAGATCTGCGAGCCCTGGTCAACCAAAGCCGTGACCTGGACGCGCAGCTTCTCGATGGCCGCTGGATCGACGGTGTCAGCCGCGAAGGCGCTCATCAACTGATCGTGTAGCTGCTTGTGTTGCTGATGGACGGGGCGCATGGCCGTGAACATGGTCGCGAAAGTGGCCTTGATGGACGAACGCTGCGCGTCGGTGGCCTTGACCAGATCCAGCGCCTTGTCGAGCCTTCGTTCCATGAAGGCCTTGTGCTGTTCGGGCGAGTCCCCCGCGCCGAAGCCGAAGCCGCCGGCCGTTGCGTGGGCCTTGAACGCGCCAAAGCCGGCGGCCAGGGCCACGGGCACGGCCAAGAGCAGCCAGAAGACGCGTTTCTTGGAATGACGGGGG
>PNBO01000332.1:4889-5115 GCA_003136095.1 Myxococcales bacterium
GGCGGCCGGCGCCAATTCCGAAACGCGTCGTGGCATGCGCTTGGGAAATGAGGCATAGGATTAGCTGGGAGCAACTTCGGGAGTGGCCATGGATGCAAGAGATCGACCGCCGCGCGTGGTGATCGCCGAGGACGACGACGACATGCGCACCGTGATGTGCGAGCTGATTTCCGGTCTGGGGGTGGAGGTGGATGCGGCCGCGAGTGGCGGCGAGCTGGTCAGGCTG
>PNBO01000332.1:5125-6612 GCA_003136095.1 Myxococcales bacterium
CCGGACGACGCGCTCGCCGCGCAGGTCGAGCGCCTGGGCTCGGCCGTGCTTCTGGCCAAGCCGTTTCGGCCGGAAGAGCTGCTCTCCCTGGTGCGCGAGCGCCTTCCCGCTGCCCGCACCGAGGTCTGACCTCCAGGTATGAAGCTCGCGCGCAAGCTCATCTTGTCCATGGTCATCGGGCTGACCTTGGTGTTGGCCGCGAATGCCTACTTCCGCGTGCGTCGCGAGCTGGCCGCCTTCGACGAGGACATGAAGCAGGATCACGAGGTGCTGGCCCGCGTGCTCGGCCGTGCGGTCACGCGGGCCTGGGAGAGCTCTGGCCGCGACGCCGCCATGCAGATCATCGCCGCGGCGGCGCCGACGTCGCCCATGCTGCACGTGCGTTGGCTCGACGAAGCCAAGCTGCCACATCGGGTGCCGGTGAAGGATCTGCTGTTCACCGACGTGCCCATCTTGGTGGGTGGCGCGTTCAAGGGTTACGTCGAGATCTCCGAATCGCGCCGTTTCCAGCAAGCCTACGTGCGAAACACGGTCATTCGCAGCTCCGTGCTCACCCTCCTGGCCGTGCTCAGCGCAGGTGTGCTCTCGACCATCCTCGGTGTCTGGTTCGTCGGCAAACCCATCGAGAAGCTGGTCGACAAGGCGAGACGCATCGGCGCGGGTGACCTGGAAGGCCCGCTCGTCATTCGCCAGCGTGACGAGATCGGCGAGCTCGCCGTGGAAATGAACGCCATGTGTGTCCGCCTGGCCGATGCGCGGAGCGCCCTCGACGCCGAAACCGTGGAGCTCCTGCGCACGCAAGAGCAACTGCGCCACGCCGATCGCCTCGCCACCGTGGGCAAGCTCGCCTCGGGCATCGCCCATGAGCTTGGCACCCCCCTCGGGGTGGCGCTCATGCGGGCGAACATGATCGCCGCGAACGAGAGGCTGGGCAAGGAGGCGCGGGACGCCGCTCGCATCGTCGGCGACCAGATCGATCGCATCACGCGCATCGTGCGCCAGCTTCTCGACTTCGCGCGCGGCAGCGCCACGTCGCCACCCGGTCCGCTTGCGCGGCGCGAGCCCGCCAGCCTTCTCGCCATCGCCCAGCGTTCGGCCGCCATGCTCCAGCCACTGGCCAGCAAGCGGCAGGTGTCGATCGAGCTGGTATCCGGCGAGCGGCCGCTCGCGGCTCCCGTCAACCCGGAACAGATTCAGCAAGTGCTGGTCAACCTGCTGGTCAATGCCATCCACGCGTCGACCGGGCCGGCCAAGGTAATCATCGAGATCGGCGCCACGGAGGCGCAACCGCCGGCCGACGTGACCCCGGCCGTGTGGAGCGAGAGCGCGCAGCCACGCTACGCCGTGATCTCCGTCAAGGACGAAGGCGTGGGCATCGCGCCCGAGGTGCTGCCGCGCATCTTCGAGCCGTTCTTCACCACCAAGGCCTTCGGGGAGGGAACCGGGCTGGGTCTGTCCGTGGCCTACGGGATGGTGCGCGAGCACGG
>PNBO01000299.1 GCA_003136095.1 Myxococcales bacterium
TGATGGGGTTGCGGCGGCTGCTGATGCGGTTGCGGCGGCTGGCCCTGCCGCTGGGGCTGCGGTTTCCCCGGTTGGCTGCCGTGCTGTTCTTGTTCCCTGTGATCGCGTTCATCCGCCAGAGCCTTCCCCGTGCCAAGCCCCGCCAGCAGCACCGCGCCGCACAGCCAGCGCGACATCGTTTCGCCCGATCGGTCGCCAAAGAAATAGTTCATGGAATTCTCCCTTGCGGGCATCGTAATCCATGCGGGCGAGGAGGTGCTAGTGTCGCGATGGGCGCACGATTTGTCCCTGCTTGAGCACGCCGTCGCCGGGTTGCCAGACATTGGGTGCGGTCATCACCTCGTAGCTCGACAGGCGGAAGGGGCGCGTGGCGATCGGATTGTACGAGCCGAGAACCGCGAAGTGCAGGTGCGGGGTCACGGCATTGCCCGAGTTCCCGCAGCGGCCGATGATCTGGCCGGCGGCCACGCGGTCGCCGGTCTTGACCGCGATGGATCCGCGCTGCAGGTGGCGGAACTCGGTGNNGCAGCTCGCGCGCGCCGTCGCGCACCCAGACCACGCGGCCAGAGGCGGGGGCGAGCACCGGCCGGCCATAGCAAGGGTGATCGATAAGCTGCTTGCGCTTGCGAAAGGCAGCCTCGTTCAATGACGCGGCGTTGGGCTCGGCCGGCACGAAGTCGAGCGCGTAGGCGGCATAGCCGCCGTGGGTGCCATCGCTGTCCATGCCCTGAACCACACCCCACGCGCCGTCGAAGGGCAGGGACAGCACGGTGGTCTGCGGCGGTGCAGAGGACAGAGCGACGTGCCCCGCGGGCGGCTCGGCGGGAAGATGGGCCGGGCCTCTGCCGTCGGCGGCCGGCGGCTTCGGCGCCGGCGCCGTCGGAGGGCAGAGCAGCGCCACCAGCAGGCCGCACCCGGCCGCGGTGAGGGGGCGCCGCTTTCGCTTGCCCAGGACCATGAGGGAAATGATACGCGCCCGCGGCCGACTACCGTGCGGTTTCGTTCCCGTGGTATAGGTAGCCGCGATTTTCGCGCCGGTAGCGCCCATGAGCGACACGCAGGGTTCAACAAGCAAGCGATTTGGCTGGCTCGCGTATCCATTGCTGATTTTCGCGGCGAGCCGGGGGCTCCTCTTTGCCTTCGCGAAGGCAGGACCGATCTTCGGGCCGCGCATCAGTACCGATGTTGTCCTCTCCCGATCGTTTCAGGATTCCTATCCGACCTGGGCATCGCTGGCGCACGGCGATATCGCCACCTACGCCCGCATCGCGCGCAGTGGCTACGTCGCGCTGGCTGATGTTCCCTATTTTCCGCTCCTGCCCTGGCTCGGCAAATGGCTCAGCCCAATTCTGGGATCCATCGAGCTCGGATTGCTGGTCAGCTCGCTGGCTTTCTGCGCGTTGGGATTCGTGGGCGTCTATCGCCTCTGCGAAGAACTGCGCGGTCCCGCTGCGGCCCGCTGGGCTCTGGCGCTGGTGGCCGCATTTCCGCTCTCCTACCACCTATCCGATGGTAGCGCCCTCGGTTGTCTGGTGGCCTTTCCCGCCTGGGGGATTCTTCTGGCCCTACGCGGCCGGCCACTCGTGGCAGCCGTCGCGCTCTCGCTGGGCGTGCTCGCTCACCCTGCCTGCCTCTTCGCGACGATCGCCACGGCCTGGCCCCCAGCCCTTCCGCAAAGGCAATCCGGCGGGGCTTGGCTGCCACGGCTCTATTCCCTGCTTCCGGCCGTGGTCTTCGTCGGCTACATGCTCTTCTTCGCCTCGAGTTTCCATTCGACTCCGGCTGGTTTCCGGGCGGCCTTCCTCTTCACAACTCCGAAGACCCTGACCGCGGCCTGGTTTGCGATGACGGTGGTGTTCGGGCTCCTCATGGGCGCGGGTGTCCTCTTCCTCGCACGCCTGCCGGGTCTGCGGACCATCGCCCTCGTGGGCGTGGCGCAACTCTTGTGCGCGCTTGTTCCCGGAGAGCCAGCCTCCGCCTGCGCGCTGGCCGCGTGCGGCCCGGCGTTTCTCGCCTGGGGCGACCTGCTCGCGAGGCGCGAAGGGTTGCGTGGGCCCACGGTGGCGATGTTGTCGATCCATCAAGGGCTGTTGCTCTACTGCTTCACCCACTTCGTGCGTCTGGCATGAGCGAAGCGACATTTTTCGCTCCCTCGTGGAGAAAACAGCTCGCGCGATGGCGATGGGTGTTCTTCCCGCTGGGTCTGTGGGCCGTCACGCGCCTCTCCTACCTTCTGCTTGGCTATCTCTCCCTCAAGCTCACTCCCGGTATGCGTGGCGGTGCGAGCGAGGCGTTGCGGCCCTACCCGCCGCTCGACGCGCTCTGCTGCTGGGACTGTGGTTGGTACGAACGCCTGGCTCAGACCGGGTTTCACCGCGTGTCCGACGCCAATTTTTGGCCAGGCTTGCCCTTCGCCGCGCGCTACCTGTCGAAGCTGACTGGCGCCCCCGCGGGACTGGCGGTGCTCATGGTCGCGAACCTGGCGTGTCTGGGCGCCTACCTCACGATCTACCGGCTTTTCCTGCGACTCGATGGCCAACGGGTAGCGCGAGCGGGATTGGTCCTCTTCGCGGCCTATCCGTTCGCCTACTACCACGCGTCTGGGTACCCCGAGACCATCATGATCTTCTCCTCGGCCTTGGCGGTATCCCTGGCCATGGCGGGTCGCCACGTCTGGGCCGGCATCGTGCTCGGCCTCGGCATCATGTCCCGGCACCTGACCGTGTTCCTGGGGGCCGGCATGCTTGCCGCCCAACTGCGCCAGCGGGGGCCGCGCCGATTTTTTGCCAGCCCGGCGTTCCTGGCCCTCGGGATACCCTTTCTCATCGTTGGGCTGTACCTCATCTGGTGCCATGTGCATTTGGGCGACGCACTGGCGTTCTGGCGAGGACGCTATGCCTGGGGTCGCGTCGCCTGGTGGAACATGTTCGATGTGATTCGCAACTACAAAAGCCGGCCGCACATCGTGAGCTTCATCCCGTTCGCGTTGATTCCAACCATCGGCGCGTTTTGCCTGCTGAATTCACGCAAGTACGCCGAGCTGGCCGCGGCGGCTTTGCCGCTGGCCATCGTCCTCTGGGTGATCGGCGCCTTCGCGATCGGGCGGTACTCCGCGTCCTGTTGGCCGGCCTTCTTGCCGCTCGGCAAGTGGTACGAACGCCATCCACGCTGGCAGCTTCCGATGCTCTTGTTCTTTGGGCTCGCCCAAGGCTGGTACTTCTTCCTGCACTCGCACCGCTACGAGATCCAGTAGCCGCCTCTCTCAAGACTTGATTGGCGCTCTGGGCCGTGTTCATGGCATACTCCGTCACCATGCGAATCATCAGACGCTACTCGAACCGCAAGTTGTATGACACGCAGGAGAGCCACTACGTGACCCTCAGCCAGGTTGCTGCTCTCGTCCGCAACGGCGAAGAGATCCGAGTCATTGCCAAGGACACCAACAGCGATCTGACCGCCGCGACCCTCGCCCTTATTATTTTCGAGGAAGAGAAGCGCGGCCCGCGCCTTCCCGTGGCCGGCCTCCGCCGCATCATCCAGACCGGCCAGATTTAGCTCGCTTCGCGTGAGCGGATCGCGCCTTCTGCCCCGGAGGCTCGGGGGGAACGAGGCATGCCTTGCCGTGCCCGATGAGATCCCGGCGCCCCATGCGAGCCAGTGCCTGGCGCAGCACCGGCCAGTTCTCCGGATCGTGGTAGCGCAGGAATGCTTTCTGCAGCCGCCGCCGGGTTTCGCCTTTGACCGTGTGCACGGTGGCACCTGCCGAGCGGTCGAGTCGCGATAGCGGATCACGTTCGCTGTAGTACATGGCGGTGGCCAGGGCCATGGGCGTGGGCAGGAAGGCCTGCACCTGTTCGGGACGGAAGCCGTTGCGCTTGCACCACAGCGCCAGCTTCACCATGTCCTCGTCGGTGGTGCCAGGGTGCGCGGCCATGAAGTAGGGGATGAGGTACTGTTCCTTGCCGGCCTGGCGCGAAAAGCGGTCGAACATCGCGCGGAATTCCTCGTAGCGGCCGACGCCCGGCTTCTGCATCTTGCCCAGCGGACCGGGCTCGGTGTGCTCGGGCGCGATCTTCAGATAACCGCCCACGTGGTGCCGGACCAGCTCCTCGA
This sequence comes from Myxococcales bacterium, assembly GCA_003136095.1. Taxonomy (GTDB): domain Bacteria; phylum Myxococcota_A; class Polyangia; order Fen-1088; family Fen-1088; genus Fen-1118. The sequence goes on from PNBO01000299.1 coordinate 4,114, forward strand.
CGTACGCGGGGGACTTGACCGCCAGGTCGAAACGGATGCCGGAACCGATGGTGATCTTCTTGATGCCGCGGACCTGCCGGGCGCGCCGATAGAGATTCACCAGCGGCGCGTGGTCGGTGCCGAGGTTGGGGCAGATCTCCGGAACCACGCAGGACAGGCGGCGGCACGCGGCCTCGATCTCCGGCGAGCGACAGGCCATCCGGTACATGTTGGCGGTCGGGCCGCCCAAGTCGGACACCACGCCGGTGAAGCCAGGGGTCTGGTCGCGCACGGCCTCGATTTCGCGCAGCACGGATGCCTCGGACCGACTCTGGATGATGCGGCCCTCGTGCTCGGTCAGCGAGCAGAAGGTGCACCCGCCGAAGCAGCCGCGCATGATGCTCACGGAGTTCTTGATCATCTCGTAGGCCGGCAACGACTGGCCGGCGTAGCGGGGATGCGGCCGCCGCGAATAGGGCAGATCGTAGACACCGTCGAGGTCCGCCGTGGGCAGGGGCAGCGCGGGCGGATTCAGCCAGATGTCGCGATCGCCGTGGCGTTGCACCAGCGCCCGCGCGTTGCCGGGGTTGGATTCGAGATGCAGCACGCGCGAGGCATGGGCGTAGAGCAGCGGCGAGCGGGTGACCGCTTCGTACGACGGCAGGCGCACCACCGTGGCCTGGGGAGGGAGGCCGGCGGGAAAGAGCCGCGCCTCGGGAGTGCGCGCGTCGAGCTCGGCGAATCCTTCGGGTCTCCACCCGGCCGGCCGGATGAAGGCGGTGCCGCGCAGGTCGGTCAGTTGCTCGGGCTTCTCCCGGCGAGCGAGTCGGTGGGCGATCTCGACGATCTGGTGTTCACCATTGCCGAAGACCAGGAGGTCCGCCTTGGCGTCGAGGAGAATCGAGCGGCGAACCTTCTCGGACCAGTAGTCGAAGTGGGCGACGCGCCGCAGGCTGGCCTCGATGCCGCCGAGAACGACGGGTACGTCGGGGAAGGCTTCGCGGCAGCGTTGTGCATAGACGATGGCCGCGCGGTCCGGGCGCAGCCCCGCCCGTCCGTCGGGTGAATAGGCGTCGTCGCTGCGGATGCGGCGCTCGGCGGTGTAGTGGTTGACCATCGAATCCATGTTGCCGGCGGTGACGCCGAACATGACCGCGGGTTTGCCGAGGGCCATAAAGGCGTCGGCCGATCGCCAGGGCGGTTGCGCGATGATGCCCACGCGGAAGCCCTGTGTCTCGAGCACGCGGCCGATGAGGGCGGCGCCGAAACTGGGGTGGTCCACGTACGCGTCGCCGGTGACCAGGACCACGTCGCAGGCTTCCCAGCCGAGGGCGTCCATCTCCGAGCGCGACATGGGCAGCACCGGCGCCACGCCGAGTCGCTTGGCCCAATGGGCTCTACGCGCGAATAGCGTCGGCCGCAGGCGCGTTGGCGAAACGATTCGCCAGCGCTGCTCGAATGGCGAATCGTCGGGCGCTTTGGGGGACATGGCAGGGCTCAGCCTAGCAGGATCGTGCTTGGGAGCCTGGGCTTCTCAAATTCCCATCGACAGCTCCGCGAGTCGGGATGTAGCGTACATGGGTTTCTTGACCTGGTTTCCTTGGAGCAACGCATGGACCACCGACGATTTTGTTCGCGTTCGCTGAACTTGGCGCTGGTCGTGGGATGCGTGGCCGCGCTCGGGGTACTTTCCTGCGGCAGTGTTCGGCAACGAGGCACGAGCGGCGGCGGCGGCGGCGGCGGTGGCGGTGGCGGAATCAGCGGGTCGGGTGGCGGTGGTTCCGGGGGCGTGGGCGGAAGTGTCGGTGGCAGCTCGGGTGGGGCGGGGGGCGGTACCACGACAGCGTCCACGACTTGCGCGGGCAATAGCGACTGTTCGGGCGGGACCGCTTTCTGCGAGCCGGTCGGAAAGACGTGCGTCGAGTGCGTCGCCACCACCGACTGCCCGTCCGGCGGGCATTGCCTGGGCAACCAGTGCGTGAGCTATACCGCGTGCAACAGCAGCCGCGACTGCGGCACCGGCCGGGTGTGCGATCCAGGGCGAGGGGTCTGCGTCGAGTGCGCGGCGGCTGGCGAATGCGGCAGCGGACAGATCTGCATTCTCAACAAGTGCGTGATCGTGACGACCTGCCAGGCAACCTCCGACTGCGGCGCCAAGCTCTGCGACAGCACCACCAAGTCCTGCGTGGATTGCCTGACCGATGCCGAATGCGCCGCTGGCACCCAGCACTGCGTGTCGGGGAGCTGCCGGGCCGCGTGCACCGCGGACACGCAGTGCACACCCCAGGGCAAGCTGTGCGACACCACGAGCTCGACCTGCGTCCAGTGCAAGGCCCAGACCGACTGCCCCGCCTCCTCGAATTGCGCGGGCGGGATCTGTCAGGCCGACCTCTGCGATGGGGCCCAGTCGACCTGCTCGGGCAATGGTGTTTCCGCGTGCAACGCCGCCGGCAATGGCTGGGCGACGGCCGCGGCGTGCACTGCCTCGCAGGTCTGCACCGCCTACGGCGGCGTGGCCACCTGCGGCGGCACCGCGCAGACGGACGGCGGCTCGCCGCCGACCGATGGCGGGAATCCCCCGAGCGACACCTCGGGCGGTTGCTCCACGGCGACCATCGCACCGTGCACGACCATCCCAAAGTTCACCGGTACTCAGACGCTTGACGGAAAAGGCGACGATCTGTGCCAGCTTCCCTCGTTCCAGTTCGGCGTCGCGAACGCGGCGGTCAAGAGCAGCAACAACAACATCCCGGATTCGCAATTCGAGGTGGTCACGGCCCGGGTGGGCTGGACGTCGGCGGGCCTGGTGGCCTTCTTCGATGTCAAGGACGCAAGCGTGCAGACGGTGAACATGAAGGACCCGAGCCAGGCCATCAATCAGGTGTACCAGGGTGATTCGATCGAGCTCTACATTTCGTCCAGTGACACGGTGACAGGCCTGACCGGGACCGACAACAACACTCTGCACATCACCGTGCCTGCCAACGGCCCCGGCGTGTTGGTCAAGACGACCAGCGGCCCCACGGCGGCGCACACCGCGCTGCCCACGACCGAGTATGCGCAGGCGGTCACCGCCACCGGCTACGCCATCGAGCTGAAGCTGCCGTGGCCCGGGGCAGCGCCAAGCTCGGGAACCAAGGTTCGTTTCGACCTGGCCTTGAACAGCGCCGACACCAACTGCAGCGGCATCGGTGACATGCGCGACGGTCAGTTGCTCTTCTACCTGGGCAGCGTCGGTGGCACGAGCACCTGCTCGAGTGGTCCCGACGCCTGGTGCGACGACCGCACCTGGTGCTCCACCACCCTGGCCGTGCAGTAGTCCGGATTTTTCACCACAGAGAGCGCAGAGATCGCAGAGATCGGAAACGGCCGGAGAGGATGGGTTTCCGGATCCGGATCCCAGCCCTTTCCCTTCCGGACTCTGCGCTCTCTGCGTCTCTGTGGTGAGCTTCTTCCGAACGCGCCGTTACTGCGGCCCGTAGGCGAGAGCGAACAACTCCTCGGCGGCATCGAGCATGGCCAGGCCGGGTTCGTCGAGGAGCTCGCCGTCGAGCTCGATGATGCGGCCCTGGCCGCGGCACGGCCCCACGTGGTCCATGCCGGGGTAGTTGCAGAGCCCGGCCGCGAAGCCCGCCCGCGTGACGATGATGTCAGGGGCCAGGGCCAGCACCTGCTCGGGAGCGTACGCGGGCCAGTCGCGATAGCGTTCGGCCGCCACGTCGACCAGCCCGGCGGCGGTCATGATGTCGTGGTACGAGGTGCCGGACGTGCCGCCCTGTAGATCGGGGCCCAGCGTCGACAAGAAAAGTGCGCGTTTCGGCTGGCGCGTTCCCAGGCGAGCGGGCAGGGCGTGCATGCGGCTCGCAAAGCCAGCGAGCAGTCGCTGCGCCCGTTGCGGGGCGCCGAGCAGCAGGCCGAGGCTCGACACGACGACGCCCAGGCTGCTCTCGCCGCGCAGCTCGCCGAGATCGAAAACCTGGATGCCGGCGCCGCGCAGGCGGTCGGCGGAGCCGGGCGCGCCGAAGCTGTTGGTGAGCACGAGGTCGGGTTTGAGGGCGACCATGGCCTCCGGCGGCCCGAAGCCGTCGACCGTGGTCATGCCTTGGTAGCGGTAGCCGTCGCGCCTGCGGGCGGCGGCCGCGGTGCTGACGGCCAGGATGCGCGTGGGCTCGCACAGCTCGACGAGCAGGCGGTCGGTCACCAGGTTGGTCGAAACGATGCGCTGGTAGTCTCGCAGGGCAACCAAGTGTCCCGACGCGTCGGCCACCGCGAACTGGCCACCGCCGAGGGGCACGGGCCTGACCGTGAGGGTGGCGCGCGAGGCGCGAACGACGGTCCGGCCGGCAATGCCACCGGAGCGCGGCCAGGCCACGGACAGCGCCATCGCGATGCCGACCAGCAGGAGCAGCAGGTTGGCCACCGACGTGCGATTCACCGCTTCCCCTCTTCTTCCACGCGGGGCAGGCGGTAGCCGAAGTGCGCGCCCGGCACCAGATTCACGCCGAAGACTTCGCGCACCGGCCCCGCCGCGATGACCTCGCCCACCGGCCCGGCTCGCACCACGCGGCCCTGGCGCAAGAGGATGGCGCCGGTACAGTGCTCGGCCGCCTCGTCGAGGTGATGCAGCGCCACGATTACGGCGTGGCCGCGGCCCGCGAGCTCGCGCAGGCGATGCAGCAAGGAAAGCGCGTGCGCGACGTCGAGCGCGGCGGTGGGCTCGTCGAGGAGCAGAATGCGCGCGCCGGTTGCGAGAGCGCGCGCGAGGAGAACCAGGCGGCGCTCGCCGTAGGAGAGGCGCGTGAAGGGGCGCTCGGCGAAGAGAAGCGCGCCGGTGGCCGCGAGCGCGGCCATGATGGCGGGCCGGTCCTCGGCGCTGGCCCGGCCCCAGCGATCGCGGTGGGCGAACCGCCCCTGGGCCACGACGTCGCGGGCTAGCATGGGCGCGTCCAGCGCGGAATGCTGGGGAACGTAGGCGAGGCGGCGCGCGCGCTCGCGACGGCCGAGGTCGGCCGCCGGCTGACCGTCGAACAGGATCTCGCCTTGGCCGGGAAGAATGCCCGCCAGCGCCTTCATGAAGGTGCTCTTGCCAGCCCCATTGGGACCGACGAGGGCGAGGATTTGGCCGGCCTCGACCGACATGGAGACGTCCTTAATGCGCGGGTGTCCATCGCGCACCACGGTGAGCTCGCGGGTTTCGAGCAGGGGCGGGGGGCTGCCGCCCGGGCTACCCATGCTCGACCTCGCGGTAGTAGCGGGCGAGCAGGTAGAGGAAAACCGGGGCACCGATGATGCCGGTGATGACGCCCAGGGGCAGCTCGGTGCGGCTGGGAAAGACGCGGGCGATGACGTCGCAAGCGACGAGAAAGGTGGCGCCCAGCAGTGCGGCGGCGGGGATCAAGCGGCGGTGGCCAACCCCGACGATGGGCCGCAGGGCGTGCGGCACGACCAAGCCGACGAAGGCCACGTTGCCGCCCACGGCGATGGCGGCCGAGGTGAGCACCGCGACCCACACCACGGTCCAGCGCCGGGCTTGCCCGACCTCGACCCCCAGGGTGCGCGCTTCGTCCTCGCCGGAGATGAGGACGTCGAGGGTTCCCGACCACGCCCAGGACGCGACCAGGCCGACGAGCACGAAGGGCGCCGCCGCCGCGACCTGCCGAGCGCCGGTGCCGCCCACGCCACCGAGGGTGAAGGCGACGACGGCGCGGCTCAGATCCCACTGATCCTGCGCCAGGCTGGTCACGAACCCGCCCACTGCCAGGAAGAGGGACGACAGGATGAACCCGGTGAGAATCAGCATTAGGGTCCCGGCGCGCTCGCGGCAGAACACCAGCAGGATGGCGAGCGAGACACCGGCCCCCAGGAGGCAACCGAGCGGGAGCACGAGCTCGGCCGGTATCGTGCTCCCGGCCGCGCCCCAGGCTAGCGCCAAGAGGGAGAGTTGGCCGCCGAGGCTGGCGCCGGCGGTGGTGCCTAGGATGGACGGGCTGACCAGGGGGTTGCGGAACACCCCTTGCACCACTACGCCGCCCACGGCCAGCGCGGCCCCGGCCAGCAGGGCCGCCGCGACCCGCGTGGCGCGCAGTTCGAGCAGCGTGCTGCGCAGCGCTGGATCCGACAGCTGGCCGTGCCCGACCGCGAGCGCCAGTCCCACGGCGGCGAGAAGCAGGGCGACGAGAACCGCGTAGACAAAGGCGATCTTCATGGTCGGGGTGGGTTCGGCATAGTCGTTCGTCCCGTCCATTGTCAAGGTGACGTCTACGTCCACGACCACCCTTCGTCGCCCTGCCGGGCGAGCAACTTCGCCTTTGAACCCGCCGGCTTCGGCGTGGCGGGTCCGGTCAGCTCGGGCCGGAGATGGAACAGGGAGGACCAGAGAAACCGAGGCAGAATGGGCTGGGACCGATCATCGCGGCTGGCATCGAGGTCCCCCGTTACCTGGGTCCGGGCTCCGCCGTCTCGTGGACCCAACCCTTGCTCCCTCTGGTCCTCTGTTCCTCCCTGTTCATCCTTCCGATCCGACCTCCGAACCATCTGGGCGATGACGAACCGTCGGGAAAAGGGTTTCGGAATTGGCAGCGCGAACACCTTGAAAGGGGAACCCTTTCAGGGTTCCCATCATCGCGT
>PNBO01000353.1 GCA_003136095.1 Myxococcales bacterium
AGACCAGCGTCGAGAACCTGGAGATCGCCTACAACTACTTCGAGGACAACACCTCGGCGCTCGGCTCGACCGCGTGGCTCTACATCGAATACGTGTGCAAGGGTTTCAACATCCACCACAACGTGCTCAACGCCTCGCGCTCGTATTACGCCATCCGCGTGCTGGGCGACGGCTTCCAGGTGGCGGGCAACCACGTCTTCGCCAACAACGTCATCGCCAACGCCAATGGCATCGGCGACGGCATGCACATCCAGGAATCGAGCGGCATCCAGATCCTCAACAACATCTTCTACGACGACGGCAACGCCTATCTGGTGGCCACCAGCTCGATGGCGGGCTTCTTCGCGGACTACAACCTGATCTACCGGGTGGGCGGTAGCGGGCCGGTGGTCGGCCTCAACACGGGACCGGCGGAAAGCCCGGGCGGCGACACGTACGATCTCGCGACGCTCAAGAGCAAGACCGCGTTCGAGCAGCACGGCATCGCGGGGGATCCGCAGTTCTCGGCGAGCTTCACCACCGTCGACAGTGACCCCTCGGGCTTCGCGCCCAAGGCCTCGTCANNATCGGCGCCTTCGAGTTGCAGCCTTAGTCGCTTCCAGACCTTGAGCCATGTGTCCGAAAGCACATCATCTCGTGCATCGAATCGCCGATGACAGCGGCGTAGTCGCGTGGGAAGCCTGCCAGCTTCGCTGGCAGCGAACCATCGCGGGAGGGCATGGGAACCCTTTCAGGGTTCCCATAGTATGTTGTAATCACCGCAACGCCGCCTTCGCCGCCGGGTAGTCACCCTCGCGCAGCGAGCCGCCACGCACACAGCGCAGGTTGCCGTCGGCGGAGGCGAGTAGGTGAAGCGGAATCGGCGTGCCCGGATCCTTGACGTAGCTTGACACCCATTGTTCGTAGTCGCGTTGCGAGGCCGCGCGGCCGATCTTGGCCGACGCGAACTCCTTGTGCTCGGCCAGGAATTTCTCGAGGACAGGGCCGTCTTCGTCGAGCGATAGCAGTAGAACCTCGACCTCGACGCCGTCCTTGCGCAGGTCCGTTTGCCACTTGAGCAGGAGCGGCATCTCGCGCAAGCAGGGCTGGCACCAGGTCGCCCACAGGTTCAGCCAAACGCGCTTGCCCGCCGGCAACGAGGCCTGGCCGCGGCCCGCCGCCGGCGCGGCCAGCGGCGGCAAGGTCAGCCGGGGCGCGGCTCCCACAAAGCTGTTGTCGCACCAGCGCGAGGCGGAAGCCGCCGGCGCCTTGACGGCCTCGTAGCGCGCGGGCGGCGCCGGCTCGCTGCGCTGGTCCTTACAGCCAGCCAGGGCCGCGAACAGCAGGCAAACTGCAATGCGCGTCATAACCGGCAATCGATCCATGCGATGAACGAAGAACGGTTCAGCTCCGCGCTGGTGCACTCGCCCCCGACGCGCGACCGGTGCCACTGGCAGAACTGCTGATCGAGCTGCGCAAATTCCTCGCCCAGCCACAAGAGGCCGACCTCTTGCTCGATGTCGGGGTCCTGGAACTTCGCCCGAATGTGATCGAGCACGGCGCTGCCGCGACGATGGCTGAGATCGCGGTTGTGCTCGACGGAGCCCTCGGGCGAGGCGCGTGACACGACGAAGAAGTACGAGGCGCCCCGCCGATCCGAGAAGGTCTTCTCCAGCAGGTCGGCGCCCGCGGCATCCAGATCGGCGCTGTCCTTGTCGAATTCGATGATGGCCGCGCGCTCGGAGAGCGGCGCGAACAGGGCGTTGAAGTCCCCGCCCGACATCGAGGCCACCTGGCGGGCTTGCAAGGGCTGGCAACCGCGCGAGCCCGGGCCAGCCGCGAGGCCACAGGAGGTCAGCACGCGCCGCAAAATCACCTTGAGCTCGCCGGTGCAGTAGCCCATGTCCGAGGCGCTGGCCGTGGCGACCTCGGGCGCCTTGCCCTGGGTTTCGGCCAGGCGCACGGCCGCCGCCCGTGTCCAGGTCGCGACCGAGATGCCAACCGAGAAGAAGGCCACCAGCCCGAGGATCATGTGGCGCCGGTCCGCGTTCATGGCTTGCCCTCCGCGCCCGCGCTCTGGGCAAGCACCCGCGACAGCACGAAGTCGAGCCCCAGGTCGGTGTCCTCGTCGGGCACCTTCTGGTTGCGCACGAAGAGCTGCGGCGTCAGCACGGGCAGCGAATTGGCGACGATCCAGCGCAGGCTCTTGTTGACGCGCGCCCGCACCGCGGGCTGGCCNNCGCAGGTCGTCCTGGTTGGCGAAGGCCCAGGACAGCACCGCGTTCGCACGCTCCCCGGCGCACAACAGCGCTTCGCTGACCGCGCAGGAGCCCGCGTGCAGCGACTCGTTCACCATCCAGTTGCATTCCTTGTCGAGCGGAAAGAGGACGTACTTGACCTGCAATCGCTCGCCGAGGCCGCTCGCCGCCAGGCGCTCGGAAAAGGCCTTGCAGGCCGGGCACAGGGGATCGAGCACCTCGATGGCCGGCACCTGGCCGCCGCCCCGCGTGTCGAGCATCACGCCGTACTTGTCCTCGGGATGACGCAGCCCGGAGGTGCGCAGGAGGGAATCCGCGTAGGCCGGCTTGAGAACGAGATAGAGCAGCACCGGCAGCGCGACCAGGGCCACGCCCTCGACGAAATAGAAGGCCCACAGCCCGAGCGACGACGACTTGCCCGACGGGTCCGCCTCCGCCGCGCCCGCGCGGACATGGGCGACGATCGCCGCCACGAAGACGCCCAGCGACGCTACGTAGATGCCAACACAGACCTTGCAGAAGGTGCCGATCTGGGTTGCCGAGATGATCGCATAGATGATCGAGGTCAGCACCGGCAGCGCCGCCGCCGCGATCATGAACTGGGTTTCCCGACGGGGCAGCCGCTTGTGCCAGAGCAGATCGATGGCGCGAAAGAGCAGAAAGGCGAACACGCCCAGCGCCGGCAGCGCGATGGGGATTCCGCCCCAGGTCAGCTCGCGCAGCACCGACGAGTACGGGCTCATGAGCACGGCGTGGCAGCCGGAGGCGCCGCTCGCGTCCTTGGGCCCGATGCCCGGCACGATGGAGCAGGTGATGGCGTGCACCTGGCGATCGAGATGCGCGATGAAGTCGTAGGACGAAACACCCGCGAACACGACGCCCGCGAGCGCGAACGCGGCGAGCACGATAAGAGTTTTGCGTGGTGGCGCGGCGGCCTCGCTCTGGCCACCTTCAGCATTGGGCATGGCTGGCAAACCATAGGGCACCGCAGGCCCTGAATCCAGTACTACGCGAGTGTCGTAACCCTCCGGAGGCATGCTATCACTT
>PNBO01000411.1:0-1172 GCA_003136095.1 Myxococcales bacterium
CGCCTGCGCCGAGCCCTGGCGTCGATGGCGGGACATCTGGCAGTGCATTGCTCGATGGCGGCGGCCGCGACGCCAGCCCCGTGGTTGCCGGTTTGGGCGGCATGCCGGACAAGGTCCAGCTTCGTATCCGCATGGAGGCCATGGGGCTCGACTTCATCGATGGTCTCATTGCGAGCGGAGATCTCGACCCATCCATTCGCGCGAAGATCCCGGTCTACAGCGTGGGCGGTGATCCCACGCTGGTGTGGACGGCTGCCACGGCCAATGAGCTCTTTCTCGACGAGCAAGGACAGCCGGTCTCTTGCGTGAGCCACACCAACCTCAAGGCGCAAGCCGACAAAGTGCCAGCCCGCCGTATCCAGCACTGTCAACCTTAGGACCAGGAGTAAGACATGATTCGTAAAGGACTATCCGGGGCTCGTGCATGTTCGATTGCTCTGCTGCTCTTCGCGGTTTGGGGTTGCGGCAGCTCGAACGGGTCGAATCCAAGCAGCGACGGCGGGGTTGATGGCACGTCCATGGCCGCGATGGACATGGGCATGGGGTCGATGGACATGGCCATGGGCGGAATGGACATGGGCGAGATGGACATGGCCATGGGCGGGATGGACATGGGCGAAATGGAAATGGGCCCCATGATCTCGTGCGAAGGGGATCCGCGAGTGTCCATGTACATGGACGGGATGACCAAGGCGGGATTGGCCGGAGCAGCGCAAGTGAAGATCACCAGCGCAACGCCCAGCCCGCCGGCGAATGGCCAGAACACCTGGACCATCCAGCTCATGGATAGAACGGGCACTCCCATGGCCGGTGCCGTCACGGTGCTTCCGGACATGCCGGACCATGGCCACGTCAGCCCGCAGACGCCCGTGGTCACGGCTGGCGCCACAGTCGGGGCNNTCGATATCGTGACCTTCTACTTCTGCGTGCAGGGCTAGCGTCGTCTACGTCGCCGCTGGAGTGCGACGAATAGCGCGGCCATCGCTAGGCCGAACCAGGTTGCGGCTGGGCTCGATGCCTGGCCGGCATCGAGGCGGCAGTTGCACCCGGTGACCGTGCTTCGCGGGCTGGTAGTGCCGGTGCTCCCGCCTTGGTCGGAGCCCACGCTGGTATCGGAGCTCTGCGTACCACCGGATCCGCCACTGCCCGAGGCGCCGCCCGTGCCACGAGAG
>PNBO01000411.1:1215-4860 GCA_003136095.1 Myxococcales bacterium
CCAGTCGCGCCGGGACCGCCGACGTCTCGAATGGTGCTGGCATCGGTGCCCGGGCTCGCATCCCGGCTACCGCCGGTGCCCACGATCGTGGTGGTCGTGTTCGCGCCGCCCGTGCCACCGGCGCCGGTCGCCCCGGCAGCGCCGCCCGTGCCGCTCGATCCGCCGGTACCTGGGATGCCGCCCGTGCCGGTGGCACCACAGCTCGTCGGTCCCGGCTCGGCCAGCGCGGTGCCATCGATGCAGCTCGACGCGCCCGACCCCAGGGGATTGCTCACGACGATGGTTGCGCCGGTGGCGCTGATCGATTGCAGCGTGATGGTCGGGCCGCCTGCGGGATCGGCAAAGCTCTGTCCCGCAGCGGTGAGCCCGGTGTAAGAGGTTCCCGACGGGGTCGTGTTGATGAGCTCGGTCCACACGCTGCTCGTGCCTCGACCGGTGGTGGCCGGTGGGTGCACGTCGTCGCTGACGTAGATGAATACCGTCGGTCCGGAGAAGGTCACCCCGCGCGTGGAGGTCGAGTAGGCATCGAATATTCCGCCGGCCGTACGCAGCTCGACGTAGTAGTTTTTTAGATTCACGTTGGTGGTCGTGGCCTGAGGATCGTTAACCACCAGGGTGGCCGGGAATGGCACCTGCAACACCTGGACACCGCCCGGGCACGATGTCTCGAGCGGCAAGAGACTGAACGTGCCGCTCCCTGGAACGCGTACCCCGTTGCACCCGGTTAGCCATTGCATGTACCAGCGCTCGTACGCATTGAACTGCTTGCAGCCGCCGCCCATCGTGGACATGGTGCTGCCGTACTCGGTGATGGTACAGGACGTGGCCGGCGTGGTGGAAAAGCTGGCCGTCCCGCACTTGATGGTGTTCGCGTGCATCAAGCCCAGGTTGTGGCCGGGCTCCTGCATGAGCACCACGCAGCTAAGTGACCCGTTCATCCACGTGCGCTTGGCCGGCCTAGAGATCGAGCCTTCCTCGCCCAAACCACCCCAGTCGCACAGGCTCGATTTGTTGAAGTAGTAGATAAGGTGGTTGTAGGTACCCGTGATCTGCGGCTCGATCGCCTTGTACATGCCCGAGGTATCGCAGGTGGTCATCGTGAACGAGAAGGGCCCGATGATGTCGCCCGAGACCGTGTACTTCCCGTACGAGACTTCGTTATAGTAGCTGGCGAACGACTTGTCCGTCGCCGTGGTGCTGAACATGTAGGTTTGCCCCTGCGCAGCGGTCTTGTCTACGCCGCTGCCGAGATCGACCAGGACCAACGCGTAGGTATCTTGCGCCGGTGCTGCATAGAGATCCGGTTCCGCCTTCATGCGAGCCGCCGAAGGGAGGAGGTCGAGCTGGCTGACGTGAAGCTTCTCCCCAATCGTGGCGCCGTGGACCTGGACCTGCATTCCCGTCACCGCGGTTGGCGGTGCGTCGAACTCGAGCGGGATTTCACGGCCGTCGGCCGTGCGCAGGGCGTGCCACCGGGACGAATGCCCGTCCTCGAAATCCGCGACGTAGGTGACGAACTCACCTTGCAGAGCGCTCGGGTCGCTCGCGTTGGCCGGCTGGTTGCCCGCGCCGGGTGAGCAGACCGCGGGACCTATCATCACGAATATCGCGAAGGCTCCCAAGCATTTTCCTCGAGCACGCGAATGCAACACGACGTTCCTGCCCATGGAGGCCCTCCTATCGATGCCAGGGATACCCGCCTTTGGCGGCACAACTCACCTGAGGGAAGTCGTTTGGAATGGAGCAAACGGCTCAATAAGTTGATTAGCACGGTTGCGCGTCGAGGCAGAACTGCCGGCGGGCGTGCGATAGATCGAATTTAGCACATTTCGCGAGTTGGGCGTGTGGGGAAAGTGACGCCGGCAGGGGTGACCGTGCTTGGTCGTGGCCCTTGCCATTCTCGTCGATGGTCATCCGTGGTCATCCATGGCCAACCTTGGGTGAGCTTGGGTGGCTTGGGCGAACAAGCCCGTGCGGACGTAGTTCTTATCGGAACGGCAATCTGCGTCTACAATCGCATCACTGGAGGCTAGGAAGATGACCAAAGGCTCAGGTGTCTGCGCGGTGGCGCGTATCGTCGCGATGTTTGCTATGGGGTTGCTCGTCCAAGCGTGCGGTGACGACACCCGCGGACCGTCCGGCGGGCGCGATGGCGCCGTCGATACCCACGATGCGCTTTCAGGTCAGGAAGTGGCGGCGCCCGTGGATCTTGCAATCCCGGTCACGGATGCTCCCTCGGCCAAGGACGTTGTGGTGCCGGCGGACGTTGCCTCTGTGAATTCCGACGCGCCGGCAGCCCAGGACCTGGTGGCGCCGGTGGACCTGGCGATTCCCGTCGTCGATGCGCCTCAAGGTCAGGATCTGGTGCAACCGCCGGATGTCCCGGCTCGAGTCGAGACGGCCGCGCCGATGGATGGAACTGCAGCATCGACCGAGGCGGGCTCGGCCATCGATGGCCGCGCGGGGATCGCGACGCCTGCCGATTTTGTCGACCAGCTTCGCCAGATCTTCTGCGCCGACATCGACCGTTGCTGTGGCGCCAACGCCAGCGTGGTCAAGGGAGCGCAAGGCGGGTGCAGTGCCGGTGACTGGGCGGCCGTCACCACGAGCCTGCAGTCCGCACTCGACGCGGGCGCCACTTGGGATGGTGTGATCGCCGCGAGCTGTATCGCCGGCCTAACCCAGAAACTTGGCGGTGCTTGCGCCGGTCCGCCGCTCGGCAACCGCACCGTCGACGAGGCTATCGTCAATATCCGCGCATCGAGCATCGCGGCCTGCAAGAGCTTCATTGACGCCGGCAACGAGGGGATCGGCGCCGTCTGCGGTAGTCACCTGGAATGCGCGGGTGGGCTACAGTGCGTGACGGATCTGGCGCCGAGCGTGTGCGCCCCGCTGCGCGGAAACGGGGAGGACTGTGGCGGCGGCGTATTCTGCGATTTTGGCGGACTCTTCTGCGACGAGGCGAACACTGGCAGCTGCTTGGCGGTGACCTTCAACGGGGCGAGCTGCGCGTCCGGCTCGCAGTGTGCCGACGGGCTCTGCGCAGGCACGCCCACGGTGTGCTCCGCTGCTTGCAGGTAGCTCGTCCGCCTGTCGTGCCGGGAGAATGTCTTTATGCCATGCACGATGGCGAGCTGGCATGGCCAGGCGCACTCGCCATCGTGACACCGTCGGGAAACAGGACCGGCGGATGACTCCTTGGCGAACGACAGGGGCCGATCACGCGCGCGGCGGGACCAGCGCGGCGGCGGGCACGAGCTGCGGGGCCTTCTTGCCGGTCGGGCGGTGGCGAATGAAATACAAGCCCGCCTGCACGCCAAAGCGCGCGCGCTTGAGCAGCGGCAGACCCTGCAGGCCCGGCCAGAACAGGTTGCAGGTGTCGCAAGGGTGAATCTCGTTGCGCTTGCCACTCCAGTGCATCTCGCGATACTTGGCCGCGACCGAGCCGCGGTAGACATCGAGGATCGGATGTTTGTTGACGTCGCCCCAGCTGTACTCGCCGTCCTGGTCCATGCAACACAGCGTGACCGTGCCGTCCGCGAGGATGTCCAAGCGGTCCATGTGCTCGCAGGGATAGTTCGGAACGGGCAGGTTGCTCTGGATGTCGCCCTTGTAGTTGAACAGGCCCGAGATGAACGGCTTGAC
>PNBO01000284.1 GCA_003136095.1 Myxococcales bacterium
TCGTGGAGCACGAGCAGGTCGCCCGGGTCCGGGCAGGGTAGAAGGCGCGGGTCGAGCAGCTCGTGCTCGTCGCGGGTGAACACGTCGCCACTTTCACACAGGGGGCCAGCGACGACCAGCGGCTCGGGCGGCCGGCCGGCGCCTTTGCCCACGATGGAGATGTGGTGGTAGGCGCCGTACAAGGCCGGCCGGATCAGGTCGCAGAAGCCACCGTCGACCATGACGAAGCGATGGCCCTCGCCTTTCTCGTTGCTGCGCGTGTCCTTCACGTCGTGTACACGGCAGACGAGCAGGCCCATGCCCGCGACCGGATAGCGGCCCGGCTCGATCTCCACGCGCACCGGCCGACCGCGCACGGCCGCGAAGCGCGCCACGGCCCCCTCGAGCACCGGCCTGAGCCAGTCGAGGTCGTAGGGCGCCTTCCCCGGCCGGTAGGGGTGGGGGATGCCCCCGCCGAAGTTGACCGTTAGGGCGTCGGGGAACAGCGGCAAGAGCCGGGCGAAGAAATCGACCAGCTTGCGCACGTTGCCGTCGAATTCCCGCGGGTCGGGCCCCGTGCCGATGTGCGTGTGCAGGGCGACAATCGGCAGACCGCGGTCCGCCGCCAGCTTGTGCGCGTCGGCCAGGATGGGATCCTCGTGCCAGATGGCGTGCTTGGACGACGGCCCGCCGGTGTCGCAGGCATCCACGTGGCCGTGGCCGAAACCGGGGTTGAGGCGCATGGCGATGGGCCCGCGGTAGCCGGCGTCGGCAAGCTGGCGGATCTGGCCGGGCGAGCCGACGTTGGGCAGGACCCCATGACGGAGAATGACCTCGAGGGCGTTGTCGCGATACACGTCCGCGGTCAACATGATGACCGGTGGGTCCAGGCCCAAGGGGAACCCGGCGCGAGCGGCGCGCAGGACTTCGTTGCCGCTCACGGCGTCGATCCACAGGCCGGCCTCGCGCACGATCTGCAGTACCTTGCGCGCGGAGTTGGCCTTCATCGCATAGCGCACCGCCAGGTTCTCGCCGGGCCGGCAGGCCAGCGCGCGCAGCCGGCCGAGTGCCTCACGCAGGATGGTAGCGTCGTAGAGGTAGAAAGGCGTGCCCACGCGGGCCGCGAGCTTTTCCAGGGGATAGGCCGAGAGGTTCATGGCGAGCGCAGAATCATAGCTGACGAAATGGAAATCCTGAGAGGGTTTCAATTTGAACTGCTATGCTGCGCGGCCAAGATGACTTCGACGAAACCCGACCGCACTGCATGGTTCAAGGGCGGCACCGCCAGCTGCCAGGAAACGCTCGCCTCCGGCGCGCACGCCTACCGGATGGTCTTGCTCGGCGCGCCCGGGGTGGGCAAGGGCACCCAGGCCGAGCTCATCAGCGAGCGGCTCGGGCCCTGCCAGCTCTCCACTGGCGACGTCTTTCGCGCGGCGAAGACCCTGGACCCCAGCGAGCGCACCCCTGCGCTCAGCGCGGCGTTGGAGTATATGAAGCGCGGCGAGCTGGTGCCCGACGAGACCGTCATCGGCATCGTGCGCGAGCGGCCGAACTGCCTGCGCTGCCCGGCCGGCTTCCTGCTCGACGGTTTCCCGCGCACGGTGCAGCAGGCGGAGGCGCTGGCCAAGATGCTCGGCGATCTCGGCGTGAATCTCGACGCCGTGTTGAGCTACGACCTGCCCATCGATCAGATCGTGTCGCGCTTGTCGGGCCGGCGCACCTGCGGCGGCTGCAAGGCGGTGTACCACGTCGCCACCAAGCCGCCCAAGGTGGTTGACGTCTGCGACCAGTGCGGCGGCAAGCTCATCCTGCGCGAGGACGATCGTCCCGAGGCGATTCGCGTGCGCATGGAAGCCTATGCGAAGAGCACGGCGCCGCTGGCCGAATACTACCGGCAGCGCGGCCTGCTGATTTCCATCGCGGCCAATGGTTCGCCGGAAGAGATCTACCGGCGCACGGCGGTGGCGCTGGCGGCGCGCTAGAGCACCAAGCTCGGGCTGGCTCCGCCGCAGGCGTGAGCCGTCTTGGGGGAAACCTCAGGGCATCCCGAACAGCCAGCGGCTGAGCATTCCCGTTCCGAAGCTCGCGGCGTTGGCCACGGCCGACCAGAGCCAGGCGCGGCGGCGACGAAAAAGCAGGGCGAAATACCCGGTCTCGACCAGGAAGGCGAAACCCTCTCCGACGACGAGCAGCCAAACATAGGGGAGTTGCAGGTGAGGGAAGATCGCGAACCAAAGAATCGGATGGGTGATGGCACTGGCGCCGAAGGCGGGCAGCAGTCCGACGCGCAGCCCGACCGAGTAGATCGGCACCTCCACCATCTGGGTGAAGGCGAACGCCCAGAGCCAGGCTTGGAAGTAGGCCATCGCCTGGCTAGCGTCGCCGGCGGCGTCCGAACAGGAAGAGCAGCGAAAAGGCGCCGGCCAGGAGCCAGGGCGCGATTCGCTTGGCGGTGATCTGCTTGCCGATCGAGCAAGCGCTATCGTCGTTCGCCGGCGGTGCTCCCCCGTCGGCGTTCGTCTTCGTGGTGGTATTGGTATTGGTCACGGCTGTCGTCGTGGTCGTGGTCGTCGTGCCCACGATGCACTCCACGCAGGCGTAGGTCATCGAGGGAGGCGCGGAGGAAGCGTCTTGATCCCAGTTGGCATAGTCGAGCTTCGAGCAGGTCTGGGCGAGGCAGGTGCCCGAGGCATTGTTGTAGGTGCAGGCGTCCCCCGCCTGCTTGCTCAGGCAGGGCTGCGTTTCCGGCGGTGCGATATCGGCGCGCGCGGGAAAGCCGAGCAACGGGACTGCGGCAACTAGGATGGCTAAGCTGATTGTGGATTTCATGAGTGACCTCTGCACAGGGTGGACGGGGTGGACTCTGACACGGACGCACTGGAGAGCAGGATCCGCGGTTGGGAGAGAGTCAGGAGCATTCGGAGCGCGAGGTAAAGAGCAGCAGCGGAGGCGAGAACGAGCAAGAGGAGGGGAAGTCCATGCGGGCGCCAACCGCNNCCGGCAGGGCGCGCAGGGCCGCCGCCAGGGTCACCGGCATGGTCATCTGAAAGAGCACGAGGCCGGGGAGCGCCAGCCAGAGATCGCCGCTGGCAAAGGCCAGCAGGGGCGCCGAGGCGAGAAGCGCGACCATGGACAGGTCGATCCAGCCGAAGCGGTCGGCCAAGAATCCACCCGTCAGCTTGCCGCCAAAAGCAGCCACGGGAATGGCCAGCAAGAGGAAGAAACCGCGCGGACAACCATCGCAGCCAACCGTGCCGACGAGAGAGCGAACCGCCACCGAAAATGCGAGCAAGGCCATGATGGCGGGGACTGCGCCGCGGCGATAGGTGGGGGAGCGATCGGCCGTGGCCTCGGCCGCGGTAGGTTCGCTTCGCGTGGCGACCAGCAAGACGGCGACGCAAGCCGCGGCGATGGCGAACAGAAAAGGCCAAAGCGGCACGGCAAGGAGCTTGCGGCCCAGGATGATCCCCAGTCCCAACCCCAGCGCGCCCGGCGCGACGAAAACCCCGGCCGGCGCCGCGCGTCCCTGCGAGCCGGCCAGCACCATGGCGCCAGCGCCCACGTGGAAGAGCGCATTTCCCGCGCCGGCGAGGAGCACGACGGCAAGGCCGGCATCACGGCCGGCCAGGAGCGCGACCGCGGTCAGCACGAGTCCGGCCAAGGCCGCGCCCCGGCGCAGATCGAAGCGGTCGATGAGCCATCCGAAAGGCGCCTGGCCGGCAAATGCCAGTAGGTCATAGCCCAGGACGAAGGCCAGGGCACTCGCAACCAGCGAGTCGCTGGGCGGCGCAGCCCTCAGCACCGAGGCCACGCAGACAGCATCGACCACCAGGTGTGTTGCCCCTAACCAGGTGGCGCCACGCATGGTCGCGGTGTGATGGACGCTGCCGCGAAAATGGGCCGACACGGGCTCATTCTCTCGCAAAACCCAGGCCAAAGCGACTCGGTTGCCAAGGGCCGGCCCGTGCGGTCATGGTCATCGGGGATCCGCGCCTGCTATGACATCGATGTCTGAGAGATGTCGTTCGGGCGATTATTCAGGGCTCGACCCGGGGGCTGGTTTGCCGCCGGTAGTCGAAGCCGATCCGCACGAAAACCTCGCGCGAGGGTCCCGGCATGGGCGGGTGCCCGTTGTCGTAGGGCTGGATGAGCACGGTCTTGGCGTTGGCGAGGTTGTAGACGCCGAGGCCCACGAAACTGCCGGGGAGCAGGAGGTCCTTGTAGGAAACGAAGGCGTTGAGCTGCATCTCGGCGCCGTAGTCTCGGCCCACCGAGGACCCCGCCCCGTCGTAGGCGTAGTAGCCGAAGCGCTGCCCGGCAAGGAGGGTGGCCGACAGGCTGGCGTCGAGTTGCTTGGTGATACCCATGCCCGCCAGCAAGGCGAGCTTGTGCGGGGCGAATCCCAAGAGCACGCTGGTGTGCCCCGGAACGGCCAGGGAATCGATGCGGTCCTTGCCCGCGGCGGTGTAGTACGAGTAGCTCAGGTTGGCGAAGGTGCGGTCGGACTTGAAGCGCAGCTCGAGCTCCGCGCCGCGCGTGCCCATGGGACCGTAGTTGCGGTACCCTTCGAGGAGAGTGCCGTTGTTGTCGTAGTAGGAGAAATAGACGAACGGTCTATCGATGCTGATGTCGAACCCGTTGATCACCGCGAAGAGCGTGGGGTGCAGCCGATAGCCTAGCTCGACTTCGGCGACCGTCGTGGTTTCCGGCTTCACGTCGGGTGTCAAGGCCAGGTTGTAGATCGCGGGCGGCCGGAAGGCGCGACTGTAGAGCAGCTTGAAGTGGAACGGCCCGAAGGTCTTGGTGGCCCCCGCGCGCGGCACGAACGAGCCACCGACGTGTTCGCGATGCTCGTAGCGCGCGCCCGCGGACAGGTTGACCCACGGCGTGTCGAGCAGAGCCTGCCCATAGACCGTGGCGTCCCCATAGCTTACGTGCGTGACCATCTGCGACCGGTTGTTGGGATCGATGAAGGGCAGGGGCTGGTTGGGGGCGGGAATGTCGGTCGAGGAGTCGACGTAGTAGTCACTGCCGAAGAGAAGGTTGAGTGGTGGAACGACGTCCCACACCACCGTCAGCCCGCCCAGCACACGTTGCGCGCTGGGATCCCAGTAGTAGAGGTCGGGGTAGGTGCGCAGGGCCGTGTCGTTCGCGGTCTGCCACGGCTTCTGATAGAGCCAGTGAAAACGCGGCACAAGGCTCAGACCCTTCCCCAGTTTCCATTCGTAGCTGACGTTGAGCGAGCTCGACAGGTAGTTGACGGGCAGGGTGTCGGCCACCATCTCGCCGTAGCCGTCCTTCATGGTCGTGCGGTAGTACTCGAAGAGGTAGCCGAGCTTGAGGCCGCGATATTCACCGGCGGCGTGAAACAGCAGGGGATTGGAGCGCGCGTTGCCGGCGAGGTTGTAGGTCGCGCCGTTGATATCGGTGTACGTCTGGTCGCTGCGGTTGCCTTGCCCGATGTAGATGCCGGCCTTGAGCGAAAGCTCGCGCGAATTGCCGAAGGTCCTGCCGAACGCGGCGCTGATGGTCCGGTGACCGAAGGTGTCGGCCAAGGATTGTCCGTGGTGGATGGCTCCGTCGAGCATCTGACCGTAGATGCCGGTCACCGAGGCGCCTTCGAGATCTTGCGCGCTACGAGTGATGATGTTGATGACCGCGAGCTCGGCCGAACCGCCGTACACGACCGATCCCGGGCCGCGGATGATTTCGATGCGGTCAATCTGATCCACCGGGATCCGGTTGCCAAGCTCGGTGCCGTAGTAGAGCAGCTCGAACATCTCGTGTCCGTCGAGGAGCAGCAGGATCTTGCCTTCGGATCCCCAGATGCCGCGGAACCCCGCATACACGCTGCTGTAGAGATCGCCGTTGAGTTGGATACCTGGCACCAAGCGAAGCACGTCGGCCAGCTCGCGCGCGCCCGAACGCAGGATCTCCTCGCGCGTGACCAGCGTCATGACGTTCGGCGAATCGCGGATGCTCATTGGCTTGCTCTTGGTGCTGGTGGTGAGCTCGGTGCTCAGCAGATCTTCCAGCGACAACTCGGTGATGTCCTTCACGCCGGCGAGCACCGACAGAAGCTCGTCCTCCGCGGGCGCCGTGGGCTTCTCTGGCGATGCCTCACCGCCGCCGGCGGGCGCCACCACGAGAGCGCTTGCCGCCGCCCCGTCCGCT
This sequence comes from Myxococcales bacterium, assembly GCA_003136095.1. Taxonomy (GTDB): domain Bacteria; phylum Myxococcota_A; class Polyangia; order Fen-1088; family Fen-1088; genus Fen-1118. The sequence goes on from PNBO01000284.1 coordinate 6,154, forward strand.
GGCGGTGCACCGGCATCGGGCGCGGGCTCTACCGCCGGCGGCGGTTCGGCCCCCAGCGCGCTTGCCTCGTCGGCAACGGCGGTCTGGGCGCAGAAGATCGTTGCCACGCCGATCACGAACCCCAAGCCGACACCGAACCCGCCTGACGGACGGGACCCCCTCTTTCGGGCCGAGCGACCACACCTTCCCCGCGCGCTATGGCTAGTCCCCACCACGGGGTAGTCTACCCCAACTGCGACATGAGCACTCGATCGAGAAACCAGTTCACGGTCGCGCGTTGCCACAGGCTTCCGGTAGACTGCCGTCCGCATGGATACCAAGTCGTGTAGGAAGCCGGCGAGCTTGGCTCACGGCCTGTTGGCCTGCGGACCAGCGCGGGAAGGCATGGAAACCCTCCCAGGGTTTCCATATCAGTCGCGTGGGGAGCCGACCGGCTCTGCCGGTCGCGGACCGTCGCGGGAAGGCATGGAAACCCTCCCAGGGTTTCCATATCAACATTGCCTCGCGCTCATCGCACTGTGCTTCCTGGCTTGTGGCGCGTGTCGCAAGGGCCAGGTCCGGAAGACTGACGGCAGCGCCAGCGGTATCGCGGAACGCGGTCCCGTGATCGATTCGCATACGCTCATCGCGCCCCTCGACGAATCGATCGACACCGCTCTTCGGCTCTTCGAGCGGGTGGGCGTGGTGAAGTTCTGCAACAAGAACGGTGGCTTTCTCGGATCGCGTTCCTTCGCGGCCACGCTGCACGTCAAGCACCGGCTGAAGGATCGGTTCGAGTTCTTCGCCAACGTGTCGTGGAACCGGGTCGACGAGCCGGGCTGGGGCGAGTTCGAGGCCGATCGTTTTGAGCGCGAGGTCGGCTTCGGCGCCAAGGGCCTCAAATTCTTCAAGGCCATGGGCCTGGCCGCGCGCGACGCCGATGGCAAGCTCATCCATATCGACGACGCCCGCTTCGATCCCATCATGCAACGGGCGGCCAAGCTCAATACCGTGATCGCCATCCACGTCGGCGATCCCAAGGCCTTCTTCGAGCCGCCCACGCCGCAGAACGAGCGCTACGACGAGCTCAAGCTGGCGCCGGACTGGAGCTTCTACGGCGAGGACTACCCACCTCTCATGGAGCTGTGGAACCAGACCGAGCGCCTCATCGGCCGGCACCCCGACACGACCTTCCTCCTCATCCACCTGGGTCTCTCCGAGGATCTCGACTACATGGAGAAGCTGCTCGATGCGCACCCCAACGTCTACGTGGACACCGCGGCGCGCGTGCCTGAAATCGGGCGCCATCCCGTCGACAAGGTCCGGCGCTTCTTTCTCAAGTTCCAGGACCGCATTCTCTTCGGCACCGATCTCTCCATCGGCCCCGATCACTGGCAGCTCGGCTCGGTCTCGGAGACGCCGGTCGGTTTCGAGGACGCGGTCAAGTTCTACCAGGCCCACTTCCGCTTCTTCGAGACCGACCTGGCCAACATCGACCACCCGACGCCCATCCAGGGCCGCTGGAAGGTCAACGCCATCCACCTGCCGCCCGAGGTGCTGCGCAAGCTCTACTACGCCAACGCGGAGAAGCTCATCTTCGCGCGCACGGTGACGGTGCCGGTCGTCGATCCCGTCGAGGAAGCGCCGGCGCCGGCCGTGCCCGCGCGCTGAATCTCGCCCTCACGCGCGGATGGGCAGCTCGACGGTGAAGAGAGCGCCGCCCGTGCGAGCGGCCCCCACGCTCACGTCGCCGCCGTGGTCGATGACGATCTTGCGCACGATGGCCAGGCCGAGTCCGGTACCCCCTGCCCGGTGGGTGACGTAGGGATCGAAGATATGCTGGCGATCGGTTTCGGCGACCCCCGGACCGTTGTCGGCGACGGCGACCACGGCGCGCCCGCCTCGCGCCTCGATGCGAATGTGGATCGCGGGAGTCCGACCGGCGCCCTGCGCGGCCTGGAAGGCGTTCTCGACCAGATTGGCGATGACCCGGCGGAAGAGCGTGCGGTCGCACATCGCGGGCACGGGCGCCGTGCTCGGCTCTACCGTCACGAACGACTGCCACTCGGGTTGCAGGCGCAGGATCTCCGTCACGAGCACGTTGAGATCGATGGGTGTGGGCTCGACCTCGGGCAGCTTGGCGAAGGCCGAGAAGTCGTCGACCAAGCGGCGCAAGCTGCCGATCTCCTCGCGCAGGATCTCGGTGGCGGTGTCAAGCAGCCGCCGGTAGGAGGCGTCGTCGCCCGAATACTTGCTCGCCAGCTCCTGCACGGCGAGCTGGACGGGCGTCAGGGGATTCTTGATCTCGTGGGCCAGCCGACGCGCCACCTCCTGCCAGGCCGAGACCTTCTGCAGGTACTCCAGGCGCGAACGCGCGTGCGCGAGCTCGGCCACCATGCCGTCGAAGGCGCGGCCGAGCTGGGCGAGCTCGTCCTTGCCCTTGGGCGCGAGGCGCACCGTGAGATCGCCCGCGCCGACGCGGCCGGCGGCCTCGTGCAAGCGCGCCACCCGGCGGGTCACGTGCCGGGCGAAAACCCAGCCCACCAGCGGGGCGGCGGCCAGCATCATCAGCACCAGCACGACGTACTGGCGCAGGAAGCGCGGAATGACGTGCTCGTAGACGTGGCCGAGCTCCTTTTCCTTGTCGATGGCGTCGCGCAGGGACAGGGAATTCTCGTACATCTCGAGTGGGATACCGAACGTCAGCTCGAGGACACGCGGGGTTTCATCCTTGTCCCCGGTGGGCAGGGCCACGACGATGGGCGGGGCCTCGCGCGAGCGCGCCAGGGTGGCGGGATCGGCTTCCCAGGCGTCGACCTCCTCGTCGCCATCGAGCAGGCGCGCGCGCAGCAGGCCCTCGGTCGCAGCCAGGTCGTCCGCTTCGCGCACGCCGTTTTGCGCGATGGCGCGAGCTCGGCGTTGGAATTCCTCCTTGCGGTTGTCGAAGTAGGAACGGAAGATCTCTGCCGCGTGCTTCGACGCCACGGCGACGTGGTCGGCCTGCGCGATGGAGAAATCCGCGAAGCGGAGGGCGACGTAGTAGAACGCGTAGGTCGAGAGCAGCGCCGAGAGCAGCGCCACGAGGAGCATCTGCCCCAGGATCTTGAGCGCGAAACGCCCCGGCCACCTCATGACGGGGCGATTCTAGTTAATACTGATGCGCGGGGCGAGGGCCACGGCGGAAACCACGGAATCGAGGCGGCGCTGCACCTCCTCGGAGGGGTTGAGCAGGGCGATGCGTTCGAGCACGAAGCGCAGGCGTTCCTGGTCGCCACGCAGCTCGTAGATGGCGCGCAGGTTGGTGAGCATGCGTAGCACGATCTGGCGGTGCGAGGCCGGCGCGAGGAATTGCTCGTCGATTTCCCCCGGATCGCCCGTGGCGGATTCGTAGAGGGAGTGCATGACGCTGGGGGTGAGCATGCGACCGTCGATGGGATCGATGGTGGCGATTTCTCCGGAGGCCTTGGCCGCGCGCACGAGGAAACGGCCGGGAAACGAAACGCCGTGGGCGGGGACGGACGCACGCCGGCACACCGCAAGCAGGACCACCGCGAGCGACAACGGATTGCC
>PNBO01000272.1 GCA_003136095.1 Myxococcales bacterium
GCGCGGGCCGCGGCTTTGGCCGAGACCGGCGTCCTCGAAGGTGACAGCGAAGAGGAAGAAGGCGCCCTCGACGGTGGCGGGGCCGAGGAAGGCGCGGACGAGGAGCTGGAGGAGACCGGGGCGGAGGAAAGCGGCCTTCCCACCGATCTCGCCGGGGAGCAACCGGGGCGAGCGTCGGATGTCGAGGCCGGGCGGTCCGGGGAAGGTGATTCGACTCCCGCGCCCATCCCCGCGAGCGAGACCACGCCCGCTCCGGCGAGCGCCGGGGCAGGCGCCCCCTCGGCAGGTGGTGCGGCCGAGAGTGGCGGCGCTGGCGGACGCAAGGTCATGTCGCCGGTGGACGCCGCCATCGAAATCCTCAGGGGACAGTCTCCGGGGCGCGGCGTGCATGTCCGTCAAATTGCTGACAGCGCGGTTCGCCGGCGCCTCATTCACGGCGAGCCCAACGAGGCCTGGCGTGTGTTGCGGGCCGCGCTCGCCTCCGAGTCCAAGGAGCGGCTACGCGCCGGGCTCAGGCCGCGCATCCGTTCCGCTGGCAGCGGGCTCTATGCCCTGTCGCGCCGAGTGCCCGACGCCGATCTGGAGAAGGCCGAGTACGTCTTCGGTGAGGCGCGCCGGGCCTTGCGCGAGCGGACGCTGGCCGCGCTCGAACAGCGGCTGGGCGAATTGGCCCCGTCCTCGTTCGAGGCCATGGCTCGCGTTCTCCTGCAACGGGAGGGGTTCGGCCCCGCCACCTTCGTCAAGCGGGTCGAGGGAACGATCTACGTCGAGGCCCTGCGTGGCCGCGGCTTCCGTCCTTCGCGCACCCTCATCGCTTTGCGGCCCGGGATGACCGCCGCGGGGCGCCGCGCAATCGGCGAGTTGCGGGCCGGAATCCGCGCACGCAATCAAGACGAAGGCATCCTGCTCCTCGCCGGCCGTCTTTCCGACGAGGCGATCGCCGAGTGGAAACAATCCGGACAGCCCATCGAGGTCGTGGACGGGCCAGCCATGGCCGAGACCTGCGTGCGCCATGGTATCGGCGTGCTCAGCGCCGGCGTGGCGGTGGATCTCGTCGACGCGGACTTCTTCGCCGAGCTTTCCGAGGGTTAGGCAGCAGCCGTCCACCCTCCAACGCGCAGGCGGCAAGCCGAAGGGCAGCCTTGAGCGGCGACATGGGTAACCCGAGATTCGCCGAGTGGGCATGGCTGGGCAGGGTGGCTTTCCCCCAGGCGCTCCGTCTGCAGGAGCGCCTCCGCGTTGAGGTGGCCGCGGGCGGCGCGCCCCAAACCCTGCTCTTGCTCGAACACGAGGGGGTCATCACGCTGGGCCGGCACGCTCAGCCCGCGAACGTGCTCGCCTCGCGGGAGCAGCTGGCGAAGGACGGCATCTCGGTCGTGTCCACCTCGCGCGGCGGCGACGTCACCTTTCACGGTCCCGGCCAACTGGTCGGCTATCCGGTGTTTCGCTTGCCCGATGGCATCAAGGCGCACGTCACCGCGATGGCCAGCGGCATCGTCGCCGTGCTGGCAGAGCTGGGCATCGTGGCCGAGTGGCGCGCGTCGCGGCCTGGGATCTGGGTGGGTGGCGACAAGATCTGCGCGGTCGGCGTCCACGTTCGCCGGCGTGTCGCCATGCACGGTTTCGCGCTCAACGCCAGCGTCGACCTCGCCGGCTTTCGCAACATCGTTCCGTGTGGTCTCGCGAACGCGGGCGTAACCTCCATCGCCAGGCTGCGCGGCTCCGCGCCCGAGTTGGAGGACTTGGCGACGCGGGTGGCGCGTGCCTTCGCGCGATCGTTCGGAATCGNNATCGTGAAGGTACGGAGCAGGCCGCGCATCGTAGTCATCTACAATCGCGACTTCGAGGGAGCCGAAGCCGACCCCGAGAACAAGGCGCGTGCGGACGTCAAGGACGTCGCGCAAGACATCCTGCGCATCCTCGGCACCAGCAGTTGCGAAACCAGCCAGGTCGGCNNACGTGGTGTTCAACCTGTGCGAGTCGATCCACGGCGACAATCGCTTCGAATCGCTCATGCCGCTGCTCATGGATCTGGCGGGCATCGCCTACACCGGATCGTGTCCCTTCGGGCTGTCGCTGGCCTTGCGCAAGGAGAAGGTCAAGGACATCCTGCGCGGCGCCGGGGTTCCCGTGCCGCGTGGGGGGATGGTAAGCTCGGCCGAGGAGTGCGCGAGGCTGGGGCTTTCGTTCCCCGTGATCGTCAAGCCGGCGCGCGAGGATGCCTCGGTCGGGATCTGCAGCGACTCGGTGGTGCAGAGCCAGCCGGCGCTGGAACAGAGGGTCGCCCTCATTCTCGATCACTACCGGCAGCCGGCGCTGGTCGAGGAATTCATCGAGGGCCGCGAGATCTACGTTTCCATCCTGGAACGGGTAGGGCAAGAACCGCAGGTCTTTCCCTTCTTCGAGATCGATTTTTCCGACATGCCGGCCGGGCTGCCCAAGATCGTGTCGTTCGAGGGCAAGTGGGTCGAGCATTCCGTGGAGTACAAGGGCACGCGGCCGGTACGCTGCGAGGGCCTCGCTCCCGAATTGCGCGCCACCGTCGCGCGGACAGCGGTCGACGCCTTCCGGGCCGCCGGTCTGCGCGACTACGGGCGCATGGACATCCGCCTGTCCAAGGACGGCGTCCCCTACGTCATCGACGTGAACCCCAACTGCGATCTGTCGGACCTCGCCGGCGGCTATTCGAAAGCGGCGAAGGCCGCCGGCCTCTCCTACAAGGAACTGATTCTTCGCATCGTCGAGTTGGCGCTGTCGCGCCAGTCCAGCGTGATCACGATTGCCAAGGCGGCCTCGCCGTCCGCTGCCGCCGGACGCGAGGAAGCGGGCGTGGCGGAGGTGCGCCACAAGGGCCGCGCACCCGCGCCGCGTGGGGGCGCCTGTTCGGCCTGAGAGACGGGCCACTCGTCCGCGAATCCATGATGCGTCAGGGCCAGTTCTTGCGCAGTCTGGCCGCGCTCGCGGCCCTGGCATGCGCGCTGCCCCCCGCGTGCAAGAAGGACCGAACATCCGGGAGCGCCGAAGCGCCGCCCACCCTCGGGCCGGTGTCGGTCAAGCCCATCCCCGCGGTGGACTTTCGCGGCCAAGAAGTCCACATCGACGAGGGGCAGCTCGCGGCGAAAGTGAAGAGCGTCCTGGCCCAGGCCGCGGTCTTCGCCGAGGCCCAGCCCAAGCGGGTCGCGGTGGCCGTGACCCTGGAGGCGCTGCCATTCACCGGAGGCAACGCCGAAGCTCTGGAGATAGGCGTGAAGTTGCGACTGCGCATGAGCGTTCGACCCGAAGGGGCGGCGCCGGCGAGATTTTCCGAAGACGTCGCGGCGGTGGGGCAGGCTCCGCTGGACACGCGTGAGGTGGGGGAAGCCAAGGCGGCCTTTCAGCGATTGGCCGAGCGAACCGCCGAGGATCTTGTGCAAACCTACGTCGCTCGCCAGAAGCTCTGGGCGGGCGACGCCAAGGCGGTCGCCACCGCCCTGGGGGCCTCCGACAGCGATCTGCGTGTGGAGGCGTTGCGCATCGTCGGCGCGCGGAAGCTGCGCGAGCAGGTTCCCGTGGTTATCCGCCTGTTGGCGGACGAGGACGAAGGCGTGCGCGACGCGGCGCTGGGGACGCTGGTGGCGTTGCGCGAGAGGGGGGCGGTCAAGGCCTTGGCCGAATCCCGCCAGATGCGGGACACGCGCGAGATGCGCAAGGTTCTGGACGCCATCGCGACTCTCGGCGGGTCCGAGGCCCAGGACTACCTTGCCTTCGTGGCCGAAACCCATGATGACGAGGAAATACGCACCATGGCAAAGGCGGCCCTAGAACGACTTGGAAGGCGTGACGACAGGGGCAACAAGGGTGGTAGCTTTCGGCCAACCAAATAGGCTTATTGCTAATTCAGTAATAAAATCGTACAATCAACCTGTTGGCAACGGTCAATCAAGTTGGCACAACGGGGCGCGACGGAAGGCGACAGGAGATTTTCGCCGCGCGCTATCGCGTGCTCGG
>PNBO01000259.1 GCA_003136095.1 Myxococcales bacterium
GCTTTACACCATGACCTGCGTCGGGAGTGGCAGCGGCGGCTGGTTCCCGATGTTCTTCATCAACCGCGGCTATGAGCCGTACGCGGGACGCATGCGGGCGATGTTCGTGATCGCCCTGTTTCCGCTCGTGGTGCTGCTCTCCCAGCCTTTGGGGGGCACTAGCTACTGGGTGCCGGTCCTGCTCATCGGCATCGGCGCCTCCGCGCACCAAGCCTGGTCAGCCAACCTGTTCACCACGGTTTCGGANNCTGATCGGCATCGGCGCGTCGGCCCACCAAGCGTGGTCGGCCAACATCTTCACCACGGTGTCGGACATGTTCCCGAAAAAGGCAGTCGGCTCGGTCACCGGCATCGGCGGCATGTTCGGCGGTTTCGGCGGCATCCTGGTCAACAAGTCGGGCGGCTGGCTCTTCGATGCGTATCGCCAGGCCGGCATTGCCAAGGCCTGGGCGGAGGCGAAGACCGGCACGCTGGGCGCGTATCTCGACCAGATCCGCTCCCTGCACCTGCTCAACAAACACGGCAGCGTGATCGATCTGGACAGGGCCGAGCTCGGCAGCCTGCCCAAGGAAGTCGTCATGCAACTGCAGGCCATCAACGCCGACGCGTTCGTTCAGCTCAAGAAGTTGCAGACGGGGTTGGTGCTCTCCGAGATGACAACCTCGTATGCGATCATGTTCGGAGTCTGCGCTCTCGCCTACGTCGTCGCCTGGTCGGTGATGAAGATGCTGGTTCCGCGATTCAAGAAGATCGAGAACCTGTAGGTCGTCTTCGCAGGTTGCTTGCGTCGTAGCCTTCGAGCGTCACCTTGCCGCCACCCAGCATGTGAACATGGGATAGCGCGATGTTCTGGAAGCTGGGAAGCAGGGTGCCGGTCGCGCCGGAGCCACAGATGCGAAGCGAACGCGACCTGAGCCTATTCGCCGTCGGCTCGCCACTGCCATCACGGACAACCTAGAGTCTTTCCACGCACGGAGGTTTCCCATGGGGCATGTCGGGCTGAATCTGGCTGGCGCAAGAAGGGTTTGGTCTCGCCCCGGCATGTTGCCCAGCGCTGCGGTCGGCTTCCTGCTGCTACAGATCGCCTGCACCTCGGGCGGTTCAATCAGCCCAGGGACGACGACCACCACCAGCACGACATCGACCGGGACCCAGACGTTGGTGACGAAGAACGATGGGGGAACCCTTATCCAGTCGCCAGACGCGGCCAAGGGCGACACGCCCATCTGCGTGCCTCTCGCCTGTGCATCGGCCACCGGGCAGTACTGCGGAACCATCGGGGATGGCTGCGGCAAGACCCAGGACTGTGGTGCCTGTCCTTCCGATCAGGTGTGCGGGGCGGGCGGGCCCGGCATCTGTGGCGGCGGCGCCAACTGCACGCCCAAGTTCGCCTGCACCTTCACGGGTGGCTCGTACTGCGGCAAGATCGGCGACGGCTGCAACCACCCTCTCGATTGCGGCGACACCTGTCCCACCGCCGGTTGGGTTTGCGAGAACAACACCTGCGTGGGCCCCGCCTCGGTCTGTACGCCACTTTCCTGCGATACCGCTGGGGGGGGACGCTACTGTGGCAAGATCAGCGATGGCTGCGGCCGGACACTGGACTGCGGTGCCACCTGCCCCAAGGCAGGCTGGTCCTGCGTGGACAATATCTGCAAGGGCGCCCCGCCGGCCTGCACGCCCGTCACCTGCGACACGGCGGACGGCGGACGCTACTGCGGCACCATCGGCGATGGCTGTGGCGGGGGCCTCGACTGCGGCACCACTTGCCCCAAGACCGGTTGGTCGTGCAGCAACAATGTCTGCGTCGGCGGCGCCTCTTGTACCAAGGTCGCCTGCGACACGGCCGGGGGTGGGCGCTACTGTGGCGCCGTCGGTGATGGTTGCGGCGGCTCCCTGGACTGCGGCGCCACCTGCCCCAAGGCCGGTTGGGCCTGCACCAGCAACGTGTGCACCGGCGGCGCCGCTTGCGCCAAGCTGACCTGCGCGCCAACCGGTGGCAACTACTGCGGCACGGTGGGCGATGGTTGCGGTGGCTCGCTGACCTGTCCCACGACTTGCCCCACCGCTGGCTGGACCTGCAACAACAACCTTTGTGTCGGCGGCGCCTCCTGTACCAAACTGAGCTGCTCTCCCGCGGCGGGTGGCAACAACTGTGGCACCATCGGCGATGGCTGCGGTGGTTCGCTGAGCTGTCCGGCGACCTGTTCCACCGCGGGCTGGAGCTGCAGCAACAACGTCTGCGTCGGTGGCGCCTCTTGTACCAAGCTGACCTGCGATGCGGCGGGCGGTGGACGCTACTGTGGCAAGATTGGCGACAACTGCGGCGGCTCCCTCGACTGCGGCACCACCTGCCCGACCGCCGGCTGGGTGTGCGGAACCGGCAACGTGTGCGTCGGTGGTTCTACCTGCACCAAGGTCACCTGCGATGTAGCCGGCGGCGGACGCTACTGTGGCACCATCGGTGACGGCTGCGGCGGAATCCTCGATTGTGGCACCACCTGCCCCAGCGGCGTGACCTGTGGCAGCTCGATGCCCAATGTGTGCGGCAGCGTCGGGGGCTGCACGGGGCTTTGTGCGCAGGTCCCTGACTGCAGTGGGAACAAGACCAAGACCAGTATCAGCGGCATCGTGTACGATCCGGCGGGCGCCCTGCCCATCTACAACGTCGTCGTCTACGTGCCGAACGGCACCCTCGATCCCATTCCCACGGGCCCGGCATGCACGACCTGCGACGCCTCGGCCTCGGGCAGCCCCATCACCACCACCCTGACCGATGCCCAAGGGCGGTTCAAGCTGACCAAGGTTCCGGCGGGGAGCAACATTCCGTTGGTCGTTCAGATCGGCAAGTGGCGCCGCACCTTCACCATTCCCACGGTCACGGCCTGCGTGGACAACCCGGTCGCGGACAAGACGCTCCGGCTGCCGCGCACCCAGAGCGAGGGCGACATGCCCCAGATCGCCATGGTCGTGGGCTTCTCGGACGGGCTCGATTGCCTGTTGCGCCGGATCGGGATCGCGGATGCCGAATTCACGGCCCCAACCGGCACCGGCAAGGTGCACATGTACACCACCCCCAAGGACGGCACCGCGACCCAGTTCGATGCCAGTTTGAATGGCGGCGCGGCCTACGGTCAGGCGGACGCCTTGTGGGGCAGCCTGACCCAACTCAAGCGCTACGACATGTTGGTGATGTCCTGCGAAGGCACCACGAACAAGGATCTGAAGACCGCGGCCATGCACCAGAACATGAAGGACTACGCCGATCAGGGTGGGAAGATCTTCGGTTCGCACTGGCAGGACGTCTGGGTCTGGGCCGGTCCCGCGCCTTGGGCAACCGGGGTGATCAACTTCCCCATGAATGGCACCAGCATCTCCAACCTCTCGGGCATTCCCGACGGATTCATCGCCAACATCGATACGACGTTCACCAAGGGGGCGGCCTTGGCCGACTGGCTGGTCGCCATTGGCGCCACGCCCACCCGCGCGCAATTGCCCATCAACGGCGGCGAGCACAGCATGAACCGCGTGGTCGGAGCATCGACCCGCTGGATCTACGGCACCGACACCACCAACACCAGCTACCCCGACTGGCTGGTCTACACCAGCTTCGGAACCCCGGTGGAGCAACCGGCCACGGGCACGCCCAACTACTGCGGCAAGGTGGTCATGACCGATCTGCACGTGTTCACCGGCTCGGGCAAGAAGCCCTTCCCGAGTGGCTGCGACCTGACCAAGACCGCCAGTGCCCAGGAGAAGGCCCTCGAATTCATGATCTTCGATCTCTCAGCCTGCGTGCAGGTGGATACAGCCCCACCCGTGCCACCCCCACCCGCGGCTGGCAGCCCCGCGCCCCCCGCGCCCACCTCACCGCCAGTGGCCCCGCCACCCCCAGCCGCGGCGCCACCAGCCCCCGCGCCCGCTCCCGCGGCACCACCGCCGCCGCCGCCACCACCGGCGGCAGCTCCACCACCGCCACCGCCACCGCCA
>PNBO01000450.1:0-22623 GCA_003136095.1 Myxococcales bacterium
GTGGTCTTCACTTCCGATCATGGCGAGATGTTCGGCAGTCACGGACGCATCCAGAAGATGGTTCCGTACGCCGAGGCCATCAACGTCCCGCTCATCATGCGCTGGCCGAGGCAGATTGCCCAGGGTGCCCGGGTCGACGCCCTGCAAACTCCCATGGATCATCTTCCCACGCTATGCGGGTTGGCAGGCCTGTCCATTCCCAGCGAGGTCGACGGTGCGGACCTGAGCGGGGTGGTTACCGGAAGGGACCGTGACCGTCGCGAGGGAGTCCTCATCGGACAGTACAGCTCCGGCGAGCTGTGGTTTCAGACCGGCACCTCGTGGCCCGAATGGCGAGGCGTCAGGACCAAGCAATACACCTACGTGCGCTGGCTTGCCGGGCCGGAAGAGCTCTACGACAATCTGGCAGATCCGTACCAGATGGAGAACCTGGCCGAAAACGGCCCCCAGCCCGAGGCTCTCGTGCGCCTGCGCTCCCGGCTATCGGATCTGCTCGCGGTCGCCCACGACGACTTCCGTCCGGGCACGGACTACCGTGACTGGTATGACAACTGTCGCAATTTGGTCCGAACCGCGCTGGGGCCAGTNNGTGCCAAATCTCCTGGTACTGGGCGTGCGTTACTTCCCATACCCTGCAGCGACGATGTTGGCCTGAACCGCGTCGTCGGCCGCATCCGACGAGAAGTGGGCGGTCATGAGCCCTTCGAAGAAGTTCCCTTGCGCGGTGTTGCTGTTGTCGCCAGCGATACCCAGGATGATGGCACCCTCCTTCCTCATAGGATTGTATCGTGTGCTGGGGCGCTGTCCGTCGAACATCTTTGTCAGGCTGCCGGACTGCGCATTGCCGGCTTTGATGGCCCAGTGATTCGCGCCGGCCTTGTCCCCCTTCACCATGGCCGTGACGTACTTGTAGTTCACCGACGTGTTGTTGTCGTAGGGGCTGGTGTTCCCGGCCCAGAGGCCGTTTTCAAGGTCCCCCATAACCCACGGACCGCTGCCGCCCCCCTTGTTCCAGATGGTGCAGTTGCCAAAGTAGACTGCTTCCACCGTGCCCTCGCCGTTGTCTCTACTGTTGGTCTCGGCGTTCCCGTAGTCGAAGCAGCACGCACTGTTATAATAGTCGCCGCTGGCGATCATGTAGATCGTCTCCGCGTTGTCGCCGGTTGCGGTGCCCACGACAGTGTTGTTGCGATAGCCAACACCAGCCGGGTTGTGTTCCCCGTAGACCTTTTGGCCACCGATCGAGATCGGGAGAGCTTTCGCGTCTGCTTCGTTGTCGCCTGTCGTCTTGGCACCGCCCGGGGGCGCCTTGGTGAGATGGTTACCCTTGCCGGACTGGTCATAAATAATCGAGATGGTGCATGCAGAGGTGCCGCAGAACGCGTCCTGGTCGGCCGAGTTTGCGAAGCCACCCGGAGCGAGGACCCCGATGTCCTTGGTCGTGCCATCCGCTTTCTTGACCTGGTAGAGGTTCCCGCTGTACGCACCCAAGAGGGCCCGAACCGTGCTGTGGGCCGCTACACATGGGCCGCCGTCATCTGCGTAGATATCACATGGCCCTTTGGTGGTAGCTGTCGAGCCGCCCGCGCCCGTTGCTCCTCCAGTACCCGTCGCACCACCTGAACCCGTCGCTCCACCAGAACCCGTCGCACCACCTGAGCCCGTGGCACCACCGGAGCCCTTCTGGAACACGACCGTGCCCGTCGTGGTCGGGGTGGTGCTCTGCGGGGTCCAGTTCATCTTGTTTCCCGAGACGCAGTACGAGTACTGCCGGCCAACGTCGGTCGTGACCACGTTGCCCGAGGTCTTGTAGCTGCCGCTTGTCAACGGGTCACTGGATAGCACCCCGAGCCCGCCAGTCTGTTGGACGGTGGCCGGGCACGTGCACCCGCCGCTCGCAGCGGATGTGCAATTGACCGAGTCGTAGCCGAGGCCTTGGAGGACTCCACCTATCCGCTCGCAGGTGGTGGTGCTCCCCGCCACTTGCAGGCACGAGGCCGGCAACGTGATCTGCTCGGTGCCCGACGTGGTCGTGTTGTCCGAATACGTCCCGTTGGCGTTGGCGGTCCACGTTCCGGTCACCTGGAGGGCCCCCGTGACCGTCGCGGACGTGCAACTAAGACCAACCACCGACATGTCCACCTGACCAGTCACCTTCAGACACGACGACGCCACGGTCCAGGTTCCGACCACGTCGCCACCGCATGGCGTCACACTGGAACAGGACGCTCCCCCTCCCCCGCCGCTGGAGCTTCCGCCTGTGCCCACGGCTCCCCCGCTGCCGGACCTTCCGCCTGTGCCCACGGCTCCCCCACTGCTGGAGCTACCGCCTGTGAGCTCGGTTCTGCCACAGCCGGCGGTCATCATTGTGGAGGCGAGCGCCATCGCGCTTACGAGTCCGATCAGTCCGCTTCGCATGAGATCTCCTGCGCTTTGTCTACTTTGGCGCCTTCCTATCACGGAAATCAGCTGGTTGGAGACGATCTCGCGGAAGTGCAGCAAACGGATCGCCCCCTCGGATGGGAGTAATCTACTTCTCGGGCTCACCGAGCACGCGGGCGAGCTCGGGGTCGTCGCGTACGGTCGCCAAGTCCGGGTCCCGGCGGGCGACCTTGCGATAGTTGGGATCGAGGGCGATGGCCTTGGTGACGGAAGCAACCGCTTGCTTGTGGTCGCCAAGCAAGGCGTGCATGCAGCCGACGTTGTAGTGTCCCTGACCGAACTCGGGCGCGAGCTCGACGAGCTGCTCGAAGCAGGTCAGGAACTGGGGCGCAATCTCCTGCCGGCTCTGGCTTTTCGCCAGCTTGAAGTAGTCCCGCAGCAGTCCCTTCACGCGCTCCTTGGCTTGTGGCAGGGGCATCGCATTGCGAGAGCGGCGAGCCGGGCCGTCGGGGACAAGCCCTTTCGCTGTCAGCAGGTAGTCTTGCTCGAAGGTTTCTGCCGCGGCGCCGAAGTAGGTGTACCAGGCGGCGGCGATTCGCTGCACGAAGCGAGCCCGGTCGGGTTCCAACCCGGCAAGCCTCGCGTCGATCGGAACAGCGCTCGAGGAACCGCACCTGGCGCAATCTGTCTTGGGGGTCTCGTCACCGGCATTGCAGGGGCTCCGGGTACTTCGAGGGAGACCGCCAAGGAACCTACCGCTGCCTTCCGCGGCCCAGAAAGCCAGATCCTCGATCCCGTAGCCGTCGTGCCCGAGTTTCCAGGAGATGGCCACGACTGGCAGACCGCCAAGCCAGAAGGCGAAGCTTCCTGGCCAGTCGGCATTCATGTGCTCCCGAGCGGCAGGTGCGGTGAGATCCGTGACGATGACGTTGTTGCGCAAGAGCCATACTCGGGCCTTGCCGGCCTTGTCCGTGGCGGCATAGAGGGTGCCCTGCGGTGCTCCGGCGACATGGATGGAGCTGGCCACCCCATCCAGGCGGCCCTCGAGGAGCGGCGGGGGACTGGCCACCGCCTCGAATCTCACCCCCGCCTTGGCACCGGCTTCGTCGAGCGGTCCGGCCAGACTGGCAGCGCCGGACGCCAGCACCATGACCACAACCATGACGACGACCATCCCGACCCATGATGCCCGGGCGAAGAAACCGCGGCGCCATCGGCCCCGGCCGGCTGCTGCGACGACCATCCTGATGTGCTTGTCTTGCATCTGCTTATCGCTCATGCCGCCGAATCTACCTCAGCGCTGGCGCGGGGTGGTACTGGGGCGGCTAGACCAACAGGAGCACCCAGCACATGATTTGGACCGACTGACCAGCGAAGCAGGGCCAGCGGTCATTGGCCAGCGAATCGAGCCAGGCCTGCCGCTCGGTTCCGGAGAGCAGGGGCGTCTGGTCGGGCAGCGTCAGCAGCTCGACCACGCGCCCCTCGCAATCGATCACCACCGCGTAGTTCGGATCCGAGGAAGACACATGGGCAGAGCAAGCCCCATTCATGACCCGGTTCACCGCAGCCTCGAGGGTGGCGACGTCGCACGAGGCGTCCTGGGAGGCGTTCTGCGCACCATCGGGCGTGCACGACATGGATGGCAGCGGTTGCGTATCCGGCCGAGTGGCGATGGGCCCGTCGGGAATTACGATCGTTAGATTCGCATCGGGCGCGCCCGACGGTGAGCTCGCGCAGCCCGAGGCCATGGCCATCATCAGCCCGTGCGCCAGCCATGGCGAGGCCAGGCGCCGCGCGGGCCTGTCCGCTGCTACGTTGGTGCCGGGCCAGCTCACCTCGTCGAGCAGGCAGACGAAACGCTCGTCGAACGGCGCCAGCCGATTCGCCGCCTGCTGGTTGAGCGCCTCCACTGCCTGACCGAATTCGCGCGCGGCCAGCGGCGACGTCGCCAGGGAAAGCGCTTGCTCGAGAACGTTCCGGCGCACGCGCTGTGCCTGCGCCAGCAACGCGGAGGCCTGGTCGATGTGCGCGCACGCGGCGCCGGGCAAGCCCAGTCGGTGCGCGACCCGCAACGCGAACATGACGTCCACCGCATTCGGCTGCCGGGTCAACCACGCCAAGCCGCCCAGGCGCAGCCGGTTCAGGGCATAGAGGAAGCGCTCGGCTTCCGGCTCGGCGGGTCGCCAGCAAAGCCCCGCGCCCTGTCCAGCGAGTTGCCCCTTCGCGGCGAGATCGCGCGCCAGTGCCGTCCCGGGCCACACGCTCAGCGGAACGACGTCCCAGGCGAAGTCGTCGAGCTGGGCGAGTCCGGCGAGCTCGGCGCGCGTGTCGGCGAGCGCGCCGTCCGGCCGCAGCGCCAGCACGTTGAGAGTCGGCGCAATCCCACGCAGCGCCAGCCTGTGCAACGCAGCCTGATCTTCATCGCGGCGCCCGCTCCGGCCGAGGGCAGACTTGCCTTGCGGCGTGAGGGATTCGATGCCGACCAGCACGGAGAGTACCCCCAGGCGCGCAAGCGCGTCGGCCACCTCGTCGGAGAGCACGCTCGGCTCGGCCATCAAGCGCCAGGCCATCTTGCCCACCCGCCGCCGGCGCAGCGCCGCTTCGAGGTCGGCAAGCCAGGCCCGCGCCGTCCGCGGGTCAGGGCCGAGCAGATTGTCGTCGACGAGCCGCACGACGCGCACCGAGCGGACGTGGTAGAGCGCCGCCACTTCTTCGGCCAGGTCGTCGACCGGACGCTGGATCCTGCCGCGCGGGGTACTGGCGTCGAGA
Source organism: Myxococcales bacterium (assembly GCA_003136095.1). Lineage (GTDB taxonomy): Bacteria > Myxococcota_A > Polyangia > Fen-1088 > Fen-1088 > Fen-1118. Next base: position 5,152 of record PNBO01000450.1, read on the forward strand.
CCGAGCAACCTGCGTTCGTTGTCGAGGTCGCGTTCCAGTGCCGAAACGCCGCAGTACGCGCAGCGCCCGGCGCAGCCACGCGAAGCCGCGACGTCCGCCTTGGGAATGCCGATGAGTGTGGGCGACTCCGCCGCACGGAGCGGCCGCAACCGGCTGGGAGCGAAGGCATGGGGATTGCCGCTGCCCTCGCCCAGGCGCGTGGTCAATCCGGGGAGCTGATCGAGGCCGCGCCCTTCGCCAAGGGCGAGCGCCAGCTCGACGACGCAGGCTTCGCCCGCGTGTCGGACCACACTGTCGATGGCCGGGTGGGCCGCGAGCAGGTTGCCGCGTTCGAGGGTGGCCAGCGCGCCACCGGCGGTGATGTGCCCGGCAAAGCCGCGTTGGCGCAGGAGGCGCACGAACGCCAGGAGCAGCGGCGCCACCAAGGGATCGGAGATCGAGATCCCGACCAAGAAGGGTTGCGCGGCCAGGGTTTCGCTGACCGCCGCGGCGAGGCTCGACGGCGTCACCAGGGGCAGCACGCGCGGCCGGAAGCCGGCCTCCACCAGTCCCGCCGCCACCAAGCGAATCCCGAGGTGCTCGCTGTTCGTCGGCTCGTGGGCAACCAACACCACGTCACGACGACCCGGTAGGCGCTCCTTCGTCATGGGCCAACCTCGCTTTCGCGACTAGCCTATCATCTCGCGCAAACAGCGATCGAGATATCGATGCTCCCTGCTCGTCCGGACGAGCGAGGATTACGTTACGGCGTGTAGGTGAGAGTTGCGATCGAGCGGGACGGCAAAAAGACACTACCGTCGGCTTCGGGCGCGACATTGGCGGTGCGTTCACTGGCGCCCGAGCTGCGGTAGATCGCAAGCGTGCCGAACGGGAACGCGCCCGGGCTCACGGTAACCATGTGGTCTTTGGCGCTGGTGTTGAGGAGCACCAGGGTGAGACTGCCGCCGTCGGGGCTCACGAACGCCGACGCTCGTACCGCGGAAAGCGAAGACGTCGCATCCACCCGAACCCAACCGGGATCGGTCCAGCGCGCGAAGTGCTTGAGCGCGTAGTATGTGTCATTGATCGTGTAAGGCGAGCTCGGCGATGCACTTGCGATGGTCACCAGACCAGTCGGCGGCGTTGGGCTCCAGATCAGCTCCCAATAGATATAGGCAGACACGTTTTCCACCGTCAGGGCGTTGTTCACCAACCAGGCGGTGTCGAACATGGTGGGGGAATTGGGCGAGTACTCGGTCATGAAGGTCTGCAACCCTGCGGCCGCGGCCGCTTTGCCGACACTGCCCATCGCACCATTGAACCAGTCGGGGTTCGGATTGTCCTCCGTGCTGCCGTACAGGTGATGGGCAATTCCGCCCAGCTGGGCCAGGTTGAGGCCATCCAAGTACTTCTGCACGATGTTGTCGCGGAATCCGGTGGTCTCGGGGCCGACGATGACGGGCCGTGATGCCAGCGTCGACGCCGCAATCGCGTTGTACACGGCATCCAGGGCCTGTCCGTAGCCGGCCGTGGCGATGCCTTCCATGCTGGCACCTTCCATGGGGCCCCAGAGGCAAGTTTCCCAGTGAGCGGTGAAGAAGTCGGGCTCGTTCTGGATGCTGATGTAGTCGGGCACCACCCCCTGCGCAGCGTACGCCTGCAAAGAACGAACCCACCAGTCGGCAAAATCAGAATAGGCATACGCGCCACCGTTTTGAATGAGCGTGCCGGCCGGATCGGTCCCGCCCGAGCCGCTGTTGGGAGGCGGCCGGGTCATGCCATTGCTCTTGAGGTATGCGGGCGGCGACCAGGAGGACATCAGAATCTTGGGAGGGGTCCCTCCTCGCGCGGCGGCAGCCTTCTGGACGACTTGCACCGCTGCGGAGTCGCCGAAGGGGGTGGTGGGGGTCGTGTTGGTGGAGGTCTGGTTCTGGTACCAATTCCCGAGCCGCAAAATGTCGAGGCCGGAATCGACGAACAAGACCTGGTAGATATCGTCGGTACGGGCCGACAGGAGCGAGGCCTTGTAGGCGGTCGCTGCGCCAAAGCCCACCAAGGTCTGGTGTGTCCCTGTCGTGTCAATCACAACCAACCCGTTCACCGGAGCTTCGGTGATGCCACCGCAGGCGCAGATAGCGAGCCCGGCGCAAAGAACGAACTCGCGCAGCACGCGCGAGAGACATAGGCGAACATTCATCGCCGGCACCCTACCACGAGCATTCTGACGGCTTCGCCGATCTTCTGCGCGACGGCAGCCATGGCTTTACGGTCCCGCGCCGCAACACCTCTGCGCCTGGACTAGCAAGATTTGACTGCGACCTGCAAGAATTGCGATGTGCAGCGCGCTGAGGAGCACATTTTCTCTTTCTCCAATGGCAAATCTCCCGCGTCGAAAACCCATTGAATGGTAGTTTCGCGGCTCAACGAACGGATACCTAGGAGGACATGAGAATGAGAACGCTTTGGTCGCTAGCGCTCGCGGTGGCTATTCCCGCGAGCCTCGTCGCTTGCAAGTCGGACGAACAGCACCTCGACGTAACCGTGAACTGGTCGGACACCAAGCAAACCATCGATGGGTTCGGCGCCTCCTCGGCGTTCTTCGGCGCGAATGTCACCGAGGATGTGGCCGACCAGCTCTTCGACGCCAAGAAAGGCATCGGGCTTACCCTGCTCCGGACCCAGATCGGACACCCGGCCGACACTCAGCCTGACGGCTCCGAGCCCGTGGACGGCGCCGTCCCGGTCGCCACCGCGCCCGAGCTTGCGACCGCGCAGCAGGCGATCGCCCGGGGAGCCAAGGTCTGGGCCACGGCCTGGACGCCACCCCCGATCTGGAAGACGACCAACAACGTGAATGGATCCCAGCAGGGCGACGCCTCGGTCATTTTCCCCTCGAACAAGCTCGACCCCTCTCACTACCGGGACTATGCGAACTACCTGGCGGACTACGTGGATTTCCTGGCCAAGAACGGCGTTCCGCTCGCAGGCCTGTCGGCGGCGAACGAGCCCGACTACACCGCCACCTGGGAAAGCGCCCAGTGGAGCCCGGACGAGCTCGCGACCTTCATCCTCAACAACCTGGGCCCCACCTTCGCGCGGCGCTGCCCCTCGGTGAAAATCGTCGCTCCCGACACCGCCGACTGGCCCAGCGTCGACAAGTACATCACCCCGATCCTGAACGACTCGATGGGCAAGAACTACCTGGGCATCGTCGCGACCCACCCCTACCAGAACAGCAGCGCCAAGATCGATCTCGGCTACAGCAAGCCATCGCAGAACGGGAAGCCGTTCTGGCAGACGGAGTGGTCCCAGGAAAACGCGAAGGGTGATACCCCTGATCCGACCATGACGAGCGCCATCGACATGATGCAGAAGCTGCACGACCACATGACGATCTCGAACATGAATGCCTGGAGCTGGTGGCTCATCTACATCACGGCCTCAGACATCCAGCAGCATTCGACCAATACCCGGCAGAACCCCGCCTTCATCCAGCCGGACTCGACCTATGGTGATTCCTACATGTTCAAGCGCGGGTACGCGTTCGGGCACTGGTCCAGATTCGTGCGGCCGGGGTTCAAGCGCATCGGCGCCACGGACCATCCGACGGGAGGCGTGCTCATCGAAGCGTATCGTGACGACTCGAACCATCTCGTGCTGACCGCCATCAACAGCAACGGCGGGAAGGTGACCCAGAACTTCCTCATCGAGGGCGCCTCCTTCGGCACCCTCACCCCCTGGGTCACCTCGCCCGACGACTCCATGGCCGCCAAGAGCTCCTTCGATGGCGGCAGCAGCTTCACCTTCGATCTGCCGGCCAAAAGCGTGGTCAGCTTCGTGAACTGGGACGCGACCAGCGAAACTCCAGGCCTGGTGCTCCCGCCCCCGCCCGATGGCGGAGTGGATACCAAACCCGTCTCGAATGGCCTCGACTGTTCGAATGCCATCGTCCCGAACAATCTCGTGCCCGGCGGGGTGACGGATTTCACGGACTGGTCGCCCCAGAACAGCAAGTGGGGAGATGCCCAGGGGCTTTCGGGCTACATCTACCCGTATCATGGGCCCGTGCAGGGCTCCGCGATGAGCGCCAACGTGGACAACACGGCCAAGGCTCTACACGCCACGGGCACCGTGATGCCGGGCGACTACTGCGGCACCGGGCTCAGCTTCCTGGCCTGCACGACGGTGACGTCGTTCTCCGCAATCCAGTTCACCTTGTCGGGGCAGCCACTCGGACCGAGATGCGAGATGGAGCTGCAGATGAAAACCTTCGATCAACAGCCCATCAACCAGACTCCGGCCGGGGGCTGCTACCAGGACGCAGGGACGAGCTGCTACAACTTCCCGGTCAAGAAGCAAGTAGCGGTTCCGTCCTCCAACCCCACCCCCGTGGTGGTCCAGCTGACCGACATCTCGAACTGGTCCGATGCGAACGCGGCCCAGGTGGTTGGCATGCAGTGGCAGTGGACCAGCCCCACTCCCGACCTCGACGCCGGCGCCGTCGACGCCAGTGCTGGCTGTACCATCGACGTGACCATCACTGGGATCAAGTTCTTGCCATAGCAGGAAGGAATCTAGGTGCCTGCGTTTCCCGGCCCTTTGCTTCCCGAGTCTTTCCCTGGGGCAGGCTGGTCCGAGGAAGGGTCGACGACGGACGAAGCCGTTTGGGGCGGTGATGCTTGCGCGGGCACGACCGGCGCCTTCGCACCTATCGTTGCCCTCCCTGGCGAAGGCATCAGCGACAAAGGCGCCGTGTCCACCTTGGCGTGGGGAACCGCAGGTTGCGCCGTCTTCGTGACCGCGCTCGCTGCCGGTGGGGTCGTCTTGGCTGCAGCCGGTGCAATCGCCGCTGGCCCATCGGCTCTTGCCGAGAAGGGCCTGGCTGGCGATGGCGTGACTTCCTTGGCCGCGATCGGTACTGCCGCACGGGGTGGGGCAGCACCTGCAACAGCCTGAGGCGCAGTCGACGAGGCGAAGGCCCTGGCCGTGGTGGTCGGCGGGGGCGTGACAGGTCTTGGCGTGACCGACGAGGCGAAGGCCCTGGCCGTGGTGGTCGGCGGGGGCGTGGTTGATCTTGCCGTGGCCGGGCGTTGCTCGAGCTCTCTCCGCACCTCCTGCTCGATCTGCAGCCGCATCTGGGCTCGCAACCTCTCGCTCTCACCCTTGAGCTCGTTGCCCAGGGTGACACGCAGCTCCTGCTCGAGAGTCGAGCGCAGCTCCTTCTCCCGCTCCGCGAGTCTGTCCGCCATTTCCTTGTCGTGCGACGACTGCGGCTCTGCCTCGGCATGCGCCTCTGCCAAGGCCGCCTTCTGCACCCCGAAACGCTCGGAAGCGATGACTGCCTCTTCCTCCATCGCATCGAGCATCTGCGAGGAGCCACAGTCAGGACACCTCCGTCGAACGAGGCCGATCCAGACCAACACCGATGCCAGCGCCAGGGAGCCAAGGCCAAGGCTCCAGCCGCCCACCGGGGACCAGTGGGGCAAGGCGTTCGAAGGGTCCTGCCCGAGGGTGAGGGACCAGAGTCCCCCGATACCCCCGGCGAACGCTATCGCGGCGGGAATCACCGGCGGCACGGCCGGCTTCCCGATCCCTGAGATTGCTCTTTGGCATCGTCTGCAACGCATTTGTCACCGCCTTGTGGTCCCTCGCGAACGGCCGTCATCATGGCCATCACGACTAGGCTATCCCTCATCCGGCCTGTCGGCGAGAAATGAAAACGCCTACCCTCGGTCGGAGATCGCGAAGTCTCGAGCTCTATCGCGTCTTCACCCCCTGCGCCTTCTCGAGCCCCTGAACCATTTCCTCGTACATGACTTCGACGACGTCCTCGAGGTGGCGAGGTCCAGGCTCGGTCGGATTCCGCGGCTCTGCGACACCCGCCAAAGACGCCACCTTGTTGCCATTACCTTTGTACCAGATTGCGGGATCGTGGCGCGGCTCGGCTGGTGGTACGATGGTCCGCATGGTACGGCGCGAATGGATTGGTCTGATTGGACCACTGGCCCTGTCGCTGGCGTGCGGAGGAGCGGGGGATTCCTCGGGAACCGGCGGGGCAGGCGCGCAGGGGGCAGCGAGAGGAACCAACGGGACCGGCGGCGCGCTTGCGACGGGAGGGACGACGGCGAGCGGCGGCACGCAGGCGACGGGCGGGGCGACCGGGAGCGGTGGGTCGGGTGGCCACTACACGACGTTGAACGTCGACCTCTGCGCGGGGCTGGTGACGGACAAAGAGCCACATCCGATGACGGCGCTGGCCAAGCCAACGCTGGCCGCCACCGTGGTCGATCCTCAGTTCGGCACCAAGATCCGTCGCATCACCGCTGTTGCCGGCGCCAATCAGGCGATCGTCCCCATGTACTCGACGATCTCGGCGTGGAACGCGGACGAATCGCTCCTGATTCTGTACCAGATCGGCGCGGGCCATCAGCTGTACGACGGCAAGAGCTATCAACCCCTGCGCGCGCTCGCCATCAACCCGGTCGACGTCGAGCAGGTCTATTGGGACACCTCGGACCCGGACCTCCTCTACTACGTCGACGGGCAAGCGTTCATTCGCTATCACGTTGGCACGGAGACCAAGGACAAGCTGCACGACTTTTCCAGTCTGTGCGGCTCCAGCGCGCCAACCAATGGCGGCGATCCGATGTTCACCTCCTGGGATTCGCACCGGCTGGGCCTGGTGTGCGGACAGAAGATGTTCGTCTACGACAGCTCCACCGATACGGTGATGGGGCCGCTTGCGCCCAGCGGGACTCCACCCGCCCAAGTCGCGCCGAGCGGAACGCTGGCGTACCTCGAGGCGGGCACGGGACAGATCTTCAGCGTACCCGGGCTGCAGCTGGTCCGTTCCTTGACCCTGCAGGCGCCGGACAATCACGCCTCGCTCGGCCAGCTGGCCAATGGCGACGACACCTGGAACGGCGCGGTCTACGACGACGGCAACGACGATGCCAAGAGCAACGTGGGCATCTTGGTGACCTGGGATCTCGCCACCGGCGGAGGCGGCGCCGTCATCGGGCCGAAGACTGGCTATCCCTATCCGCCCGACGGTCACGTCTCGGCCATGGCCTACCGCCAGCCGGGCTGGGTGTTCGTCTCGACCATCTGGGTGGGTGGCTACGACGGCACGGGTACGCCGCCAACGCCTGGGCTCCTCGATCTCGAGAACCTGGTCGCCAACACCAACACCGGCGCCGTCTGCCGTATCGGACGCCATCGCAGCTGGGGCAAGACCAACAGCACGCTCACCACGCTCGACGCCTACTGGGCCGAGCCCCACACCGTCCCCTCCCCCAGCGGCACGCGCGCCCTGTTTGCCAGCGATTGGGGAAACGGCAACAGCGTCGACAGCTACGTGGTCGAGCTGCCGAGCTACATGCCTTGAACGAAGGTTGCGTGAAAAACCACACTTGCCAGAATCGACCTTGGAGAGACACGAAATGCAAAAGCTTCTGCTTGCCGTGATCACGGTTGCTGGGNNTGGCGCTCTCGAGCTGCGGCAGCGACGACACCAAGTGCTCCGACAAGGGCAAATGCCCGCTGGACACTGTACCCACGGAGCCCTATCTCTCCGCCTGCCAGGCCACGTTGGCCGCCCGTTGCGGAAGCCAGTGGCAGGCCGTCCTGAACTGCGTGAAGGCAAATGAGAAGTGCGACTCTAGCGGAAATATGGATCTGTCAGCTACCCAGGCCGTTTGCCCCACCCAGTCTGCCAATTTCACGACTTGCTGTACGAACAACCCGACGGCCGCGGGCTGCTCATAGCGCCGCTTCGACCTTGCGGTTGTGGTCGCCGCAGTGGTGTCCCGGATCTGCTGGGTGCCAACAGCGCGAATCCCTGAACTACCCTCGGTCGGGGATTGGTGGTTTCAGGTGGAACCCGTGGTGGGAGAGTACGCACCTGGCGGAGCGCTGTGTGGAGAGTCTCGGCGACCAGGAGGCGCGCTGTGCATAGACCTGCGCATGCAAGGAGATCGGCGCTCCCGCTGCCCGACCGAAGGTGGTCGATCTTGCCTCGGAACCCCCAAAGGCGGTTTTGTACAAGGCCAGGCAGCTCCCCCGGGGGGTTGAGGAGCACTATCCGACGTCGATCTCGACGAACTTGCGGGCGAGCTCCTCGGAATCGCCGTAACGGTTTTGGATCCGGACGAGCTCAACCTCGAGGTCGCTACGGATCCCGGCATAAGCGGGGTCGGCGGCAACATTGTTCAGCTCATGGGGATCGTTGGCGAGGTCATACAGCTCCCAGGCATCGATGTCGTAATAGAAGTGGATGAGCTTGTAGCGTCCGGTGCGGACGCCGAAGTGCCGTTTGACCATATGGATGGCCGGGAACTCATAGTAATGGTAATAGATGGATTCGGGCCACCCCACGACCGTCTGGCCCGTGAGCAGCGAGAGAAACGACCGTCCCTGTACATCGGCGGGCTTTTCCAAGCCCGCGCAGTCGAGGAAGGTCGGTCCAAAATCCAGGTTGATGACCATATCCTTGTTGATCGAGCCGGGAGGGATCGCTCCGGGAAGGCGCATGACCAGCGGCATCCGCAGCGCCTCTTCGTACATGAAGCGCTTGTCGAACCAGCCGTGCTCGCCGAGGAAGAACCCCTGGTCCGAGGTGTAGACTACCAGTGTGTTCCGGGAGAGGCCGGTACTGTCGAGGGCGTCAAGCACCCGGCCCACGCTCTCGTCAATGCCGGCGATGCAGCCGAGATAGTCCTGAAGGAAGTGCTGGTACTTCCAGCGAACCAGGGCATCGCCTGAGAGCCCGGCATTTTGGAAGGCCTCGCGCCTCGGACCGTAGGCGGCCTCCCATGCCGCCTTCTGCGAATCGTCCAGCCGGTCCGGCGCCGGCTCGAGCTTGAGGTCATCCTCTAGGTTCATGGCGTCCCTGATGGTCATTTCCTGCTCGGCCGCGGCCGCGCAACGGGTGGCGTAGTCATCGAACAGGGTCGGCGGCTCGGGAAATTCCACATCATTATAAAGCGTCATGTGCCGTTCGGCCGGCTCCCAGTTTCGGTGGGGAGCCTTGTGGTGAAGCATCAGCAGGAAGGGCCGCGAGGGGTTCTGGTGGGCCTGCACGAAGTCCACGGCCATGTCGGTCAAGATATCGGTGACATAACCCGGGTGCTGTTTCTGGTCGCCCATCTCGATCAGGTCGGGATTGTAGTAATCACCCTGTCCGGGCAGGATATTCCAATAGTCGAAGCCGGTCGGGTCGCTCGTAAGGTGCCATTTGCCCAGGAAGGCCGTCTCGTAGCCCGCCGCTTGGAGGGTCTTGGGGAAGGTCTCCTGCGTCCCGTCGAAAACTTGGGAGTTGTTGCGGACCCCGTTGATGTGGCTGTACTTGCCCGTGAGGATCCCCGCCCGGCTCGGGGCGCAGAGGGCGTTGGTGCAAAAACAATTGTCGAAACGGACGCCTTCCTGGGCGATTCGGTCGATGTGCGGAGTCTGGTTGAGGCGGCTACCATAACAGCCGATAGCCTGCGAGGCGTGGTCATCCGCCATGATAAAAACAATGTTTGGCCGGCGACTGCCGCCGAGGTCCCTCGCGCCGCCGTCGGAGGCTCTGCGGGCCAACGAGCCGCACCGACTGAGAGGGACAGCTAGCGACGCAAAGCCAACGGTCTTGACGAATGCACGACGCTTCATCGATTTCTTCCCCTCTTATCAATATCAAGCTGCGAACCAGCCGTGCAATAGGTTGTCGCGCAGGGTGGCGCCAGCGCGGTTCGGGGCGGTTCCTCGAGGTGGTTCCAGAGGCTTCCTCCCCGGGCGGGGCCTCGCCATTGATCTTGGGCGTGCTTAGAAGTCGGAAATTACTGAGAAATGTGCGACGAAGAGGAATGGGGCTCCCCGGGCGGGGGTGGTTCCAGAGGCTTCCTCGCCGGGGGTGGTTCCAGAGGCTTCCAGCTCGGGGGTGGTTCCAGAGGCTTCCAGCGAGCCCGCGTTCGGGGGTGGTTCCAGAGGCTTCCAGCGAGCGGGGGTGGTTCCAGCGCGGGGGTGGTTCCAGAGGCTTCCAGCGAGCGGGTGGTTCCAGAGGCTTCCAGGAGCGGGGAGGAACGGTATCCATGATCGGAACGGTATCCACGATCGAGCGTAATCGAGCCGGCAGCGGACACCGGTGACAGCCACGGCGACGGGAAACTTGTCGTCTTGCGGCTGCCCAGAGCGGAAGCTGATGTGACGGAGCGGTGGATTGCCTGCCGATGGCAGACGCCGGGCAAAGCTGCCCCTTGGCCGCTCGGCAAGCGGCCCTCACAACACCGTGACGGCCAGGCCGGGTCAGGCCGGGGCGTTGAACGGCAACGGCGGTGGAAAGGCCCAGAGGGGAAACATCTGTGCTAGCTCGCGCGCCCGGTCGCGCAAGCGCAATGCTCCAGCCCGGAAGGCGTCGACGAAGGCTCGGTAGGAAACGCGAAACTCCATCTCTGTCGAATCATCGGATGCGTGGACGAACGGTGCCGGGCTGCGGTCGGTGCTGGCGGGCTTGCTGTGCGGGTCCTGGGCGAGAATGGCGGCGACGCCCAGGGGAACGCGACCCTTCTCCTTGTTTTCAGCCTCGGCCTTGGCCTGAATCTCGCCGACGATGCGGCGGCACTCTGCTTGGCGTTGATCGGCCGTCAAATGTTGCAGGTACGGCAGGGGTGTGAGCTTGACGTCGAACGTGGTCGCGAACTGCGACGCGAACACGTTCTCGCCGCGCTGGCGGGCGGGGTATTCGGCACTGCGGTCGAACCACGTACCGCGCAGAAGCTCGCCAGTGGTAAGGGCGGCGATGCAGTTGGGGCCAGGCCAGGATCCCGACGCCCCGACCAGACCCTCTTTCGCGCCGTGGGCCAGGATGTAGCGCAGGCGAGCATGCGTAGCCCTCTCATCGGCAACAACGATGGACCGATAGCGACGTGACCACAGGCGCTCGTGCCAGACGTGGAGCCGCCCCGCCTCCTTGGCGACGTTGGCATTCACGAACTGCATGAACTTCGCCAACTGGCCGGCACTGGACGGTGACAGAAGGAAGTGGGCGTGGGTGGAGAGAAACACGAAGGCATGAATGGTCATGCCGTAGAGGGCCTGGGCCTTGCCGATGATGCCGAGGATGAGGTCGGTAAGCTCGGGGGAGGGTCTAAGCAGCAGCCTGCCTTGCAAGGTGCGGGTGGTGATTTCGACGGGGGAGTTTTCGGGGATGAAACGCAGTGGTCGCGGCATGCATGCTTCTCGGCCAACGACGTCGCCGAGTTGCTTCGGCCGGAATTCGGACCGTGGCTTCACGGAAAAGGCCCCCGAAGAAAACTCTGGCACCTCCCTCGCACCTCCCTCGAAAAAGGACGCCGAAGAAGAGTCTGGCACCTCCCTCGGGGGGGAAAGGACCCCAAGAAAGACTCTGGCACCTCCCTCGCAGGGGGGAAAAGACCCCAAGAAAGACTCTGGCACCTCCCTCGCAGGGGGGAAAGGACCTCAAGAAAGACTCTGGCACCTCCCTCGNNCACCTCCCTCGGGGCACCTCCCTCGGGCACCTCCCTCGCGGGGCACCTCCCTCGCGGATCTCCGCGCGCTGCACCCGTCGATCTCCGCGCGCTGCACCCACGCGCGAACCGCCGTCTCCCCAAGGTCAAGCTCTCTGGCAACCTGGGGGATGGTCTTGCCGCTCGTGCGCACCAGGCGCACGACCTCGGCCTGGTACTCCCGTGTGAAACTTCCTCGCTTTCTTCTTCGTTCCATGGATGTCCTCCATCATATCGGAGGTGTCCACGAATCCGGGGCAAGCTCAGACACCTCCCTCGGCACCTCCCTCGGGCACCTCCCTCGGCACCTCCCCTGCACCTCCCTCGGGGGGACACCTCCCTCGGGGAACCTCCCTCGGAGCACCTCGGAGGAGAGGTGGTCCCAGCATCTCGGCGAGGGTCCGATAGTGATCGCCGTCAAGCGCTTCCACGCCAATTCGGATATCTCGCATTCCGCCCGGATTCGCTGGCAGTATGGTTATCTGACGGAGGCACGGGCCATGAAGAACTTAACCTTGTTTTCGATATCGGCTGTAGCGGTTGCGGGAGTCGTCGGCTCTACCCTGCTTGCGCGGTATGGCGCCAGGGCGGGCGCGCTCGGCGGCACGGCGGGGTCGGGCTGCAACGACCTGGATGGCGACGGCTATGGCATCGGCTGTGCCGCCGGGAACGACTGCAACGATCGCGATCCGGCGATCCATCCCGGCGCGGTCGAAATCTGCAACTTCAAGGACGACGACTGCAATGGCCTGGTCGACGAGGCACCTGGCTGCGTGGCGCCGGCCCTCGACGGAAGCCCCGTGCACGTGCCCGCGGGTTCGTTCCTGATGGGAAGCGAGACGGGAGCCGCAGACGAGAAGCCGGTTCACCGCGTGACAGGCTCGGCATTCGCCCTGGATCGCTACGAGGTCACCAATGCCCGCTTCCAGACCTGCGTGCGCGCCGGGGCCTGTGCCGCGCCTTCGCTGTCCAGCTCGAACGCTCGGGCGCACTACTTCGACGATCCGGCGTTCGCAGACTATCCGGTGATCTTCGTGTCCTGGGCGCAGGCGCAAGCCTTTTGCGCCTTCGCCGGCGGGCGGCTACCAACCGAGGCCGAGTGGGAACGGGCCGCGGCCGGGAGCCTAGCCCCGCGTACCTACCCCTGGGGCGAGAGCCCGCCCGATTGCTCGAAAGCCAATTTCGCCGGCTGCGTGGGCGACACGGATCGCGTGGGCCGGCGGCCGGCGGGCCAGAGCCCCTACGGCGCCTTCGATATGGCGGGCAATGTTTGGGAGTGGACGGCCGATTGGTACGACGCCGCCTACTACCGCGCCAGCCCGGCCCAGGATCCGACAGGGCCAACGCGAGGCAGCTTGAAGGTCATGCGTGGCGGCTGCTGGGTAAGCGGCGAGAGCACGCTGCGCACGACTTGTCGCAAGCCGGGCCTGCCGAGCTCGTGGGCGCCCAACGTCGGCTTCCGCTGCGCCTACCCGGAGGTGCGGCCATGAAGCGCTTGCTCGCGTGCGCGGCCGGCGCGGCGGTGCTCCTCGCGGGTACTGCGGCTTTTCCGTGCGGTGCTTCGTTCGGCACGGGCATCACGGTCGATCCCCACCAGGACATCATCGTGGTGTGGAAAGACAATGTCGAAACCTACGTGTTCCAACCCATCTTCTGCGGCACGGCCACGGACTTCGGCTTGATCCTGCCCGTCCCCGCGACCCTGTCGCAGGCCCCATCGTTGACCGATCAGCAGGCCTTCACGACCGCGGCGGCCTTGTCCGAGCCAACGAAGAGACAGGTGGTGCAACAAAACGGCGGCATTGGCTGCGGCACCAGCGCGGGAGGCATGGGGGGAAAGGCGGCGACTGTGGACACCACCACCGTGGTCGCCAGCGGACAGGTGGGGTTTCTCGACTGGAAGCAGCTCAAGGCGGACACCACGGCCTCCTTCACGGATTGGCTGACCGCCAACGCCTACCCGTATTCCAGCATGGACGCCAGCGTGTTCTCCTACTACGTGCAGAAGGGCTGGTACTTCGTTGCCTTCAAGATCAGCCAGGAGGCGGCGCCGGGTGGCGGAACGATTTGCCGGGCCTTGGGCCCGGTCGCCTTGTCCTTTCCTACCCCGGAGCCGGTCGTGCCATCGCGCATGGCGAACGCCGGCAGCACCTCCACCTCAGCCTCGCAACGGTTTACGTGGCGAATCTTCGGTATTACCCACGGTGACGCGGAGTTGGCGTTCGCGGATGGGGCCAACGGCGATCACGTGCTGTGGTATTCGGGCGCTATCAATACCGGGGACGTCCCCTCGCTCTCGGGCTTGGCCGAGGCTGACGATCGCCTGACCCGGTTGACACTTTCGTTCTATGGCGGCTCGACAGATCCGGACATTGGCCTGACTCTGGCTGCCCCTGCCGACTACCGCGGGACCGAAGACGTCTACGTCTACGACGACTCCGCCTGCTCGGTGAGCCGGAGCGGCCGGTTGCCGCACAGTGTTATGTTGACCCTATTCGGCCTGGCCATGGTCGGGTTGGTCTGCTGGCGTCGCTGGCGGTAGGAGCAAATCAACCATGCGACAGCTTGTCTTCGCCGTGCTCCTGGTCGCTGGCCTCGTCACACTCGCCCCGCGCCGGGCCGAAGCCACGGAAGTGACCATCGAGCTACGAAACACGCCACCCCTCGTTCGACCGGATGATTTTCCCAGCCTCTGCGCGCTCTTGGCGTTCTCGCTGAGCGAGCACATCTGGGCAGGCGCGGGATACGAATTGATCCAGGACTACGATGCCATCTTGTGGACCTATGAAAACGAAGGGCACAAGCCCATCGTCATGTCGGGCATTCGCGCCGGCGTCTGGTATCGCGGCGGGGCCGCTCACCATGCCTTCACGTGGGCGGCCGGCCCACTCTTCACTTTTGCCAATCCCGCCATTTCGCTCGCGCATTCGCCTGATGCACTCGACAGCGGCACTTCCGTCGTCGATTTCGGCGCCGATTTCTCCGTCGGGCACGTGTGGCAGGGATTTCGTCTCGAGGGCTTCGCCACCCCGGCCTGGTCCATTGGTAGGGTGGCAAGTCCCGCCATCCACAAGGAGGAGCGCTACAGCGCCTTCACCTATCGCATCGGCGTGGCCCTCGCGATTCTCGTGGGTTCGTGAACGTGCTCCGAAGTGTGGTGCCCGAAGTGTGGTGCCAGAGGCTTGAGAAGTCCGTAGACCAGGTCCGTTCCCTAGCCCGTGCTGGACGCGGTTGGGCATGAGGCACGCCGAAGAGCACGACCTCCTTGCTGCACGATACGGCAATCTCCTTCGGGCCAGCCTGAAGCCTTGGGTTGCGGGCGAAGCCCGCGGTATGCAGGGAGCCTACCGGCTCGGCTACTTCTTGCTGCTCTTCACCTCTTCCAGCCAATCGCCGATCTTCTTCTCACGCTTGTCCAGCTCGGCGCGCACCTCGGCCAACGATTTCGTCTGGCCATCGAAGAAAGCCACGATGGCCTCAGGGTAATCGTTGGCCAGGAGGTTCAGGATCACATCGTGATCCGTGCCGATGTTCGAGCTGCCGCCCTTGGGATCCATCGCGCGCAAGCTCGCGGCTTGGCTTTCGATGGCCTTGCGCTGCGAAACGGCCACCTTCTTGAGCTGGTCAGCGGCGTCGAGCTTGCCATTCAGCTTCTCGGCCGCCTGGTCGAGAGACTGGCGCGTCTTCTTCTCGAAGGCGAACAAGGCCAGGTGCTTGGGCAGCTTGCTCTTGTCGAACTTCAGCAGGCGCGCCCGCTCCTCGGCGGCGAGTTGAGCAGCCAGCTTCTCGTCGGCATCTTTCTTTGCCTTCCAGATTGCGTACTTTTCCATCATGCCGAGGTGGGCACCAGCGTCGATGGCTGGACCGGCGTCGATGGGCTGCCGTTGGGCCGGGGCAGGCGTGGGCGGAGCCTTGACCGCCGGAGTTTCGTCCTTACAGGCGGCGGCCAGAAGCATCGCCGAGGCCGCAAGAAAGGTTGTGGTTCGCTTCATGGTGTTCTCCCTGTGCCGCAAGGTTGAGGTTTCGCATGGGCCACCGCGAACACGGCCCGATACCAGTGATTTTCGAGGCCAAGGCTCCGAGAGTCAACCCGAAGTTTGCTGCCGGCAACCGTACCCGCTCAGCCGGGCACCGGACCCAGCGCCGTTCTGACCAAGTTGCGCCGGTCGTCAAACCACTCACCGTAGCCCGGGCCCGGACGGAAATCGTCGTGCGCCGTCGCGAGAAGGTCCGAGAGCCGGGAGCGCAGGCGGGCCAGGACCTCAGGCTCGGCGCTGCTCTCCGCCAGATTCTCCATCTGGTACGGATCTGCCAGATTGTCGTAGAGCTCCTCCCCTCCAGCGAGCCACCGGAAGTAGGTGTATTGCTTGGTTCTGACGCCCCGCCATTCGGGATACGTGGTGCCGGTCATGCAGTAATCACACTCGGAGGTGTAGTTTCCGATCAGGACTTCCTCGCGACCATCGCCGCCCTTCCCGAAAGCGACTCCGCTCAGATCCGCGCCGTCCACCTCCCGGGGGATGGGTAGACCCGCAAGCCCGCACAGGGTGGGGAGATGGTCCATCGGAGTCTGCAAGGCGTCGACCCGGGAACCCCGGGGGATCCGCTGCGGCCACCGGACGATGAGCGGGATGTTGATGGACTCGGCATAAGCGACCAACTTGTTGACGCGTCCGTGACTTCCGTGCATCTCGCCATGATCGGCGGTGAAGACCACGATCGTGTCCCTGGCCAGCCCCGACGTTTCCAGGTAATCCAGCAATTGGCCGAGGCTGTCGTCCACCTTCTTGGCCATGGCCAGGTAGCATCGCACCTCGTCCATCGTCCGCGGATTGTTTTCCGCCGGGACGTTGGGCGGCCATGGGATCGTCTCCGGGACTCTCTCCAGATAGCCCTCCGGAATGTGGGCCTGGTCGAAATACGGGTGCGGGGGATGGGGAGCGACGGTCAGGAAGAATGGCCGGCCGGATTGCCGGCGTTGATCCATATAGGCAACGGCCTGGTCGGCCTCCGTGTCGGTCTCGTACCGGCCGGAGTAGATCTTTGCGGGCTCATTCTCGTAGAACCAGTAATTGTTGAAGTCCATGTGGAAATTGAACGCCTGCCAGTGTTCATATCCCAGCCGGGCCGGACCTGGGGCTACATACTCGGTATCAGGATTCTTGTCCCGATAGGCCTGTTCGGCATTCGCATCCGGCTCGCAGACCCCTTCTCCCCCCCGGTAGCCCTTGGCAAGATGCCATTTGCCGATGAATCCCGTATCGTAGCCCGCTGCGTGGAACAGGTCGGCCAGACAGTTGGGACTCGCAACGTGACTGGCTTCCACGAAATTCATGACGATCCCGGAATGGGTGGGATAGCGCCCGGTTTGAACCATCCCGCGGTAGGGCGTGCACAGAGGGCAACTCGAAACGGAATTGGTGAAAACGACACCCCCGCTCGCCAGGCGGTCGATATTCGGCGTCGTGATGTTCCGCCCGCCGTAGACGCCGCACACGTCGGCGCGGAGCTGGTCAGCGAATACGAAGAGGACGTTGGGCTTCGTTCCCGCTCTCGTCCCCAACCCGCCGCATCCCGGAATCGCCATGGTCGCGGTCCCCGCGGACGCCAGTTTCAGAAACGCACGACGGTCCATCCCTTGTCGAGTCATGGCAGCGATCCCTCGAGATCGGCGCCAGCATATCATTTCTGTTCAAGACGTGGCATCGAGGCTGAAAGACGGAGAAGGAAGCATGCCTTTCGGGCGGTGAGGCGTTCTGCTACCATCGGACACCATGAAACGTGGGATGCGAACGGCATTGGCGGTCTTCTGGCTGGCGGGACTGGTAGGTTCCTGCGGCGGATTGGCCTCCGAGGGAGCCCCACTCGATGTATCCGCCTGCCAGGATCACTGGAGCGTCCTACTTCAGGCTTCGGGCAATGTGTGGGACATCCGGACCAACATGAGAGGGTCCGGCCTGAGCTGGAACAATGGGAAGTTGTATTTCGC
>PNBO01000450.1:22647-31075 GCA_003136095.1 Myxococcales bacterium
GAGCCCACGCAACTTGTGGATATCGCGCAAGACACCGCCGATCCCTACTTCGTCAACTTCGCTCTCGACGCCGACGCCGTGTACTGGGTAAGTCTAGAACGGGCCACGAAGAGCTGGAGCGTGTGGCGGGCCTTGCGCGCCAGCGACGAGCGGCAGCAACTCATGGTCAGGCCGGTCTCGAACGCCGCTTCGGGCGAGGGCAGCACGTTGACCCTGACCCAAGATGCGGTGATGGTCACGGATGGTGTTTCCGCATCCCTTGGCGGCACGTTGTACGTGGTACCCAAGACCGGCGGGGATGCGCGCATATTGCCTGCTCCTGCATCTGGTTGGCTGCTCGCCACCAGCTCCGACGGCACCGCGCTGTGGTTGGAATCGTTGTCAGGGGGGAAGAGCTTTCGAATGTGGCGTTCGACCGTCGACGGAGCTGCGCCCACGCCGTTCTGGACCGACAAGCCACCGGCGCTGTTCCTGACGAATGCCTGGTCGAACGGCAATGGCGGCTGGTACCTGGCCGCCTGGGAATCGACGAGCGCGAACATGGACTCCGAGTCACAGCACACCTCGATCTGGGCGCTCGACGGCTCGGGACACGGCGCTCGACTGACCTGCAACCCCTTGCCCGGCGCGACCTCCGAGCTCGCCACCGCGCTCTCGCCCACCACCCTGTTCCTCTTGGACCAGGACGAGTCATCGAGCGCAACCAAGTCCATCGTCACCATCGCGCGCTAGCCGTATCGGACATCTTGGGACGCGCTGCGACGATGGCAAAAGGACACTCGAGCTTCGTACTCGCTCCGGAATCGCGCAGCTCGATCCGAAAGCTTTCCCGTCTGCTGGTAGCTGCGCTGCTGCTTCCCGCCTGCGGCGCGCTCGCTGGAGCCGCTGCGAGCGACACGGGTGGCACCGGTGGATCGAGCAGAGACTCGGCGTTGGCAGACGTGGGCTTGGGCGATTCCGGGCCGGCGGGGAACGATGGCGGCGCGGCGGTCGCGGAGGCCGGGGGATCGAGCGACGCAGGCAGCGCCGCCGACGGCGGCACGCCCGTGCCGGTTCCGAAGCCACCGATGGGGTGGAACAGCTGGAACAAGTTCGGCTGCGAGAACGTCAGCGAGACGGTCATTCGCGAGATGGCCGACGCCCTGGTGGACAGCGGTTTGGCCGCCGTCGGCTACGACACCGTGACGAGCGACGACTGTTGGTCGGCCGCGACCCGGGACAGCGCCGGGGATCTGCAGGCCGACCCCGTGAAGTTTCCCGGCGGCATGCAGGCTCTCGGCGACGCCATCCACTCGCGTGGTCTGAAGTTCGGCATCTACGTTGCGATCGGCGCCACAACCTGTACCGGTGGGACGCCCGGCAGCCTGGACAACGAGGACAGGGATGCGAAGACCTTCGCCGGCTGGGGGGTCGACTACGTCAAGGCCGATCGCTGCAACGCCGATGGGCTGGTCCTGAGCGACGTGTACGGTCGCTGGCGCGATGCCATCGCCGCAAGCGGCCGGCCCATGGTGCTGAGCGCGAGCGACAACGGCGGACGAGATGAACCCTGGGCCTGGGGCCCCGTCACCGCGACGCTGTGGCGCACGACCCGAGACATCCACGACAACTGGACGAGGATGATCGCGATGTTCGATGACAACGCAAAGCATGCCGCCGCGACGGCGCCGGGCGCGTACAACGATCCCGACATGCTCGAGGTCGGCAACGGCGGCATGTCCGAGGTCGAGTACCGGACCCACATGAGCCTGTGGGCGCTCTCCGCCGCCCCGCTCATCGCCGGCAACGACATTCGCAGCATCACCGCGGCCACGAAGGAGATACTCACGAGCCCCGAGGTGCTCGACCTCGATCGCGATCCGCTCGCGTTGCAGGCGATCAAGGTGCCGGACGACGGCGCCGGGCTCGAGGTCTGGTACAAGTCGATCCTGGCGAGCGGCGGACGCGCCGTCGGTCTCTTGAATCGAAGCGACGTGGATGCGACGATGTCCGTCCGGTTCACCGACCTCGGCCTTCTCGACGGCCCCGCCACCGTTCGCGATCTGTGGGCGCGCACCGATCTCGGATCGTTCGTCTCCACCTACGAAGTGAGCGTCCCCGCGCACGGAACCGCGCTTCTGCGCGTCGTCGGATCGGAGCCGACGCTGGTGACCGGGTACCTGAGCGACCAGACGTGGACGTATGCGGCGAACGAGCTGGGGCCGGTCGAGCGTGACATGAGCAACGGAGACACGGGCGCCAACGACGGAGGCCCGTTGACGATTCGGGGCAAGACCTACGCCAAGGGGCTCGGCGTGCATGCTCCGGCCGCCGTGGAGTTTCGCGCCAACGGCTCTTGCTCGCGGCTGACCGCAGAGATCGGCATCGACGACGAGGTGGGTGGCGCCGGCAGCGCCGTCTTCCAGGTGTGGGCCGACGGTCGACGGCTCTACGACAGCGGTCTGCTCACGGGCACTGCGGCCGCCGCGGCCATCGACGTGAGCATCGCGGGCGCGACGAGCGTGCGGTTGCAAACCATGGCGTACGAAACCACGGCATCGGACGACGCGGACTGGGCGGACGCGCGGGTGACCTGCGCGCGGTAGCGAGTCTCGGCCGGATGCGCACCGGATGGCGACCGCTGCTCAGCCGGGCACCGGACCCAGCCCCGTTCGGACCAGGGTGCACCGGTCCTCATACCACTCGCCGTAACCCGTGCCCGGACGGAAGTCATCGTGCGCCGCCGCGAGAAGGTCCGACAGCCGGGAGCGAAGGCGTAGCAGCGCGTCCGGCGCGGCGCCATTCGCGGCCAGATTGTCCATCTGGTACGGATCCGCCAGATTGTCGTAGAGCTCTTCCCCGCCGGCGAGCCATTTGCAATAGGTGAATTGCTTGGTCTTGACGCCCCGCCATTCGGGCCAGGTGGTGCCGGTCTGGAGGAAATCCCAGTTGGAGGTGTAGTTTCCGATAAGGACTTCCTCGCGGTCGTCGCCGCCCTTCCCGAGCGCGACCCCGCTCAGGTCCGCGCCGTCCACCTCCCGGGGGATGGCCAGCCCCGCGAGCCCGCACAGGGTGGGAAGATGGTCCATGGGAGTCTGCACGGCGTCGACCCGGGAACCCGGGGCGAGCCGCTTCGGCCACCGGATGATGAGCGGGATGTTGATGGCCTCGGCATAAGGAACCATCTTGTTGAGGCGTCCGTGACTTCCGTGCATCTCGCCATGATCGGCGGTGAAAACGACGATCGTGTCCCCGGCCAACCCCGACGCGTCCAGGTAATCCAGCAATCGGCCGACGTTGTCGTCCATGTTCTTGGCCATGGCCAGGTAGTATCGCATCTCGCTATCGGTCCGCGGATTGTTCGCTGGGACGTTGGGCGACCACCAGATCGTTTCCGGCACTTGTTCCAGATAACCCGCTGGGATGAATCCTGGGTCGAACGGCGGATGCGGGGGATGGGGGGCGACGGTCAGGAAGAACGGCCGGCCCAATTGCTGGCATCTATCCATATAGGCGATGGCCTGGTCGGTCTGCGTGTCAGTCTCGTACCGGCCGGAATAGATCTTCGCGGGCTCATTCTCGTAATGATAGTAATTGTTGTAGTTGCAAAGAAAATTGTACGCTTGCCAGTGTCCATATCCCAGCCGGCCCGCGCCCGGGGCCACATGCTCGGTTTCGGGATTCTTGTTCTGGTAGGCCGCCACGGCCGCGTCGTCCGGCTCGTAGAGCCCCTCTTCCCGCCGCCATCCCGAAGACAGATGCCATTTTCCGATGAATCCCGTTTCGTAGCCCGCGGCGCCGAATACGTCGGCCAGACAGTGGGGGTTTGCCACGTGATTGGCTTCCAGGAAGTTCATGACGATCCCGGAATGGGTGGGATAGCGCCCGGTTTGAACCATCCCGCGGTAGGGCGTGCACAGAGGGCAACTCGAAACGGAATTGGTGAAGACGACACCCTCGCCCGCCAGGCGGTCGATGTTCGGCGTCGTGATGTTCCGCCCGCCATAGACGCCGCACACGTCGGCGCGGAGCTGGTCATCGAACACGAAGAGGACGTTGGGTTTCGTTTCCGTTCTCGTTTCCGTTCTCGTTCCCAACCCGCCGCATCCCGGAACCGCCATGGTCGCGGTCCCCGCGGCCGCCAGTTGCAGAAACTCGCGACGGTCCATCGCTTGTCGAGTCATGGGAACAATCCCTCGCAATCGGCGCCAGCATATCATCTTGCCCTTCAAGGGGTGTTATCGAACCAGCGGGAAGGAGAAGGATCATAGCCCGCCGGCTCCGTGCTGTCGCGGGGCTGGCGCGGGATCGCGACTCGTTACGGAGCGTCCCCCAAGGCCTCGGACAGCTTCGGGGCAGAGATGGCCCCGAGTTTTTTCAGCGCAGCGCGAGTGGCGGCCTCCCTGTCCCGGCCGGCGGCCCGCGCGGCATCTCCGCCGAGCGAGGCCGACAGGATCTCGGCGCCGCTGCTCGTGTCGAGCACCCGAAGGTCCACGCTCGGGCGACAGAACACGGCTCCTTCGAGCATCGCCTCGGTGGAGAAGACCGCGGCAATGCGACCCTCGAGGCGGAACGAAGCGCTGCCGCCGGGCTGGGCGCACGGCAGGGCTCTCACGCCTAGAGAGGAAACCCGATCGGTCAGGACTTGGACAAGCTGACTCGCCTCGGGAAACCCCGGAGCGGGCGTCAGACAGATCTCGACGGAGGCCTTCGCGCGGAGCCGCCGCAAGTCCGCGTCGACCTGGGCGGCCTTCTGGACGTCGGCCCATTGGCCCCCTGCCGGAGCCGAAGCGGTGGAGGATTCGAACAGCACCAGCGCGGCCGCCAGCTCCGGGGCTCGACTGCGCACCTCCTTCGCGAGCCTGCCGGCCCCGCGCAGATCCATCTTCGTCTCGGCAGCCGCGAAATCCTCCAAGGCGCGACGGAGCAAGGCCCAGGTCCTTGCCACCTCTCGCTCGAAAGGCTCGGCCAAGACCGCGCGGTCCAGCACCGCGAAGACATGCACGGTACCGTCCCTGACCTGCGTGTCCACGACGGTTGCGAGGCCACGGTGATCGAAGGTCGTATGCTGCCGGACATCATTGGTCACCTGCGATACCGTCGCGCCGCCGCCGGGGCCGGACATCATCTGCTCGTGCGAAACCAGGGTGCCTTCGATCTTCGACTGCATCTGGGCGCCAATGTCCGCGAACGCGGTCAGACGCGCCTGACTGGCGTCGCCACCCTGGCCCGCCCCCGTCACGTACTGATCTTGCGGGAACCGGGCGTCCTTGCCGGTGACAAAGTGCTCGCGCAGCCCGTCTGGACTGGCTGGGGTCGAGGCGCACGAGAGGCACAAGAGGGTAGCCAGCACCGCCCACCGCTGCCACCGGCGAGTCTGCGAATTCGGCGCGGCGGTTGAGGTCATCTCCCTCGGCATGATACGGTGACAGTCGGGAAATTGGAACTGGTCGTGTCCAACCCGCTCGGTCTGCCAGCCTCAGGAGGCCTAAAATCATGCAGCTCAATCACCGGTTTCTCGTCGTCGTGCTTGCCGGTTTCACAGCGACCTGTGCTCACGACCCCGCCAGCGCGCCCCCAGACGGCGTCAAGAGCCTTGCAAAGGACGAGCCCGCGGGGGAGCTTTTGCGACCGGACGGCGAATTGGTGTCGGGACACGTGTCCGCCCCAGCCGCAGCCGAAGAGGCCGAAGAAGGAGGAGCCTACAAGGATCCCGCCATCGTGCTGGACTCGGCGCCCATGTCCGCCGTCGAGAGATCTGCGCCCGCCGCGACATCCGCACCTGCCCCACGACTTGCGCCTGCCGCGCGACCTGCGGTTGGCGCAAGCCCTGCACCTGCCGCACGATCAAGTGGGGGGGGCAAGAAGGCAATGGACGAGCTGTTGTCGGCTCCGGGGAAAATGGCTACGAGAGCGGACAAGGAATCGGCGGAAGAACCTGCAGGCGTCCGCGAGGTGCCGGCTGCCCCGGCCTTGAAAGCCGGCCGGCATGACGACAACAAGGAGTACAACCGATTTCTGGCCTTCCTGGCGCAGAACCACGATCTCGCGGTGTACTCGACCGACATCAACGAGCGCCTGCTCGTACGCGCGCTCGACCGCGGGGGTCGCAGCCTGCCGAACTGTCCAGTGGCGGTCAAATCGACGTCGGGAACGGTCCTGGCGCAGAGCACGACCTATGCGGATGGCAGCACCCAGTTCTTCCCCGCGGCCGTAAGTGGTCCCAACGATGGCAGCTACGCGGTGCAGGTCAAATGCGGCGAGGTGACTCGCAACGGCCAGCTCGCACGGGCCGGCCGGCGGGACAATGAGATTCGCTTCGATTTTGCCCGCAAGGTCCCGACGCCCATGCCCGTGGACGTAGCCATCGTGCTGGATACGACCGGGAGCATGCAGGGCCAAATCGACCGCCTCAAGCGAACTCTCAAGGCGATTCACTTCCAGCTCACTTCGCTGTCCATGCGTCCGGACATTCGCTTTGGCATGGTCGCCTATCGCGACAAAGGGGATACGTACCTGACCCGCGTCACGCAGTTCACGTCTAACGTCGAGTCCTATCAGGCCATGCTCGAACACCTGTACGCGGACGGCGGCGGCGACACGCCCGAAGACCTGCAGACTGCCCTGGACGTGGCGATGCACCAGCTCAAGTGGCGTCCTGATGCCCTACGGATCGGCTTCATCATTACCGATGCGCCGCCGCACACGGACTACGGTCAAGAATACACCTATCTCGAGGCGATGAAGGAGTCGCTCAGGCGCGGCATCAAGTGGGTGACAGTCGGGGCCGGTGGTCTGAGTATTAATGGCGAAGTCATCTATCGACAGATCGCCCAGTACTCCATGGGCGAGTACGTGTTCATCACCCAGGGCGGCGGTGACGACAGCGAGGGCGGCACGGGCGAGGCCAGCCACCACGTGGGAGGCAATTACCGCACCGAGAACCTCGATCAAGCCATCGTGCGCATCGTGCGCCGAGAGCTGAGCTACCTCACCGATGCACCCAAGGACTTCGACACCACGATCGTCGCCACCGGCGACAAGGACACTCCGCGCGACCAACTCTTGGCGCCAGCCGTTGTCGAGGCGCTGCGCCAGCTCGCCGACTACAGCTCACTGAAGCTCGGCAGCAAGACCCTGGTTGCCATCGTGCCGGTGGCCTCCGCCGACAAGAAGTACAAGTCCATGGCCGAGTATCTGACCGACCAGATGACTCTCTCGGCCAGTCGCAACGAATTCTTCAAGGTCGTCGAGCGGGATCTCGCCGCCCTGACCCAGGAGATGAAGCTGCAGCTCTCAAACCTCTTCGATGCGTCGGCGACCGTGCCGATTGGCAAGTTGGCAGGGGCGGAGGTCCTCATCGTCAGCAAGCTCGTGGTCAAAGGTGGCGAGGCCGGGCTCTTTGCCAAGCTGATCCGCGTCGAAACCGGTGAGGTGCTTTCGGTGGCCAAGGTTCAGGTGACAGGTGGCGCGGGGTTCGCCTACGGCGATCCGTGAGCTCCTCGACGGCAACGGGAACAAGGCGCAGAGCAGGGAACCTCCGAACCAGGGTGAGCCATAGCGCGGGCTTCGCCCGCAACCCAAGACTTCAGGCTCCAGGTTCTCTGGTCGAGAGCGGCGATCAGCTTTCCCATGGCCCGAAGGAGATCGCCGTATCGCGCAGCAAGGAGGTCGTGATCTTCGGCGTGCATCATGCCCAACCGATGCGCCAGGCCGATCACATGGCGGGCCTCCGACGCAGAGCCGAGCGGCACGGTCAGGAAATGGACATGAGACGTGTCCATCTATCGAGGCGAGGCGGGCAGACGCGCCTAGCCCGATTTCTGGACACGTCTATAGTCCAAAGAAGCCCGCTTTCCCCCGCGCGTCATCGCCCCTTCAAAATGTCCGATACCAGTTCTTACGTCAACTAGCCCTCTAGCCAGGCCAGGCATCGTGCGTTCGGACAAGTGGCTGGAACGCGCCGCCCGCCGCATGCAGATGATTCGCGAGGAGATCCGTGAGTACTACTGGAATTTCCAGGTCAACGGCGACCTGCTCGAACTGCGCAACGTCGCCCTGGTCGCCGATCTCATCATTGAAAGCGCGCGCCGGCGCCCCGAAAGCCGCGGATTGTACTTCAACCTGGACCACCCCGCGCACGAGCAGAGGCTGGCCAAGGACACGGTTATGGCTCGCGGAGACGATCCCTCGGTCTGACCCCGCGTGCGTGACGACGGGCTTTGCCCGGCAGCACTCTTCGCGGGGGTTCTAAAGGACCCTCCCAGGGTCCCGTTCACAATAGAAAAAGCCCCGATGGGGCTGCCACCGGGGCTCCTTCAAGTGAGTTGAGTCGTGGGCTATTCGAGCTCGTTGCTGATCAACGGCTGATAGCTGCCGGTGACATCGCCGTTCGAGTTGATCTGACCCTGGCGAGAGAAGTTGGACGTGGTGGAGTTGCAGTTCAGGT
>PNBO01000303.1 GCA_003136095.1 Myxococcales bacterium
GTCTGGGTCGCGATGGGCACGATGTCGGCGCAGAAACAGACCGAGCGCGGCCGGCGGCAACGCTCGCACACGAGCCTGGGCTCTGGCCGGATTGGCCCGCTTGCTTCGCTATTGCGCGGCACTGCCCGCAGCTTCCTCGACGCCATCACCCGCCGACGGGTGGGCCGGGCTCCAGGTGAGATCCCTGCCGTATTTCCACACCGCTAGCCCGGCGGTAATCGCGATCACCACGAACGCGAACACCAGCCGGATCTGTCGCTTGCGGCGTTCCAGCGACGCGAGCGAGGGGAGCAGGCCCCGCCACTTGCATTCCTCCGTACACGCGTAGGAGCGCACTGGATACAGAATCGAGATCATGCGGTGAACCAGACGGCGCCGTCGACGGTGAAGGCGAGCGCCACACCGTGGACACAATGGGGATCTGTCGCTGCCTCGCTCGACCTCCGTCACGCAAGGCCAACCCTAGCACGGCAGCCGAGTCTAGAGCGCCGAACGGTTTGAAGACCGGGCAATTTCCGGATCTTTCACCACAGAGAACACAGAGGACACAGAGACGGACCAGAGGAGGAAGGGTTTCGGATCCGGATCCGGAAACCATTCCCCTCCGGCCTCTGTGTCCTCTGTGTCCTCTGTGGTTTTCCCTTCCGGACCTCGGGTTTCCGCCGCGCGCCGGATTTCACGGGAAAATCAAACCGTTTGGTGCCCTAGGTGGCTGGTGTCGAACGCCACTTTCTGAAAAGTCGTCGTCGTAAGTGATCGATATTGATCGGTTTCTTCTGGCACGATTGATGTCGAGAACGTTTGACACCAGCCACCAAGGGCGCGGTTCGCAGGNNGGGACCGCGGCGGGCTCGCCGCGCAGCAGATGGGCCAGGGCATCCAAGTCGGACTTCCAAGCCAGATCGCCGGTAGCCAGCACGCAGACGCGGCCCGGGGCGAAGGTGTCGTAGAGCTTGCCGTCCTTGTAGTAGTAGTGCGACTTGCTGATTTCCGTGGGGTACGGGTGCATCGCCGGCGGGATGTCGCTGGGCCGGAACCACAGCTTGACCTCGCGCTCGGCGTCCGCCGCGTTGGCCGACGCGTGGATGAGGTTGTCCATGCGCTCGCCGAGAACCTTGCCGTCCTTGTCCTTGAGGGTTTCCACCGTGCCCAGCGAGCGAATGCAGCCGGGCCGCTCCTCGCGCGCCTTGTGCGGATTGGTCGGGCCGCACAGCTCACGCAGCCGGGCCACCGCCTTGGGGCCCTGGTAGAGGATGGCGATCACCCGGCGCTTCCACGGTTCCTTCGCGTAGTGCAGCCGGCCCTGGATGTAGTCGATGAGCGATGGAAAGAAGAACTTCCCGCGATGCTCGGCGTAGTGCTCGCTGGCCAACATGGTGCTGACGTGAACGACCTTGAGGCCGGCGAAGCGCAACCCGGTATGGAACTCGGAAAGCTGCGACAGCACGTAGCCGGTGAGCGAGTTCTTGAGGGCGTCGGGCTTAATCAGTACCAGGGATTGTTCGAGGTCTTGCTCGGTCATGGCGGCCTCCATTTACGACACGGACCGCGGATTAGCCAGCGCTGACTTGGCTCTCGATGATGGTTTTCGTCTTCTGGGCAATCGACAGCTCTTCGTTGGTCGGCACGACCCAGACCGCGATGCGCGAGCCGTCACGCGTGACGATCTTCTCCTTCGCGTCCGAGGCATTACGAACCTGGTCGATCTCGGCCCCCAGGAAGGCGAGCGGTTCCAGAATCTTGGCCCGGATGGTGGTCGCGTTCTCACCGATGCCGCCGGTGAACACGATGGCGTCGGCGCCGCCCATGGCCGCCACGTAGGCGCCAATGTGCTTCACGATGCGGTACACGAAGATGTCGAGCGCGAGCTGGGCGCGGTTATTGCCCGCCTCGGCCTTCTCCATGATCTGCCGCATGTCATTGCTGATACCCGAGATGCCTTTGACGCCGCTCTTGCTGTTGAGCAGCGTGTTCATCTCCTGCGGCGACAGCTTCTGCCTGTCCATGATGTAGAGCACGACGGCGGGATCCATGTCGCCCGTGCGCGTGCCCATCACCACGCCCTCGAGCGGAGTGAGCCCCATCGAGGTGTCGAAGGATTTTCCGTTCTTCACCGCGGTGATGCTGGAGCCGTTGCCCATGTGGCAGGTGATGATGCGGAGCTTGTCGAAGTCCTTCTTCATCAGCTCCGCGCAGCGGCGGGCGACGTATTCGTGCGACGTCCCGTGGAAACCGTACTTGCGGATGTGGAACTTTTCGTACTGCTCGTAGGGCAGGCCGTAGAGAAACACGTGGGGCGGCATGGTCTGGTGGAAAGCGGTATCGAACACCGCCACCTGCGGCAGCCCCGGGAAGATGGTCTCGCAGGCGGTGATGCCGGCCAGGTTGGGCGGGTTGTGCAGAGGCGCGATGGCGATGCATTCTTCGATCGCCGCGCGCACACCGGGCGTGACAAGTGCGGAATTGGAGAACTTTTCGCCACCATGAACCACGCGGTGCCCGACGGCGTCGACCTCGATCTTGTCCTTGAAGAGGCCGTGCTCCGGGTGAAGGAGCGCGTCCTTCATCGCGGACACCGCCTGCGTGTGGTCCTTGGCCACGACCTCCAGCACCAGCTTGTTCGGCGACTTGTGGCTCTTGTAGGTGAACCTGGACTTCTCGCGCCCGATCTCCTCGACCAGGCCCTCGGCGAGCAAGGCCGGCGTCTCGGCCGCCGTCAGATCGTAGAGCTTGAACTTGAGCGACGAGCTACCGCAATTGACCACCAAGATCCGCATGGTTCGCGCCTCCTACAACTACTTCTGCGCGCCCTGCACACGGACCACGTTGATGGCGATGACGTTGAGAATGTCGGCCGCCTTGCAGCCGCGGGACAGATCCGACGAGGGCTTGGCCATGCCCTGCAGGATGGGGCCGATGGCCTCGGCCTTGCCGAGCCGTTCGGTGAGCTTGTAGCCGATGTTGCCGGCGTCGAGATCCGGGAAGATGAGCACCGTGGCCTTGCCCGCCACCGGCGAGCCCTTGGCTTTCTTCTCGCCGATGGCCGGGATGAGGGCGGCGTCGCCCTGCAATTCGCCGTCGATGCACAAGGTGGGGCGGCGCTCTTTGGCCAGCGCCAGGGCTCGGGTGACCTTGTCGATGTGCTCGTGCTTGGCGCTGCCCTTGGTCGAGAACGAGAGCATGGCCACGCGGGGGGCTTCGCCCATCAGGCTGGCGTAGCTGTCGGCCGTCGCGATGGCGATGTCGGCGAGCTGCTCGGGGTTGGGATCGATGACCACCGCACAGTCGGCGAAGAAGAGGATGCCGTCCTTGCCGAAGGACTTGTCCGGCGAAATCATGGCGAAGAAGCTCGACAGCGTCTTGAGCCCCGGCTGCATTCCGATGATCTGGATGCCAGCGCGACAGACGTCGGCGGTAGTGTAGGTCGCGCCGCCCACGAAGCTTTCGACCAAACCCTTGCGCACCATCATGGCGCCATAGAACAGCGGGTCCTTCATGACCTTGAGCGCCTCCGGCTCGGTCATGCCCTTGGCCTTGCGCAGCTCGTAGTAGGTGGCCGCGTAGTCTTGCAGGTTGGGCGCCGCGGTCATGTCGACCACGTTCACCTTGTCGAGCGAGAGCGATGCCGACGCCGCCGTCGCCTTGATCTTGGCGGGATCGCCCAAGATGGTCACCTCGGCGATGCCCAGCTTGGTCGCCCGACCCGCGGCCTCGATCACCCGGGCGTCCTCGCCCTCCTGAAGAACCACTTTCCTAGGCCCTAGCTTCGCCTTCTCGTGGATCTGCTCGATGAACGTGCTCATGGTGCGAACTCCTGGAAGATGTCCGCGACGAGCCAGGCTGTCTTTTCTGTCACGAATGCCTGGGCGCGGACGAGGGCAGAGTAGTCCCGCGCGACGGTCAATTCAACCCGGATCTCGAACTTTTCGCGGCCTTTCCGCGGAATTCCCGACGGGCGGACGAAACCGGCCGTGCGTGTGCGCGGATTCCCCACCTAGTCCGGCGTCGGGACGCTCAATCAGTACCAGTAGATGCTGGCGTACTCGACAGCGCCCGTGCCCCCGGTCGAGTCGAAGTAGTAGTAGCCATTGACCTTGGCGGGAAGGGGCATGGCGCCGCAGGTCTCGGTGGTACCGTTCACCT
>PNBO01000033.1:0-1081 GCA_003136095.1 Myxococcales bacterium
GACGATCCCCGAATACTTTTCCGGCGGGCTGCCCCGCCGGGGATGACATTTGTAGCATTGCGTGCGGCACTGTCAAGGGCCGCGTGTACTCCGTCGTCACTCGATAGCCGCACAAAGTCGTGGCCGTGGCCGTGGTCGTGGCCGTGGTCGTGGCCGCGTGATCATGGTCGGCCACGGCCACGGCCACGACCACGATGACGTCTACGACCACCAGCCAACGCTCCTACCGGGGACGCGCGTCCGGCGTGGAAAGGCGTCGTTTTCTGCTTCCCTTCGCCCTTTCGTTCTGCTTGGCGGGATATCTGCGAGCGCTCCCCGCGCGATGCGCTGAGAAATGCCTAACTTGTCCGGGCAGCGAATCGGTATAGTTTACCCCTCGCCAACCATGGATCTGAGCTTCTGGGCCGCAACGAACGTCGGGCGCAAGCGCACGCACAACGAGGACAACTACCTGGTCGACCAGAAGCTGTCGCTCTTCGTGGTGGCCGATGGCATGGGCGGACACGCCTCGGGCGAGATCGCGTCGCAGATCGCGGTCGCCGAGATCCGCTCCGCGATCGACAGCCGGCGCGACATCCTCGAGGCCTACTCGCGTCACGAGACGGGCGTGACCACGCACGACGTGCTCGGGGTGCTCGAATACGCCGTGCAGACCGCCGGCGTGGCCATCTACGATCGCGGCCAGAAGGAACCCGACAAGCGCGGCATGGGTACCACGGTCTCGGCGTTCCTGCTGCTGGGCGAGCGCGGCTTCATCGCGCACGTGGGCGACAGCCGCATCTACATGGTCCGCGAGGGCCGCACGGAGCAACTCACCGAGGATCACTCGCTCATCAACGAGCTCATCCGCCACGGCAAGGTCACGCGCGAGACGCTGGCCAAGTCGCCCTACGCCTCGTACAAGAACGCGGTCACGCGCGCCGTCGGCGTCTATGAAACCGTCCAGATCGACACCATGGACCTCGAAGTCCTGCCCGGCGACCAGTTCCTGCTCTGCTCGGACGGGATGCACGCCTACCTCGACGACAAGGAGATCGCGCGCCAGCTCGCCGAGGAGAACATCACGGCCATCCCGGACAAG
>PNBO01000033.1:1132-2168 GCA_003136095.1 Myxococcales bacterium
GAGGTCAAGGAATTCAAGCCGGGCGACGAGGTCATCACCGAGGACGAGCCGGGCAGCGAGCTCTTCATCATCCTCTCCGGCAAGGTGCGCCTGCACAAGGAAGGCGCCCTGGTCACCCACGTCGGCCAAGGCGCGCACCTCGGCGAGATGGCCCTCATCGACAACGGCCCGCGCTCGGTGAGCGCGACGGTGGAAGAGCCGACGCGCATGCTGGTGCTGCGCCGGCGCGATTTCAACGATCTCATCCGCAACTTCCCGCGCCTCTCGGTCAAGCTCTTGTGGAGCTTCGTGCAGGTCTTAGGTCAGCGCCTGCGCAAGACCAACGAGGATCTGGCCGGCGCGCGCAACGAGACGGTCGAGATTCTCGACCCCGTCCTCTTCGACGAGTAGCGGGCCGAAGCCTCGAGAAAGCCCGCCCTGCTGTGTGCGAGGGTGCTGAAAGGGTTTTCACCACAGAGGACACAGAGGACACGGAGGCCGGACGGAAGGGGTTCTCCGGATCCAAGATCCGAACCCTTCCTCTCTTCTTCCGTCTCTGTGTTCTCTGTGTCCTCTGTGGTGAAGAACTCAGAAATTCTTCGCGCTAAGATGGTCGGTTGCCGCCCTTGTTACCGCCGCCCTAGAGCCGCGCCAGAGCGGCTTCGACCTGCGCCAGCGCCGCCTCGATCTCGGCTAGGCGAGCGCGATCTTTGTCGAGCACGGCCCGCGGCGCTTTCGCGATGAATTGCGGGTTGGCCAGCTTCTTGGCCAGGTGGTCGCGATCCTNNGGCTCGCCCGCGCGACGAACCACGATCTCTCCCAAGCGGCCTTGCTCGGACACCAGGTTGCGATAGCCGTCGAGAATGGTCTTCTTGTAGTCGTCGCTGACGTTGAGGACCACTTTCGGACGCACCGACGACGGCACGTTGTTCTCCGTGCGCAGCGAACGCACCGTCGCGACCACCCTCTGCACGAGCGCCATGGCCGCCTCGGTGGCATCGTCGACGTAGCGCGGATCGGCGATGGGGTACAGCGTGATCATGATGCT
Organism: Myxococcales bacterium; assembly: GCA_003136095.1. Taxonomy (GTDB): domain Bacteria; phylum Myxococcota_A; class Polyangia; order Fen-1088; family Fen-1088; genus Fen-1118. Next base: position 2,160 of record PNBO01000033.1, read on the forward strand.
CTGGGGCGC
>PNBO01000033.1:2185-2823 GCA_003136095.1 Myxococcales bacterium
GCCAGCTCGATGTACCAGTCGCAGATCTCGTTCCAGATGAAGTGGTAGACGGCCTGCGCCGCCTCGGCGAAGCGATAGTCCTCGAGCGCGGTGTTGATCTCCTCGGTGGCGCGCTGGATGCGCGACATGATCCAGCGTTCGGGCAGATCGAATTCGGCGTGGTCCGGCCCCTCGGCCGTGCGATCCGCGAACTGGTCGGCATTGTAGTCGTCGAGGTTCATCAGCACGAAGCGGGTCGCGTTCCAGATCTTGTTGGCGAACCGCCGCGCGTCCTCGACGTTGCTCCACGAGAAGCGAATGTTCTTGCCCTGCGCGGCCTGGTTGGTCAGCCAGGCCAGGGCGAAGCGCAAGGCATCCGCGCCGTGCTTGGCCACGACATCGAGCGGGTCGATGGTGTTGCCCTTGACCTTGGCCATCTTCTCGCCCTTTTCGTCGGTGACCATGGTGTGCAGATACACCGTGCGGAAGGGCACCTTCTTCATGAAGTGCAACCCGGCCATGAGCATGCGGGCCACCCAGAAGAAGAGAATGTCGTAGCCGGTCTCCATGACCGTCGTCGGGTAGAATGTGCGCAGCTCACGCGTCTGGTCGGGCCAGCCGAGCGTCGCGAAGGGCCACAGCCACGACGAGAACCAGGT
>PNBO01000093.1 GCA_003136095.1 Myxococcales bacterium
CGCCACCACCGCCGCCACCCCCGCCACCGGCGCAAGCGCCGCCGCCGCCACCGCCACCACCGCCGACGCCGCCGCCCTACATTCCGTAAAAGTACAGCATCTGTCCGCTACCGCGAAGCATGACCGTCTCGCGCGCGCTATGCTTGCCCACCGGAGCTGCCCCATGGACAACACCACGAAACTCGACCTCGTCGCGCGCTTCGAATCCGCCGTCGATCCCCTCATCGATCTCGTCAGGGCAGCCCCCGCCGCCGCCCTCGATTTCCGGCCCGCTCTGCCGTCCGCGTGGACCATTCGCGAGCATGCGATTCATTTTCTCGACGCGGACACTTTTGCCCACGGCCGCGTGCGCCTGGCCGTGGCCGAGTCCGGGGCGGAGGTCTACGTGTGGAACGAAGAAGCGTGGCAAGCCCGGGCCCGGTACGAGACCGCGGACGCGCTCGCCTCTCTCGAGACGGCGCGCGCCCTCCGCAAGGTGTCGAGCGCCATGGCCAGGGCGCTCGTGGACACGGACTGGGAGGCCTACTACGTTCGCCATGCCCAGCGCGGACGCATGACCTTGGCGGATGTGCTCAAGCTCTACACCGACCACGCCCAGTTCCACCTGAGCTACCTGCACCGGAATCTCGACGCTTTCACAGCCAGCGCGAAGTAAACGCGTGAGCTCCGACGGGCTTTGCCCGGCGTAGCTCATCGCGGGAGATCGAAAGAACCCTCCCAGGGTTCTTTCCAACGGGACCTGAGCTCCGACGGGCTTTGCCCGGCGGAGCTCATCGCGGGAGTTTGACTCGGCGACCCGCCGGCTTCGGCGTGGCGGGTCCTGTCAGCTCCGGCCGGAGATGGAACAGGGAGGAACAGAGAAACAGAGACAGAATGGGCTTACCGGATCGATCATCGCGGCTGGCATCAAGGTCCACCGTCACCTCGCACCGGGCTCCGCCGTCTTCTAAACCCAACCCTTGCTCCCTCTGATCCTCCGTTCCTCCCTGTTCATCCTTCCGATCCGATCTGCACAAGATCTGGGTAATGACGAGCCGTCGGGGAAAGGGTTGGGGAATTGGCCCCCGAACACCCTGAAAGGGCTGCCCTCCCAGGGTTCTCTCCTAGACAACAACTATGGCGGGTTGACGAGGAATACGCAGGTCGTGGAGCACGGCTGGCCCTTGCCACCATTGTTGGTGCCCAGGTCGCATTCCTCACCGGAATCGACGATGCCGTCGCCACAGTAGTGCGGCAGGGTGCAACCCACCGTGCAGCCGCCCTGGCCGTAGCTGGCGCCGTTGTTCTTGCCGTTGTCGCACTGTTCTGGGCCATTGGGGGTGCCGTCGCCGCAGAAGGGGCCGAACTTGCAGTCCGTGCCGCAGCCACCGTATTCGCCATCCTTGTTCGGACCCAGGCAGTCGGCAGACCGCGTCCCGGTGAATTGGGCGTCGCCACAGTCACATTCCTCACCCCCCGATACGATGCCGTCACCGCAACGAGGCGAACAGTTCGACTTCTTGGTGGTGAAGCCCTGGAGCGTGAGCTGGTAGTTGGACTCCGGTGGGTGCCGGTCGGCGCCGAAGATGGCGATCTCGTACACCTTGCCGTTCTGCAGGCCGAGCTTGACGGTGCGGTCGCGGAAATCATCCGGGCTCGCGGCCGCGAGCTTGGGGTTGACGTTGCCGGGCGAACAGACGGTCGAGCCGGCGCTGGCGCCGATCTGGTTTCCCGCGGTGTCGGCGCAGCCGCCCTCGAGGACCTTGGCGTCGCCGGGGTCGTTCTTGACGGTGACCGTGCCGGGCAGCTGCTGGTGGATGCCGCCCAGGTCGAGGACCAGCACGCCGTTGATGAAGATGAAAAGATCGTCGTCGCCGTAGAAGCTGAGCGAGATGCCGTTGGTGCTGTCGTAGACGAAGTAGTAGCGGGCCTCGTCGGTGAAGTAGTTGTCGTGCTTCACCCCCGCTACCGCGGTCACCCAGCAACCGTCGTCCACGGTGTCGCCGGACACGCAGTCGGACTGGGTCACGCGCGGGATGAACAGATATTGGTCACCCGTGCAGGTCGTCCAAAACGGCGTACCGTTGCCGTGGTTCCAGTACGGCCACAGGTTGCACAAGGTGACCTGGCTGGTATTGAGCGTGTCGAGCGGATAGAAGCCGCCCTGGGCCAGGTGCGATTTGCTGGCGTACTGGTAGATGTTGGAACCGATGGAGGGCAGCTCGAGCACTGCCGTGAAGGTCTTGTTCACCGAGGGGTCATCGTTGAACCATTGCTTGAGGGTGTCGGCGCTCTTGTAGGCCGGGGCCGTACCCTTCCAGATGGGGCCGCCGGGGCTGGACGCGGTGTAGCCGGTCAAGGTGCCCGCGTAGGGTCCGCCGGTGCTGGTGGTGCTCACGGGGGTGCCGGCGTTACCGCCCTGGACGCCGGCATTGCCGTCGGAGAGCGGGCTGTCATTGCCGGCCAAGGTGTAGCCGCCCGTGATGCGGCTCGAGTTGGCGATGTTCCAGTCGCTGAATTGGCAGGCGCAGGTCGTGGTGGGGCCGGGCTGCGGCTTACCCTTGAGCAGGTTGTCGGCCATGATGCCCCAGCAGCGTGCGGTCGAGTCGTTGCCCTTGACCGGACCGCCCGAGTTCGGCACGCAGATGGTGGTCGGCTTGCTCGACCCGTTGTACTTCGTGCCGTAGAATGGAAAGTCCGGGTGACCGCCCGAGGACACGTTTTCAGGCTGGAAGTCACGGTAGATGATGGGCAACTCGAGGCATTGCCCCGAGCCCGTTTGGCAAGTCGACGAATCCTGCGCGGCATCGTTCGAGCAGGTGAATCCGCCCTCCACCTTGCAGCTCGAGGAACAACCATCGCCGTCGATCTGATTGCCGTCGTCGCAGTCCTCGCCCACATCCACGTTGCCGTCGCCGCACGATGTGCTGCAGGCTTGCGTCTTGCCACTCGAGTCCTGGCAGACCGGCTCCTTCGTGCAGGTCTTCGAACAGCCCTTGCCGTCGCCATAGAAGAGGCCATTCTTGTCGCCGAGATCGCAATTCTCATTCTTTTCCTGCTTGCCGTTCCCGCAGACCGCCTTGACACAGGGCTGGCCCAGGGTCGGACAGTCGGCGCCGGGCTCTACCTGGCAGGTGCTGGAGCAGCCGTCGCCGCTGGCCGTGTTGCCGTCGTCGCACGATTCCGTGCCTATCTTCTTGCTGTCGCCGCACTTCGGGGTGCACCGCCGGCCAGGCACGCGGCATTCGTAGCCGTCTTCGATGGTACCGCAGTCGGCCGAGCAACCGTCACCACTGACGGTGTTGCCATCGTCGCAGGTTTCGGTCGAGGTCAGACGGCCGTCCCCGCACTTGGCCGAGACGATGCATGGCTTGCCCCACTCCGGGCAGTCGAAGCCGTCGACAATTTGGCAGGTCCTGGTACAGCCACTGCCATCCGCGCCATTGGAGGATCCAGTATCGCAGGACTCGCCATCATCCTTCTGGCCGTTGCCGCAGGCCACGGTATTCACGCTCACCGCCGGGGCATCGAGGTTGATGACCGCGCCACCGCCGCCACCGCCGACTCCCGCATTGCCCCCACCACCCTTCCCGCTGCCGCCGCCGCCGCCAGTGTTGATGCTGCCGCCCGCCTGGCACCCCAGCCCCCCGACAACGAGCGCACCCCCGAGAAGGAGGACCGACAGGCCAATTGCAAGCGCATAGCGGCCGCGACAGCTGAGGGCAATGTGGGTACGCATAAGGACTTACCTCCGTGCAGGTGAGTGGAGCTTCCACCCGGTTCCTTCTCTTTAGTATATATACACGCGCGGCACCGAGGTCGGGAAATGACCTCTCACACCTAGCGCGCGTATGACGGCAAGCACGCCTCCAGACAGCAGCGGAGAAGGGTGTCTCTCGGCTCTCCATGTCGGATGATGTAGGGGGCCAACCTCCCTCAGCATACACGAACGCCCTTCCCCTCACTCATCGCTGCGGTGGGGGTTGGCCCGCGGCTCGGTTCGAATGTCACGCGTTATCGAGAGCCGCGCCCGGCGTTCTCGTTAACGATCGAGCTAGACAGCGTCCTTGCCGCGCTCCCCGGTGCGGATACGAATGACCTCGTCCAGTGTGCTGATGGTGATCTTGCCGTCGCCAATCTCCCCGGTCCGCGCCCCGGCGATGATCGCATCCACCACCGACGGCACGAGATCGTCGTCGACGAAGCACTGGATTCGCATCTTCGGTACGAAGTCCACGACATAGGCTGAGCCTCGGTAGACTTCTTTCTTACCCCCGGTGCGGCCAAACCCTTTCACCTCGGACACCGTCATGCCTTTGCCCCCGGCGGCGTAGACCCGCGTTTTGACGTCATCGAGCTTGAACGGCTTGATAATGGCTTCGATCTTCTTCATCGATTCGATCCCTCCCGTGTTGAAGGCCTCACCCGTGGGTGTATCAGAGTCCCGTGGCGGTTGTATTTCGCCCCGTTGAAAGGTTGGTTAATCATCGTGACCACTCCCGCAATATTGCGCCTCGAGAAGTCGCACTCGGGAGACATACCAGCAACATCACGGAAACACGCGCACCACCGTGCCGCTCGCAAGGCCCTTGCCCAAGATTCGCGACGGGGACAACCTAGGCGGCATGGAGAGAAACCGAACGCGGCGGTTGCGCAGGCCATCCTGGCTGGCGTGGGCCGGGTACCCCGTCCTAGCTCTCGCGGCATGCGCCGCCCCGGGGCCATTCGTGCCGGACACGACGGGGAAGTTGCCGCCCGCCAGCGCCCGCGAAGGCGGCGACGCCGGCGACGTGTTCCTGCGCGCGCCCTGGGAGCTCTGGCGCGTTCCGAGCGGAACCGCGCGCTACCACCGCGGCACCTACCTGCTCCTCCGCGACGAGACCGAATCCTTCAAGGTGAGCGAGGTTTCGGTCTATGCGGCGGATGGCAGCGACGTGCGCCTGGACTATGCCTCGATCGATCTCGGCAGCGACTCGCAGTCGCACGTGGCCATCAGCGTGTTCGTCTATCGCGCCCCCGGCGATCTCGACAGGGAATGGCAATCGGTGGGCGAGCGTATGCGGCGCAAGTGGCCGGGCGCCACCGCCGCCGAGCCCTTCCCCGTTCCCGTCCACCACCCCAGCGACACCAGGCAGATGGCCTTGATCGCGCCGGCACGCCCCGGCGAAGGGACAGGCGCGACCTTCGCGCAGACAACCCTCTTTCACAGCGGCGAGTGGGCCGCGCGCTATGAAATCACCTGCCCGGCCGGCGACATGGCCGTCGTGCGCAAACAGGTGGGCGCCTTCCTGCGCGACATTCGCTACAAGGAATAGGGCTAGGGGATGCTCTGCGGCGGGATGTAGTCGGCGCAGCCGAAGATGATCTGAACCGTCGAACCCGAACCGCCCAGCAGGTTCGAGCAGAAACTGCCGGTGAGCACGATGTCCGAGCTGCTGGCCCCGAACATCCAGCCGTCCTCCGTGCTCGAAGCCACTTGGTTGATCAGCGCCTTGTCGACGTAGACGTAGACCTTGGAGTTGTCGGGTGGCGTCGTCGGGGTCTGGAACTCGCAGGTCGTCGACACGATCTTCGAGATGGCGGCCAGCGCATCCGACAGCGCCTGGACGGAGTCCGCGGGATAGTACTGGGTGGTGCCACCGGCCACTGCCAGATCGTTGAGGTTGGTGATGCTTTGCTGGGGCCCCATGCCCACGACATAGACGGGGATGCTGGCCGCGTAGGCCCCGGCAACGGCGGCGGTGGTGGCCGGCATGTCGTCATCGCTGTTGACCCGACCGCCCACACAGTTCGGCATACCGTCGGTGGCGAGCAAGATGGCCTTGCTGTTGCCGTCGTTCACCGTCGGAACGTACATGGCCGCGGCATTGATGGCGGCGGCCGTCGGGGTGTGATTGGCCGCCGTGGCGGTTCCCAGTTCCGTCAGAACCGTCGCGCCCCCGGTCACCGAGATGGGAACTTGCGGTGCAAGCGACACCGAACAATCCGCGCCCCCCGGTGAAGAATAGAACTCGAGCCCCCAGTTGATGGTGGGATTGGCGCTCACCGCATTGCTCACGGCGTTCTTCACTGCCGTCAGACGATCCGTGCAGTTGGTCGTGTTCGAGCAGCGCGCGCCCCCGCCGTTATTGGTGCAGTAGCAGTCCTCGGAGATGCTGTAGGCCATCGAGCCCGACCGATCGAGCACGATAAAGATGTCCGTCGGCGCGCGGTTGGGCGTGATGGTGGTGTCGCCGCACACGCCTTCGGCGGTGCCACTGGATCCGGCGGCGCCCGCACCACCCGCGCCAGAGCCCGAGGCCCCACCCTGGGTCGCGGTGGGATCGATGGTCACGCCGGCCGCGCCACCGCCGCCGTTTCCCGCCGTGCCACTGCCGGGGAGCGATCCCGGCGACCCGCAACCCAGGTACAGCATCGCTGCGAACGAAGCGACAAGAGCCCCGGCGGAAACACTGCCGAATGAAATCCTCTTCATGGTCTCTCCTTGCCAACGAGTGAGGTGTCGAGCGCGAAGTGCTTCTCGAATTATACCCGCGACGGAGCGCCTGCGCCCGCGGCCCGCGAATGTCACGCCACCCCTAAAGCCTACTGCGACCGATCACGTGGAAGAAGCGCAATCGTCACGCACTGGTGGGCATGATCACCTTCACCCGATTTCCGAGGCGGCGGCTAGGCTAGTCGTTCGATCGGATATCTGTTGGTGTCCGGCAGGGGGGTTTTGGTGCGAAAAAGCTCGGGACGTCAAATTCCAATGTGCCTGGCACCTACATCCACCCTCTTCGCCGTACCCGCGATGGCGTGCATTGATTTGTGGTCCCATAGCGGCGCTTCTATCGCCGTATGACGCGCATCGTCAAGATAGTTATTGCGTAAGCCCGCCAACACTTCCGCATGGGCTCCGACGCCGGTAGGCCACCAGCTCCGACTGCGGACAATCGAAGATGGTCAGGTGAGCGACGCTACTTGTACGCCGAGACGAAAAGGGTCGCGATGGCGGCCTTGGTGCTCGCAGGCAGCGACGACAAAGGCGCGTCGGAGCACTCGTCGGGATGGAGGCTGTCGTAGGAGCAGTGGTAGTAGGTCCAGGCCGCGACCGCGCGCCCATCGTCAGCCACGCCGATGTGGAGGTCGGAGGTGTAGAGATTGTCGATTCTGCCCACCTCGCTTTCCACGCCCCAAGTCCCGTTGCGACGCCAGCGGAAGTGGGGGGCGAAGGTGCTGCCATCCACCCGCTTGCGCCAAGCCATGAGCACGTCGCCGGTAGTGAACGCGGTTCGCACCTGCGGCTCGATGTCGGTGGTGGTGTAGGCTGGGGCGAGATCGTCGGATTCGATGTTCGCCGTGCTCCAGGCTCCGCCCACCGCCTGCGTGGAGAAGGTGGCCTGGTAGTCGCCCGATGCGCGAGGCTCGGAGAACCCGATGCTCACCGTCCCGTAGCGATCCTCATCCACCGCAAGATCCCCCGCGAAGTTTGCGGCATAGAGCCGTGGCGGCTCGGGATCCCAGCCCTGGCTCACGCTGTAGCGACGAGCGAAGACATCGGCCGTGATGTAGCTGCTCGATCGCCGTTCGGCCCAGATGGCCACGCCTTGACCATTGGCATTCATGGCCACGTCGGCCCCGAAGGTGACGTCCGCGTCGTAGCTCTCGAGCAGCAGCGGTGACGGGGTTGTGCCATCGGCCAGCGCCGCGCCCCAGGTACTGTCGTACCCCACCGCGGGGTTGGGATCGGCCTCCGTCCACACCGCCAGGCCGTGCCCCTGGCCGTCGACGGCCACACGCGGTAGCCGTTCCCGGGCCGAGCCATTGGTGGTGCCCGCCTTCACGATCACCGGGGTCTTGGCCGTGGTTCCGCTGAAGAAGACGGCGTAGATCGTTTCGGGATCGCTGCTCGACATGCTCCCGGTGATGGTCTGATCCCAGACCACCCAGCCCTGGCCGGCGCGATTCACCGCCACACGCACGTCGCCGTAGTCCGCGTTGGACGGGCCGGCCGCGAGCAGCACGGGTGGATTCGACCAGGTCAGGCCATCGGCCGAGTAGCTCGCCCATACGCCGAGCAGGGATGGGCTGGTGACGAGGTCATTCTGGGCCCAGGCCACGACGTAGTGACCGGTGCCATCCACCGCGGCCTGCACGCTCAGCGGCGTGCCACGCGATTCGAGTGTGGCGGGCGACGCGCTCCAGGTGTCGTTCGCGGCCGCGTAGTGGACGGTCTGCACGCCACCGACGGAGTCATACCAGGCCACAACCGCGTCACCGGTCGCGGGCGACACGGCCACCGAGGGCGTTGGGTAGTCGGAGGGGCCCTGCACCTGGAGCGGGGTTGACCACTGGCGGCCCGCACCGTCCGCTCCCGAGGCGTCGAGCGGCGCCCCGCCGTCGACTGCGGCATCGAGCACAGGTGGGGTGTCCTTGTCCGCGGCAGGCGCATCGCCGCCGCTGTCGTCAGTCCCTGCATCGATTCCGGCGTCCGGGCCGGGTCCACCGTCGCTGCCTCCGGTCGCCGGGCCGTCGCCGCTGGGTGCATCCACGCCATCGGCTGCGAAGACGTCCATGCTCGCCCGCTCGCTGCCCGGGCCGTCGCCCACCGCCGTCTCGCCACTGCCGGGGCCATCGGCCGCCGAGTCGGGAACACCCCCATCACCTACCGTCACCGGAACGGCCTTGATGACGAGAGAAATGGGGCCATTGTTCTGGCTCTTGGTGAGCGTCGGTTGCGTGGCCGTGCCCTGACCCACGGATTGGCCACCGAAGTAGGCGTTGCCGGTGACCACCACGGGATCCGTGGTGTCGCTGGGCAGAGCGAGGCCGACCTCCAGGACGCCGGCCTTGGCCAACGACCAGGACAGGGTGGCCTGCTTGATCGAGACTTGTTTCTGGGTCGCAACCAGGGTGACGCTGTCTGGCGTGTGTACGCCGGTCTCCAGCGAGACATCGACGAGGAGATAATAGGTGTCGCTCTTGGAACAAGCCGGCCCAAGCACAAGCAGGCCGAGACCGACGAAGACAAGCGTTGAATACTTGGACATGATGGTGGTGGCTCCCGCAATCAAGGAGGACAGATGGCCCCGGCCGGACAATGGTTCGTCGACTTCGAGAACACCCCGCCGGCCCACAATCCGCCGACGGTGCCGGCCACGACGACACCACCGACCACGCCCCAGAACCAGGCTTTCTTGTAGAAAGGGGTCGGCTCGCTGACCGGCGCGGGCTGCTGCACCATCACCATCGGCTGCGGCGCGACCGGCGCCACGGAAGGCGCGGCCACGGGCAGGGGATGGACCGGAGCGACCGGCGGCGTGGCCGCGGCGGCGTTCTTCTTCTGCAGCTCCTCCATCTCCTTGATGAAGCCCTCGACCTCGGTGCGCTCGTCGGCCGGCATGTCCTTAGCCTTGCGCAGATACTCGCGGAAGCTGGAGATGGCGCGCTCGGGCTCGCCGAGGTTCTGGTAGCAGCGCCCGATGTTGCGCAGGAAGGTCGGGTGCAGCTTCTCGGCATAGAGCTTGGTGTAGATGTCGAGCGCCTCCTTGTAGCTCCCGGCCGCGAAGGCTTCCCGCGCCTGCATTTCGCGAGGGTCTTTCGGCTCCTTCGCGGCTTTCGCCTTCGCGGCGTGCGCTTGCGACGGCACGATGCCAACCGTGAGCAGCGAAAGCGCCAAGACCACGGCGGCGAGCGAGCGAACGTCCAAATTGAATCCCCGACGACCGGGCGTAGTAAGCAATGTCATGCAGCCTCTCCTTGGGGCGCAATCTAGGCCGATTGCCGGCAGCCACGCAAGGGGACCGGGAGCGATGACGATGGCAGCTAGCGGGTCGGCTCCACCCGCCGGTAGGCCACCAGCTCGGATTGCGGGCAATCGCAGATGGTCAGATGCCCCGTTGCGACCCTGTGGAGCGGCGGCCAGGCGGGGTTGTCGCGCAGGAAGGGAACGAACGAGGGGAACGTGGCAATCAGGCGAACCGGATCGAGGTCGGATGCCGATGTCCGTTGCCGGTGCAAGTAGCGGTGGTTGTTGAGCCCAAGCAAGTCGAAGATGGGACGCTCGCCGAAATAGCGGGCGGCTCCGGCGTCCGTCACGGCGATGGTCTCGCCGGGGGCCGTGTGGTCGCGCAGCCAGGTCGCCATGGCGACGTTCAACTCGTCGATGTTCTGGCAGTTCCAGGCGTAGAGATCGGCGCTGCTCTTCCAGCCGGAGGGCAGGCCAGAAATCGTTCCAAGTATCACTGCCGCCGCGGCGAGGACACGCAGGGGCGCCCAGGCTTGGCGCCGTCGCTGCCAGGCCCATTGGGCGACGTGCAGGGCGCCTGCCGCCACGCACAGAAGAATGAAGGGTAGAGCCGGCAGCAGGTAGCGCTGCCAGTAGAACGGCCAGGCCTGCGGCATGTACTGCGAACCTGCGGCGGCGAGCAGATAGGCCACCGGAAAAGCCGCTGCCAAACCGCCGACCAGACCCCGGCGAAGCAGGACCAAGGCGCCGAGCCCCCACAGAATGAACCCGGCGCCGCGGATGAACCACGGCCAGACGGGCAGCACCTGGCCAAGAATCAGCGCCACGTTGTGACTGAAGAACTCGGTCCGGAGCGAGAACTTCGCATAGAAGGTGCTCGGCAGGGGATAACCGGATACGAAGAGGCAGTAGAGCATCCAGCCACCCACGCCCACGAGCAAGGGAGCGAGCACCAGCAGGCGCGGCGGCAGACGCGCGTCCCGCTGGTGCATCCGCCACTCGATCACCGCAAGCACTGGCAGGGCGAGCAGGATCATCTCGGGACGAGCCAGGGGCGCCAGCGCGGCCGCGATCGCCGCGGGCCAAGCCCGGTCGGCGGCCAGCTCCGCCACCGCCCAGAGGGCGAGCGCCGAGGCCAGCATCACTTCCATCCCCGACACCTGCGCGAACGCCAGCGCGGGATCCACGGCGATGGCCAGGCCAGCCGCGAGCTCGACCGCCAACCCGAGATCCAGAACCCGCGCGACGCGAGCCGCGCCCACGCTGGCCGCCACGGCCGTGAGAATGCCGGTCGCCTTCGCCGGCAACACGACGCTGATGCCGAACGCGCGCGCCGCCCAACTCGCCGGCACGAGCAGCACGCCCCACAGCGGGCTGGTCGTCCCGGTTTCGAGCTGGCCGGGGTTGTAGGCAAAGCCCTGCAACGCGGCCAGGCTGCGCGCGTAGACCATGTGAATCCAGGCGTCGTCGAGCGGCAGCCCATGGAGCGCAGCGGCGGTTCCCGGCGCACGATCGAAGAGAAAGAAGAGCGCGGCCGCGACATGCGCGACCAGAAAGAGCAGCGCCATTTTCACGAGCGACATCGCCTCTTCCCCACCGCGTTCTGCCGAGCCTTCTACCACAGGCCAAAGATCCCAATCCCAGGATAGCCACATGAGGTCGTGGCCGTGGTCGTGGCCGTGGCCGTGGTCAACGCCGCTACGGAGTGAAGCCGCCCGCCGGGGCCGTGCATGAAGTGGCGGCGGTCCCCGACCACCAGATGGCGTCCCACGTGTTGAGTCCGGCACCGATATCCCAGTAGTAGTAGCCGGACTTCTTCGCCGGCAGGGTGCCCCCGCACGTCGTCACCGAGGTGCCGTTGACCTTGATGGTTCTGTTCGTTGTGTCAAACGAGGAACACCCCCACCCGTTCTGCATGCTATCGCAGGTGACGAAGCAGAATGCACCTTTGGTGTTGAAGGGTCCGCTATTGTTGCCGCTGATTGGCGTGGCATTCGCGCAGGCCGCAGTGGATCCCGCATCCCGCGGCGGTTCCGGCCCCGGCTCCGGTCCCGGCTCGGGTCCCGGCTCCGCCCCAGGTTCCTTTCCCGGCTCGGGCCCCGGCTCCGGTCCCGGCTCCGCCGCAGGTTCCTTCCCCGGCTCCGGCCCCGGCTCCGGCCCAGGCTCCGCACCCGCCTGCGGCTCGGGCCCGGGTTCGGCGCCGACGATCTTTTCGACCGGCAGGTCGCTCTTGACGTCGTCGGGTGGCGAGGTGGTTTCCGTGGAAACGATCGGGTCGGAAGGAGGCCGCGTATCCCCGCCGATGTCCTTGTTGCCGGTATCGGGGCCGAGCTGGTCGGCCGGGCCGTCCGGTGGCGGCGGCGAGTTGTCGGGGCCAACATCATGCTTGACGACGGCGGGTTCATCGCCGGGCTTGAGATCCGGCTGCTCGGCCGTGTCGTCGGCGGCGTCAGGGGGAGGAACCCAGTTTGGGGTGCATCCGCCGGGAGCGCTGGCGCATTCCTGCACGAGCATGGGTTTGGTCAGGTTGACGCAACCAATAACCAGCATCCCGAACACGAGAGAAATAAGCAAAGCACGGTAGGCAGGCATCCGAACCCAGACACGGTCAGGAAATTCCATCGACAACAATTGTGGGCGAAGGGCGAAGGTTTGTGAAGTCCCTGCAGAGGGTTTCCAGCGACTTCCCCTCGGGGCGCGCCTTGTGTCACATGAGAAGGCCTTCCAATGTTCAGTCAAAGATGATATGAAAGCTAAATAACGAATATACTGCCAATATATAGGCTCCTGTGGCGGGGTCTGTGCGCTCCGTCCATCCCCGGCCTGTGGGGCCAGCCAAACTCTGATACTCTAGTAGCTCCACTGACTTAAGATTGCGTCGTGATAGGAAGACACCTCAACAACTACGAAATCGTCTCGCTCCTTGGCGAAGGCGGCATGGGGACAGTGTACCTGGCCCTGCACCCGATCATGGGGCGCAAGGCCGCGGTAAAGGTGCTCAAGCCCGAACTGGCCCGCGACGAATCGCTGGTTTCACGCTTCTTCAACGAGGCGCGCGCGGCCAACGCCATCCGCCACCCCAACATCATCGACATCATCGACGTCGGCATGTTGCCCGAGGACAACGTTCCCTACATGCTGATGGAGTTCCTCGAGGGCGAGAGCCTCGCGACTCGCCTCGATCGTGTCCGGCCGCTCGATGTCGCCCAGGCCGTCGAGATTGCGTCCCAGACCGCCTCGGCGCTGGCGGCCGCGCACAGCAAGGGCATCGTTCACCGCGACCTCAAGCCGGACAACCTCTTCCTGGTGCCCGACGAGATGGTCGGCGCCGGCGAGCGCGTGAAGGTGCTCGATTTCGGCATCGCGAAGCTACGCGACGACCTGCGCGGCAGCTCGATGAAGACACGCACGGGTGCCATCATGGGCACGGCCGCGTACATGTCGCCCGAGCAGTGCCAGGGTCTCATCGAGAAGATCGACCATCGCACCGACATCTACGCTCTCGGCATCATCCTCTACGAGATGCTGTGCGGGGCCCCGCCTTTCACCAGCGAGGGCTTCGGCGACCTCATCATCATGCACGTGATGAAGGAGCCGGANNAGCGATCGCTTCCAGTCGATGACGGAGTTTCTGTCCGCGCTCCGCGGCTACGCGGCCGGCCACACGGGCCCTATCCACCTCACGCCGCCCGTGGGCAACACCGCGATCCTCCCCCAGCAGTGGCCCGGCGGCAGGCCGCACTCGGGCTTCGCCCTCGACCGGACGATGGCCACGCCGGCGCCGGTGCCGGTCACGCCGGGCGTGTTCCAGCCGGTACACTCCTCGCGAGTGGTCGAGCCCGCGGCGGGGGTCAAGCAGACGACCACCTTCCGCAATGCCTCGGGCGAAGCGACGGATGTGGACTTCAACGGCGGGCGCGGCAAGCGCCGTACCGTGGTCGCGGTGGCCGCGATCGTGGGCCTGGCCGCGGCCGGGCTCGCCATCACCGTGCTCGTCACCCGCCCTTCGCCCGGCAAATCCGCGGCCACCGAGTCCGCGGCCACGGCGCCCGCTCCCACCCCCGAGCCAGAGCCCGTGCCCACGCCCAAGTTCACGCCGCCGCCCGCAGCCCCCGCGTTCGAGCCACCGCCACCCGCCCCCGCGGCCGAGCCCACGCCTCCCGCGGACGAGTCGGGCAAGCATCACGGGAAAAAGGCCGGCGCCGGCAAGGGCAAGAAGGGCGCGGAGCAACCGACGGCCAAGATCACCGACCGGCCCAGTCCGCCCGCGGCACCGCCACCCGCGGCGCCGAGCGGGAGGAACAACACCGAGCGCTGGTAGCTCGCCGCTCGCGGCAATCGTATTTTGCGGCGAGAGCGAGTATTCTCGCCGCATGAGCGACGGGGAGAAGAGCCGTCGAGCTCTCGACGAAACCATCCTGCTCAAGGACGCGCCCAGCAGCGGGGAAGATTCGCTTGCCGATGGGCTGGCCGGCACGCGCCTGCAGCACTTCGCGCTGGTGCGCCTGCTCGGCCGCGGCGGCATGGGGGCCGTGTACTACGGCACCGACGTTTCGCTCGACCGGCCCGTGGCCATCAAGGTCCTCGCGCTCGACATCGGACACGAGCCCGAGATCGCCGAGCGCTTCGCGCGCGAGGCACGCGCCCAGGCGCGCCTGCGCCACCCCAACGTCGCGCAGATCTACTTCATCGGCGAGGATCGCGGTTTCCACTTCTTCGTCATGGAGTACCTCGAAGGACCGGGGCTCGACGCCATTCTCGCCAAGGGCACGCCCCTGCCCTGGACCCAGGCCGTCGACTACACGCTGGCGGCCGCGCGCGGCCTGCGCGCCGCCCTCGCGCAGGGCTTCGTCCACCGCGACGTCAAGCCGTCGAACCTCATGCTCGACAACGAAGCCGGCATCAAGATCCTCGACTTCGGGCTGGTCAAGAGCATGCGCGGCGACGCCCAGCTCACGCGCGACGGCGCCATCATCGGCTCGCCGCTCTACATGTCGCCCGAGCAGGGGCGCGGCCAGGTCGCCGATCACCGCTCCGACATCTACTCGCTGGGCTGCACGCTCTACCACATGCTGTGCGGCCAGCCGCCGTTCTCCGGACCGTCGCCCGTCGGCATCATCTCCATGCATGTCACGGATCGCGTACAGCCTGTGCGCGACCTGAATCCGCAGGTGCCGGTGGTGGTGGCCCGCATCGTCGAGCGCATGCTGGCCAAGAAGCCCGAAGACCGTTTCGCGGACTACGACGAGCTCATCACCGCGCTGGAGGCCGCGCGCGCGCCGCGCCGCGAGCTGGGCGGCATGGGCGCGCGCGGGATCGCGCTCGGCATCGACGCCGTCCTCTTGCTGGTGGCGGCCTACTTCCTCCGCCTGCTCGTCCTGCCCGTCGCCTTCGTCTACTGGGTGCTCTGCCACCGGCTCTTCGGACAGACGCCGGGCAAGTGGCTGCTCGGCATCCGCGTGGAGAGCGCGTCGGGCGGCAAGCTGACCTGGAAGGCCGCGCTCATCCGCACCGCCGCCTTCGCCTGGGGCCCGCTGGCGTGGACCGTGCTTGCGGGGATCGTCTTTGTCTTCCACGGCGACCAGCAGGTGTCGTTCCAGCTCTCGAAGTTGAGCCTGTCGGAAATGGTGGTTCCCATCGTCTACCTCGCGCTGGCGACCAGCATCCTGGTCGGCTACATGGCCGGCTTCCTCCTGGTGGCCTTCCATCCCAAGCGGCAAGCCCTGCACGACCTGCTCGCCAAGACGCTGGTCTACATCAAGTCGCACGCGCCCGCCGGCGGCGTGGTCGACGTGGTCAAGTCCACCACCGGCATCGGCCTGTCGCGACATCGCTAGCAATAGCAAGAGGAGGAGTCCCGGCAAGGGACTTGCGCGAACCGGCTGGGTGCAACAACATAGCGCCGGCTCCGTCGCGGAGTACGCGAGGAAGCCAAGGAGCGTTTGCGCCAACCGTCCCCGCCGATGTCATCCAGGATGAAGCGTCGTAGGAAGAAGCCGGGCCACTCCCCCAGGCCACGCCCGGCAAGGGGCGAGGATCTGGCCCTCGCCCTGCGCGACCACCGGGAGGGCAAGATTGACGAGGCGGCCCGGAGCTATCGGCGGATCCTGGCCCACGCCCCCGAGCAGGTGGACGCCCTGCATTTTCTGGGCGTGGCCGAGCACCAGCTTGGCAACTCGAAAAGCGCCCTGGAATACCTCGACCGCACTCTCCAGCTGGCGCCGGATCATCCGGACGCGCACAACAACCGCGGCAATGTCCTCAAGCAACTCGGCCGACTCGAGGAGGCCGAAACCGCCTATCGCCGCGCGCTCGCCTTGCGGCCCGGGAATGCCAGCGCCTTGAACAACCTGGGTACGGTCTTGCGCCAGCGTGGCGATCTTGAAAACGCGGCGGCGACCTTCCGCCAAGTGATCGCGCTCCAACCCGACCACGCCCCGGCCTGGCAGAACCTGGGCAATACCCTCGGTGAGCTGCACCGCTTCGACGCAGCCCTCGACGCCCACCGCGAGGCGATGCGGCTCGCGCCGCAGTCGGCGGATTCCTACCGCCACCTGGGGGCGATGCTCTATGCCGCCGGCCGCATCCACGAAGCCACGGGCATCTACCAACAATGGCTCGCGCTCTTCCCGGACGACCCACGCGCAAGCCATTTCGTTGCGTCGTGCACGGGCGAGGCGGTGCCCGGCCGCGCGTCGGACGACTACGTACGCGCGGAATTCGACGGCTTTGCCCCCACCTTCGACGACTCCCTCGCCCGCCTGGACTACCGCGCGCCCGAGTTGGTCGCCGGCCAGGTGGCGCGGCTGTACGGTGAGGCGGTGGCGAAGCTCGACGTGCTCGACGCCGGGTGCGGCACCGGACTGTGTGGACCGCGCCTGCGACCGCTGGCCAGGAACCTTACCGGCGTCGACCTGTCGCCGGCGATGATCGAGCTTGCCCGCAAGCGATCCGTGTACGACGCCTTAGTGGTCGAGGAGCTGACCGCCTATCTGCACGCGCACGCGGCGTCCTGGGATCTCATCGTCTCCGCCGACACGCTGGTGTACTTTGGCGATCTACGCGAAGTCGCCCTGGCCGCGGCGCGGGCCTTGCGCCCCGCCGGCGCGTTGGTGTTCACCGTCGAGGCCGCCGCGCCCGAGCAGGCTCCCGCAGGCTATCGCATCAACCCGCACGGCCGCTACAGCCACACCCAAGACTACCTTCTGCGCGTTCTCGGCGTGGCGGGGTTCGTCGATGTGGCTGCCACGAGCACCACCCTGCGCAAGGAAGCCTCCGCCTGGGTGGACGGCTATCTGGTGAGCGGCCGCATGCCGGCAGCACCCGGGAAGGAACGACCATGAGCGACCCCCTCTTCTGGCATCGTCTGCAATTCGGCTTCACCGCCGCCTACCACTACCTCTTCCCACAGCTCACCATGGGCCTGGCCTTGTTCATCGTGCTGTTCAAGGTTCTCGCCAACCGCACCGGCGACGAGCGCTACCAGGACGCGGCCCGCTTCTGGATCCGCATCTTCGGCATCAATTTTGCCGTCGGGGTGGTGACCGGCATCCCCATGGAATTCCAGTTTGGCACCAACTGGGCGCAATTCACCCAGCGCGCCGGCGGCGTCATCGGCCAGACCCTGGCCATGGAAGGCATGTTCGCCTTCTTCCTCGAATCCAGCTTCCTCGGCCTGCTGCTCTGGGGCGAGGAGAGGTTCGGGCGCCGGATCCACGATCTCGCCGCCTGGGCGCTCTTCGTTGGCGCATGGCTGTCGGGGTACTTCATCATCACGACCAACGCCTTCATGCAGCACCCGGTGGGCCATCGCGTCGCGCCCGATGGGACCTTCCAGATCGCCAGCTTGCTCACCTTTCTGGCGAACCCGTGGGCCCTGGCCGAGTACGCGCACACCATGATCGCCACGGTGGTCACCGCGTCCTTCGTCGTGGCTGCGGTCGGCGCCTTCTACACCTTGCGGGACGCGCACCGAGAGCAGGCCAGGATCTTCCTGCGCACGGGGGTCATCGTCGGCCTCGCCGCCAGCATCCTCGTCGCCTTCCCGACCGGGGATCAGCAGGGCAAGATGGTGGCCCGGCACCACCCCCCGGCCCTGGCCGCGATGGAGGGGCGCTGGTCGAGCGGTACCTGGGCCGAGCTCAACTTCATCGGCCAGCCCGACGTGCCCAACCGGCGATTGGACAATCCCATCCGCATGCCCGGCCTCCTGAGTTACATCGCGTACGGTTCCTTCGACAGCAACGTCAAGGGGCTCTCCGAGTATCCGCCCGACCAGTGGCCGCCGAACATCGAGCTCCTCTATTACAGCTTCCACATCATGGCGGGGCTCGGCACGCTCTTCATCGCGCTCATGAGTCTGGCCCTCTTCTTCCTATGGCGTGACCGTCTCATGCGGGCGCGCTGGCTGCTGTGGATTCTCATGCTGGCCTTCCCCTTCCCGTACATCGCGACAGCGGCCGGCTGGATGACCACCGAGCTCGGCCGCCAGCCCTGGCTGGTGTATGGGCTGCTGCGCACGCGCGACGGCGCGAGCCCGCTCGTGCACAGTGGCGACACGGTCTTCACGTCGCTCGGATTCGCCGGGATCTTCGTCGTGCTCGGGTTCTTGTTCCTGTTTCTGGTCCTGCGCGAGGTCGCGCACGGCCCGGTTTCCCACACCCCGGCCGCGACGGACCCAAGGAGATAGCCATGGAAACGCTGTGGTTCTGGATCGTGAGCGTGATGGTGGCCATCTACGCCGTCATGGACGGTTTCGATTTCGGCGCGGGCATCCTGCACCCCATCGTCGCGCGCACCGATGCCGAGCGCCGGCAGGTCCTGGGCGCCATCGGCCCGCTGTGGGATGGCAACGAGGTCTGGCTGCTGGCCGGTGCCGGCTGTCTCTTCCTCGCCTTTCCCAAGGTGCTGGCCGCCGGCTTCTCGGGATTCTACCTGGCGCTCTTCATGGTGGTGTGGACCCTCATCATGCGCGGCATCGCCATCGAGTTTCGCAGCCACCTCGCCGACGGCATGTGGCGCGGCCTGTGGGATTTCGCCTTCACCGCCGCCAGCGTGCTGCTGCCCGTGCTCCTCGGCGCGGCGCTCGGCAACGTCGTGCGCGGGGTTCCCGTCGACGCTTCCGGGTACTTCAACATTCCCCTCTTCACCGATTTCGGCACGGACAATCCCGTCGGCATTCTCGACTGGTACACGGTGCTCATGGGCGTCTTCGTGCTCGTCACCATCGCCAACCACGGCGCGCTCTTCCTGGCCTGGAAGACGGACGGACCGGTGCACGAGCGCGCGCGCCGGATGGCCTTGCCCCTTTCGGTGCTGACCGCCGTCCTGGGAGGCCTCGGCACGATCGCCACCGCGCGCGTGAACCCCGACATCTTCGCCCATCTCCCCGCGGCGCC